>CAZEBV010000040.1:0-14337 GCA_964510695.1 uncultured bacterium
GATCGACGGAACCTACAATGCCAACCCGGATTCCATGCGGGCCGCCCTCGAACGCCTCGAGGCACTTCCACCCCCCCGACTCGCCGTGCTGGGCACCATGGCCGAACTGGGGCCCTCGGCCCGGGAGGCTCACCGGACCCTGGGGAAGCGGCTGGAGGACGTGGAGGAGCTGACCGTCTTTTTCGTGGGGGAGCACGGGGAGGCCGTGGCGTCGGCGTACGGGGGCGAGGGGTTGACGGTGGTCTCCTCGGTGGACGAACTGCCCGAGGTGGACCCGCAGCGCTTCGGGTCGGTGCTCGTGAAGGGATCGCGAAGCGTGGGTCTGGATCGTCTGGTCGCCCGATGGAGGGATGCCGCGTGATCTACGGGCTGTATCAATACCTCTACGAACCCGGGGGATGGTGGTCCTTCACCCGGGTGTTCCAGTACCTCACCTTTCGCACGGCCGTGGCCGCCCTCAGGAGCGGAAGCCTCTGCTGGCTGCTCAGCCGGTTCCTCATCCCGCGGTTCCGCCGCTGGGGGATCTACCAGCGTGAACCCAGGGAGGACCTTGACTTTCAGCGGGACAAAACGGAGACGCCCACCATGGGGGGGCTTCTGATCGTGGGGTCGGTGACCGTCACCAGCCTGCTCTGTTCGGATCTTTCGAACCGGTTCGTCCACAGGGCCCTGTTCGTGCTGGTGAGCCTCGGTCTGCTGGGGGCCCTGGACGACTGGACGCAGGTGCGCTCGCCCGAGTCCGGGGGGCTCTCGGCTCGAACGAAGTTCGGCGTCCAGGGCGTGGTGGGTTTCATCGTGGCGGTCTGGTTGATTCAGGAGGCGCTTCCCGTCCGGCTCCTCTGGCTCAGCGAGGAGTACCGCTACGGTCTCTCGAAGTCCCTGTTTTTACCCTTCCTGAAATCGGTCTGGATCCCCCTCGGATGGTTCTACGTGCCCTTCGTCGTGCTGGTCATCGTCGGAGGGTCCAACGCAGTGAACCTGACGGACGGGATCGACGGACTGGCGGTGGGATGCGTGATTTTCGTGGCCGTGGCGTACGGGGCCATGTCCTACATCAGCGGCCACTACTTCTTCAGCGAGTACCTGCAGGTGCCCAACATCCGGGGCACCGGCGAGTTGACTCCCTTCACCGCCTCCATCATCGGGGCGGGGCTGGGCTTTCTGTGGTACAACGCCTTTCCCGCCCAGATCTTCATGGGGGACGCGGGCGCGCTCCCGCTGGGCGGCGTGCTGGGGACCATCGCGGTGCTCATCAAGCAGGAACTGCTTCTGGTGATCGTCGGGGGGATCTTCGTGGCGGAGGCCCTGTCGGTGGTGCTTCAGGTGCTCAGCTATCGCCTGACGGGTCGGCGCCTCTTCCGGATGGCCCCCCTGCATCATCATTTCGAACTCGAGGGAATCCAGGAACCGAAGATCACCATCCGCTTCTGGCTGGTCGGCATCACCCTGGCCATGCTGGCCCTCAGTACGCTGAAGCTTCGATGACGCTTCGGGGGCAGCGGCTGCTGGATCGGCTCGCCGACGAGCGGGTCGGGGTGTACGGGTTCGGGACCACGGGCCGTTCCGTGGTCGAACACCTCCTGGACCGGGTCGGTTCCCTGACCGTGCTGGAGGACGCCGAGCCCGGGGAGGGAAGCTTCGACCCCGACGACTGGCCCGACTCCATCACGTGGCGGATTCAGCCGGGTCAGTTCAAGAACGATCTCGACCGGCTGATCGTCAGCCCGGGGGTGCCGGGGGATCATCCCTTCCTGCGTCAGGCCCGGGAGGCCGGGGTGCCGGTCTGGGGGGAACTCGAGCTGGCCTGCCGTCTCTGTGAGGGTCGGATATGGGGGATCACGGGCACCAACGGCAAGAGCACCTGTGCGGAACTGGTCGGGGCGGCCCTTCGGAGCCGGGAAACCCCCGGGACGGTGTCGGTGTGCGGGAACCGCGGGAACCCCTTTCTGGACAGCGTCATGGACGCCGGTGGATCAATCGAGGAGTTCGTGGTCGAGGTCAGCAGTTTCCAGGTGGAAGGGTTCGACGCCTTCGCCCCGGATGCTTCGCTGCTGACGAACCTCGGGGAGGATCACCGGGATCGACACGGCTCCCTGTACGAGTATCACGGCCTGAAATGGCAGCTTCTCAAGCGCACGGCCCGGGCCGGACGGATCGTGCTCCCCGCCCGGCACCGCCGGTCGGAGGGCTGGCTGGCCCGTCGCCCGGACGTCGTATACGCGGCCGGGGATCGGACCCGCGGACTAACAAAGGACCTTCGGCTGGCGAACGGCGAGCTCCAGCTGGCCGACGGCCGACTCGCCCTTTCGTCGTTTCCGCCGGTCCTTCGTCTGTTCCCCGAGAACCTCCTGGCCGGCCTGGCGCTCGTCTTCGACGGCCCGACCGTCGAGGACGTCCGGTCCACCCTGGAGGCGTTCACGCCGCCCCCTCATCGGGTGGAGACCCTGGGATCCCCCGACGGTGTACGCGTGATCAACGACTCGAAGGGAACCAACCCCCACGCGGTGCGGGCGCTGCTTGCCAGCGTGGACGCTCCCGTGCACCTTCTTCTGGGCGGCGGGGACAAGGACGCCGATTACGCACCCCTCGTGCGGGACCTCGAGGAGGCCCGGGTCCGGACGGTCATCCTCTGCGGGGACGGTTCGGCCTGTGAACCCCTCCAGGCCCTGCTCGAGGCCCACGACCTTTCCTACCGGCGCTCGAGGGAATGGGAGGACGGGGTGAAGCAGCTCGTCCGGGGAGCCTCCTCCGGGGAGTGGGTCGTGCTGTCCCCCGCGGCAACCAGTTTCGATGCTTTCCGGGACTACCGTGAACGCGGGGAGGCCTTCCGACGGTGGGTCGGGGAGGTGACCGGCGATGGATGAGTGGCGTCGGATCGACTGGAGCCTGCTTCTCGTCACCCTGGCCCTCGTGGTGCTCGGTCTGGTGATGATTTTCAGCGCCAGCGCCATCTCCGCCTACCAGATGGTGGGAACCACCGAGTATTTCTTCCGAAGGCAGGTCATCTGGAGCCTGATTGGAATCGGAGCCTGCGTCGCGGTGGCCCTCGTCCCCCTGGATTCGGTTCGCCTGGGGGTGCCGGTGCTCTACTGTGCCGTGCTGGTGTGTTTGGCGCTGGTGCTGTGGCCCGTGACCGGACGGGAGGCCGGCGGAGCCTGGCGCTGGATCGACCTGGGGCCGATCGGGTTTCAGCCCAGCGAGTTCGCCAAACTCGCCCTGGTGGCGGGCGGGGCGCTTTATCTGACCCGGGAGGAGACGGTGCGATCCAACCCCGTGCGCAGGATTCTCGGCGTGGTCGGGTTGACCCTCCTTCCCGTGATTCTCATCGTCCTTCAGCCCGACGTGGGGACGGCCTTTCAGATCGCCATGATCGGTGGAATCATGCTGTTTCTCGCCGGGACCCCCCTGATGTATTTGACCTTCCTCGTCCTGATGTCCCTCCCGCTGGGGGCCGTGGCGATCTTCACCAGCGGCTACCGGAGTGCCCGGGTGATGGCCTTTCTCAACCCCTGGGGGGACCCGTTCGATCGAGGCTACCACGCCGTGCAGTTTTTCCGTGCCCTGGCCGCGGGCGGGCTCACGGGGAAAGGGCTGGGGGAGAGCACCCGGAAGATGGGTTACCTGCCCGAACCCTACACGGACTCCATCGTGGCCGTCATGGGGGAGGAACTCGGCTTCCTCGGAATTCTTTTCCTGCTGATCCTCCTCGGGTATCTGATCGTGAAAGGGTTTGCGATCGCCCTGCGAAGCACCGATCCTTTCCCACGGTTGATGGGAGCCGGGTTGGCCTCCATGATCGCCCTTCAGGCGTTTTTGAACCTGGCCGTGGTGGCGGGCGTCATTCCCACGACCGGGGTGGCCATGCCCTTCGTGAGTTACGGGGGTTCGGCCCTGCTGGTCAACCTCCTGGCCGTGGGGCTTCTGCTCAATATTTCCCGGGGACGGTGAATCGCATGTTCCGCCGCACTCAGTCCGTGCACTTCGTGGGGATCGGCGGCGTGGGGATGAGCGGGATCGCGGAGATCCTGCTGACCCTGGGGTACACCGTCACGGGGTCGGACATCCAGCGCAACGAGCGCACGCGCCACCTGACCCGCCAGGGGGCGCAGGTCCAGGAGGGACACGATCCCGCGAACGTGGCGGGGGCCGACGTCGTGGTGATGACCTCGGCGGTGGACGAGTCGAACGAGGAGATCCGGGAGGCCCGCCGCCGGGGGATTCCCGTGATCCCCCGGGCGGAGATGCTGGCCGAACTGATGCGCCTGCAGGAAGGGATCGCGGTGGCCGGCACGCACGGGAAGACCACGACCACGGCCATGCTGTCCTCGGTGCTCCAGGCCGGGGGATGCGATCCAACCGTGGTGGTGGGGGGGCGGCTTCACAACCTCGAGCTGGGGGCCCGCCTCGGGTCGGACGATCAGATCGTGGTGGAGGCCGACGAATCGGACGGTTCCTTCCTGCACCTGAGTCCGGTGATGGGCGTGGTCACCAACATCGAGGACGATCACCTTGACTTCTACGACGACATGGAACACATGGAGGCCGTCTACCTCGAGTTCATCAACTCCGTGCCCTTCTACGGACACATGGCGCTGTGCGGCGACGATCCCCGTCTGTACCGTCTGCGGTCCCGGGTCCGCAAACCGTTCCGGACCTACGGGTTCGGACGGCACAACGACCTTCGGGCCCTGGCTCCCCGAACGAACGAGGGTTCAACCCACTTTCGCATGCAGCGCGAGGGGGAGCCACTCGGTGAGGTCCAGCTGGACGTGCCGGGGTACCACAACGTGCTCAACGCCCTCGGGGCCGCCAGCGTGGGCTTCGAGCAGGGCCTTTCCTTCACGGAGGTTCGGGAGGGGCTGGAGTCCTTCGGGGGCGTGGTCCGCCGCTTCGACTTCAAGGGCAGCGTGGGGTCCTTCGAGGTCTACGACGACTACGCGCATCATCCCACCGAGATCACCAAAACGCTCAGGACCGCCCGGGAGCTGTTCGACGCGGAAATCCTGGTGGTTTTTCAACCCCATCGATACAGTCGAACCCGGCACCTCTCGGACCGGTTCGGGCCGGCCCTTCAGTCCGCCGATCGGCTGTGTGTGACCGACGTGTACTCGGCCGGGGAGGCCCCGATCGAGGGGGTGGACCTCGACTTCCTCGAGGACGCCATCGCCCCCCACCGAAACGGGGACCCCACGGCCTTTATTGAGGACTTCGAGGACATCCTGGACTGGGTGGAGTCGGTCCATGCCCCGGACCGACGGCAGGTGCTGTTCACCATGGGAGCGGGGGACGTGGTCGACCTCGCCGATCCCATCCTGGAACGGGCCCGGGGAGCCCGGGAACCCTCCCGGACATGAACACCCATCCGGAGGAACCCCTCGCGCCGCGAACCACCCTTCGAATCGGCGGGGTCGGACGGCTGATCGAAGTGGAGACTCCCGGGGAGCTGGACCGGGTTCTCGACGAAACCGGGGGTCCGCAGGAGGTCCACGTGCTGGGGCGGGGCAGCAACGTGCTCTTCCCGGATCGTCCCCTGGAACGTCCGGTCCTTCAGCTGACGGGGTCCTTCGAGGAGTGGTCCTTCGGGGAGGGAACCGTGCGTGCGGGCGCCGCGGTGTATTTACCACGACTCGCCGTGGCGGCGGCCCGACGGGGGTGGTCCGGGCTGGAATGGGCCGCGGGCGTGCCCGGTTCCGTGGGGGGGGCCGTGGCCATGAACGCGGGGGCCTTCGACGATCGTGTCGCCAACCGTCTTCGCTGGGTGCGCTACCGGGACGCCGGGGGAGCGTCTCACCGCCGGGAGGCCGGCGAGGTTGAATTCGACTACCGCCACTGCGAACTGCGGGACCGGGCGCTGATCCTCGAGGCGACCTTCGACCTGGAACCCGCCCCGCCGGAAGCGGTGCTGGAGCGGACCCGAAGCCTCATGCGTCGGCGGCGGGAAGACCAGCCCGTCGGGGAACGAAGCGCCGGCTGCATCTTCCAGAACCCCGAGAACGCCTCGGCCGGGGAGCTGATCGACCGGGCCGGGCTGAAGGGGGCCGCCGAGGGGAGCGTCGAAGTCTCCCCCCGGCACGCGAACTACTTCGTCAACCACGGGGACGGGACCGCCACCGAGGTTCTCCGGCTGATGGATCGGGTTCGCCGGGCCGTCCGGAACCGTTTCGACGTGGAGCTGGAGCTCGAACTGCAGGTCCTGGAGCACCCGTGAATCCCGAACCTCCGGCGTCATCACCGGACCGCGCGGCCGTGGTGAGGGGAGGGGACTCCGCGGAACGGGAGGTTTCCCTGAAGTCCGGACGGGCCGTGGCCCAGGCCCTCGAGGAGGCCCCGTGCGAGGTGCTCGAATACGACACCGCGCCGGACCTCGGGCAGCGGCTGCTCCGGGACGAGGTCGAGGTCGTGTTCGTGGCCCTGCACGGGCCGGGCGGTGAGGACGGGACGATTCAGGGGCTTCTGGACTGGATCGGCATCCCCTACACCGGACCCGGTCCCGCGGCCAGCGCCCTCGGCATGGACAAGGTCCTTACGCGTCGGTACGCGGACGCGCTCGGCGTACCGTCCCCGGAATGGTTTTACCTTACGGCCGAAGAGTCGATTCATAAGAAGAGGGACTTTCCCCGTATGGTGGTCAAACCCCGGTTCGAGGGGAGCAGCCTGGGGGTTTCCCGGGTGACGGAGGAGGACTTCGAGGAGGCCGTCGAGCGAGGCCGGGAGTACGGCGGGGACGTGCTGGTGGAGGAATACCTGGGCGGTTCGGAGGCCACCGTGGGCGTGGTTCAGCTGGAGGAGACACGCATTCTGCCTCCGGTGGGGATTCATCCGGCGGAGGGATTCTACGACTACGAGGCCAAGTACACGCCGGGCATGACGGAGTTTCGGGTGCCCGCGGATCTGCCCGGGTCGACGATGGATCACCTCCGTTCGATGACGCGCCGCTTCGTGACCGAGCTGGGGGCCGAGGCGCTGTGTCGGGTGGATTTTCGACTGGACGAGGGAGGGAAGCCCCGCCTGCTGGAGATCAACACCATTCCGGGCATGACGGAGACCAGCCTGCTTCCCCGCGCGGCGTCCGCGGCGGGGCTGGAATTCCAGGAACTGGTCTGGTCCATGGTCCGCGCCGCATGGGGGCGATCGCGATGGGACGACGCGTAGACCCGAAGAACAGCCGCCAGAGGGCCCCGGAGGGGTGGAGTCTTCCGTTTTCGGTGGGGGATTGGGGGACCTGGCTGCCCTCGCTGGCCACCTTTCGCACGGTGGGGCTTCTGGGGATCGGGATCGTGGTTGCCCTGTTCGCCTACGATTTTTACCGTTTCGGCACCACGGCGGACCGGTTTCGGGTCACCCTCGAGACCCGCGGCCTGGAGCGGGTCTCCGAGGATCGCCTGCGGCGGGTTCTCACGCCCGTCCTGGGGGAGGACGGGTCCCCCTCCCTGCTGGAGGTCTCCGTGGAGGGGGTGCGAGGGCGGTTGAAATCCGCCCTGCCCCGCCTGCGGCGGGTACGGGTTCGAAAGGTGCTTCCGAACCGTCTCGTCGTGGAGGTGCAGGAGCGGGAGCCGTACGTGCTGGTGGCCCGTTACCGGTCCGAGCGTGAGCAGCGGGTGTATCTTCCCGCGGACCGCGAGGGGGTGCTCTTCGAACCCACGGCCGAGGAGGCCCGGCGTCTCCCGGATCGCCTTCCCGTCGTGCGGGGGCTCGAGGAGGGTACCCCGTCGGCCGACGGATACGCCCGTAAGTGGCGCCGCGTGCGGACGGTGATCTCGGCCTTTCGGGAGCGGTTTTCCCGGGGGTTCGTGGACTGGGTCCACGTGCTTCCCGGCGGGTACGTTCGGCTCGAGATTACCCGTCCCCGTTCCCTGGAGGTCCGGCTCGGGCTGCGGGATTACGGCCGCAAGGCCGATCGGCTGGAGGCGATGATGGGGACCAGCGAGTTCATGGAGATCAAGGAATACGTGGACCTCAGTGACCCGGAGGACATCCGTGTGTTTTAAGTGCTCCGGGCGGGTTGCAGCGAGCGTTCAGAACCCTCCATCCGAGGGACGGTGACGGACGATGCCCCGCAGCGACATCATCGCCGGTCTTGATATCGGGACGACCAAGGTCTGTGCGATCATCGGGGAGAAGAACCCCGACGGTGAGGTGGAGGTCATCGGGTTCGGGGAGCATCCGTCCCGGGGGCTCCGTCAGGGGATCGTTACCAACGTCGAGGAGACCGTCGAGTCCATCTCCACGGCCGTGGAGGACGCGGAGCTGATGGCCGGGGTCGACGTCTCGGGCGTCTACGTCGGGCTGGCGGGGGGACACATCCAGAGCCTCAACAGCAAAGGGGTCATCGCCGTCTCCAGCGGGGGGCGTGAAATCACCCCGCGGGACGTGGATCGGGTCATCGACGCCGCCACCGCCGTCTCGATTCCCCCGGACCGGGAACTGATTCACATCATCCCTCAGGAGTTCTTCGTGGACGGACAGGATTCCATCAAGGACCCCGTCGGAATGACCGGCGTCCGTCTGGAGGCCGAGGTGCATGCCGTCACCGCCGCGGTGGCCTCCGCCCAGAACATCGTCAAGAGCGTCCACAAGGCGGGGTACGACGTCGAGGACATCGTCCTGGAACCCCTGGCGTCCAGTTATGCCGTGCTCGACGAGGACGAGAAGGAACTCGGGGTCTGCCTGGTGGACATCGGAGGGGGCACCAGCGACATCGCCATCTTTTCGAACGGGGCCATCTACGACACCGACGTCATCTCGATCGGGGGGGAGCACGTCACCCAGGACGTCATGAAGGGACTGTGCACCTCGTCGGAGGACGCCGAGCGGATCAAGATTAACCACGGCTACGCGCTGGCCGAGGCGGTGCCCGAGGACGAGATCATCGAGGTGCCCTCCGTGGGGGGACGTCCCCCCCGGGAGCTCCCCCGACGTCGGCTCTGCGAAATCGTGGAGCCGCGCATGGAGGAGATCTTTCGGTTCATCGACCATCAGGTTCAGCAGTCCGGCTACCGCGGCCAGATTATTGCGGGGATGGTGGCCACGGGCGGGGCCTCCGCGATGAAGGGCGTTCCGGAGCTGGCGGAGGACATCGTGGACATGCCGGTTCGGATGGGGGAACCGTGGGGGGTCTCCGGCTTGATCGATGTCGTCAGCAACCCAAAATACGCAACAGGGGTTGGACTCGTATTGTACGGATTCGAGCGGTCCGACGAGGAGCGGGCCTCCTCCTTCACGGGACTCAACAGCGGACGGCTCGCATCGTGCTGGGATTCTTTCACTCACTGGGAGGGACGTTCGATGTCCATGGATGAGAGTCTGTTTGAGTTCGAGGAGATGGAGGCCACCAACCCCACCGACATCAAGGTCATGGGGGTTGGCGGGGGGGGCAACAACGCCGTCAACCGCATGGTGGAGGTCGGCATCCGGGGCGTTGAGTTCGTGGCGGTCAACACCGACGCCCAGGACCTTCACAACACCGACGCCGACCGGAAGCTTCAGATCGGTGAGGAGATCACCCAGGGCCTGGGGTCGGGGGGCGACCCGAAGGTCGGAATGCGCTCGGCCCAGGAGAGCCGGGAGAAAATCCAGGAGGTCGTCGAGGGGACCGACCTCCTCTTTTTGACGGCCGGGATGGGGGGCGGAACCGGCACCGGTGCTTCCCCCGTCATCGCGGAGCTTTCACGGGACCTGGACGTGCTGACGATCGGCGTCATGACCCGGCCCTTTCACTTCGAGGGCAAGAAGCGAGCCCGTCGGGCCGAGGCCGGCATCCAGTCGCTTCGCGACCACGTGGACACCCTGATCGTGGTTCCCAACCAGCGGATCTACGACGTCATCGACCCGGGGGACATTTCCTTCGAACGGGCCTTCATGATTGCCGACGAGGTCCTCTACCACGGCGTGCACGGCGTGTCGGAGGTCATCATGGAGGAGGGCATCATCAACCTGGACTTCGCCGACGTGCGCACCGTCATGGGGGAGAAGGGGGACGCCCTCATGGGCATCGGCGAGGCCTCGGGGGAAAACGCCGCCCTGGAGGCGGGCCAGCGGGCCCTCGACTGTCCCCTGCTTGAAACCAACGACATCACCGGGGCCCGGGGGCTGCTCATCCACATCAACGGGGCCGATTCCCTGACACCCGCCGGCGTTCAGGCGGTCATGGATCTCGTCAACGAGAAGGCCGACCCCGAGGCGGAGGTCTTCGTCGGCCCGGTTCTCCGGGACGACATGGAGGACCGCGTTCGCGTCACCGTCATCGCGACCGGGTTCCCGGCCGGCCGGGACCGCCAGGAGTCCTCCTCGACGGACAACGTGGTGGACGCCCACGACCTCTCGAACAGGGAGATCGACCGACCGGCCTTCGAGCGCCAGGAGGAGCAGGGGTCGGTCGAGGTCGTGGACAGCGACCCCGACACGACGGAGGAAACCACCGAACCCTCGGAGGAGGACCTCTCCGTCCCGGCCTTCATGAGGGTGAAGTGACCGCCTCCCGAAGCCGCCGGGCCGCGGGGCCCGGTTCGAGCTGCTCGCGGAGAGCTTTGATGGGGGTTCGACGGGAGGTCCTCACCCGGCTGGCCGAGAGCATGGCGCGGCCGATGCCGGAGGTATCGGTCCCGCCCACGCGGTGGGCAAGCGGCTCCTCGTCCAGGCGGCTTTCAAGCCGAGGATGAAATTGGGTGTAAACCGCCGGAACCCCCTCCGAAAGCGCCTGGTAGGGCAGGATGGATCCTCCTCCTCCCAGGGGAAGGTCCACGACCGCCAGGGCCCTCCGTACCGCCCGATCCAGCTCGGACGGGGCGGGCCAGGGTTTGACCGTCACCTGATCCTCCAGCTGCTGGGAGCGGGTGTAGTCCCGGAGGTACGATTCCCCGGAACCCTCCCCGTACACGCGAAGCTCCACGTCGCCAGGCTCCCACATTCGAAGCGGCTGAGCCCGTTCCCAGTCCGGCTGATGGCGCACGCCGAGCCGGTTCACGAACAGGTAGAAGGCGTCGATGATCCGCCGCAGGTTGTGGATCGGCTCCAGGGGCGTGGCCACCAGGAAGTAGCGCTCCGGGTCCCGAACCCCTTCGTGACCGACGGGAACCATCGGGAGCACCGGTTCCCCCGAACGGCCGTACAGGTCCTCCACCGGGTCCCGGAGCCGTTCGTCCAGCAGGAGAAGACGGTCGGCCCCGTGAACGGCACGACGATCACGCCGGCGGTTCCAGGCCGATCGGAGGCGTCGAACAGGATAGACCATAAGGTATCGAAGCGCCCGCCACAAAAGCTCCCGGTTTCCCCGGTAGTACACGGGAAGCCGCCCCAGCCACCGCTGCTGTCGGGACGGGTACAGTCCCCACGGGAGGTGGGTCATCAACAGCGAGTACCGTTCGACGCCGGCCCGGTGGACCCACGAGGCGGCCGGGTGGGGGCCGGCGAGGGTGGGCCGGTCGGGGTCGATCGAGCGCCAGGGACGGGCCGAGACGACGACCCGGTCCGCCAGCCCCTCCGGGACCTCGCCGGGGTTCTCCCCGACGACCACCCGAAGCTGCCGGTCCTCCTGGTGCCACCACCGGGCGAGGAGGTGAGCCTGCCTCGCCAGGCCCCACGGGCGGTCGAGTCGTTTGACCACGATCTGCATCCTTCGACCTCCCGTGTCGGTGTCGGTCGACGAGGGCTCCGATCGTCCGTTGATGGTTCCAGGCTGTCGTACCATGCTATATTGGGTCACGCGGCGAGTCTGCCCACGGGAGGTCGTTTCGGATGACCCTGGAGGAACTCTTCGAGGCCAGCCAGCAGATCGAACTGACCAACGCGCGCATCTACGCTCAGTTCAGCCTGGGACTGGGGGACGTGGACGATCGCGTCGCCGAGTTCTGGGAGGAGGCCAGCAAGGAGGAATGGGAACACTACATCTGGGTGAGCTTCGGACGTCGGCTCTGCGAGGAGCACCTCGACATGCAGCAGGAGGTTCCCGAACTCGCGGCCGATCGTATCGCCGAGGCCTGCCACCAGCTGAAGGATTACGAACGAAAGGTTCGGGAGGGTGACCTGGACCTCAAGGAGGCCTTCCGGATCGCCGTGGAGATGGAAAGCGGCGAGGCGAACTTCATTTACCAGACGATCATCGGCTACATCCGAAAGGCCATCGACGAGAGCGGGAAGACCTACCTCCGAAACCGGATCAGCGAGGTCGAGGAGGACGTCGACGAACACGTCGAGGAGTTCATCGACGCCATGAAGCGTTTCACCCAGGATCCGGAGCTGGTCCAGGACGCGACCCGGTCCTTCGCGGAGTCCTGAGCGTCCTCCCTGCGGGCCCCGCCCGGGTTTCCGGTTTGACGCCCTCCGCTCGACGTAGCCATGTTGTCCCCGGACCGACCCCGTGTGGCTCTGGGTGATCGTCGTGGTTGGCATCGGGGTGCTGGTGCTGGGGGGCGGATGGTGGATCCGCCGGGAACAGCCCGACGCCGGTGTGCTGGAGGTCAGGCGGACCCCCCGCCGCGCCGTCCGGGAGATGACCGTGGAGTCTTTTCACGAGCTGGGGCGGGAGTACCTGAAGGCGCGGGGGTTCGAGCTGTCCGCCGATCCGGAGGGGGATCTCCTGGCCGTCCGGGAGGGGCAGGCCCGGCGGGTCTTCTTCGACCCGGCCGCCGAGGCCGAGGATCCCCGGTACCTCAACCGGCTGTTAGCGAAGCTTCACCGGGAGGACGTCGGGGGGGGCTGGCTGATTACCTCCGCCCGCCTGGACGATCGCGGCCGGTCCCTGGCGAACCGGGGGGATCTTCGGGTGGCCGAGCCCGAGGTCCTCATCACCTGGCGGCGGGACGGCGGGGACGGGGATCCCGCGTGAGGGTCGACCCGGACGTGCTGGAGCGCTGGACGAACAGGATGGTGTCCTTCCGAACCTTCCGGCGGGACGGAAGCCGCGGCGACGAGTCGTTCCGGGAGGCCACCGATCGGGCCCTCGGGTGGCTGGAGGCATGGGCTCGGGACCGTGACCTGGCCGTCGACAACTGGCGTAATCGGGTGCTGAGGCTGACGGTCGGGAGGGGGGATCCCCACACGGCCCTGGTGGGTCACGTTGACGTGGTCCCGCCCGGCGAGGCGAGCTGGGAACAGGACGACCCGTTTCGGATGGAGGCTGACGAGACCGACGGGGGACGGGTTCTAAAAGGGCGAGGCGTGGTGGACGATAAAGGGCCCCTGGCCGCCCTGATGTGGGTGATGCAGCAGGTGGCCGGCGACGTCGTTCCCGCGCCCGGACGGGTCTCCCTGATCGTCGATACCGCCGAGGAAGTGGGGTTCGAGAACCTGCGGAACTACCTCGAGGAGCCCGCGGTCGAGACGCCCGACCGCTCGCTGGTGGCGGACGGTTTTTTTCCCTTCGTGGCGGGGGAGAAAGGTCGCCTGGCGTTTCGGGTGACGCTGTGTCCTGCGGAGGAGCACAGAACCGCTGGATCCTACCGCCTGATTGAGCTCGAGGGGGGACGGGCCGTCAACCAGGTTCCGGATCGAGCCGCGGCCCGGATTCGACCGATCGACGAGGGATTCCCGGTGGAGGAACGCCTCCGGTCCGAACTTCCCGGGGCGATCACCGAGCGTCTGACGGTCCGCCGGGATGCCGGGGGCGACCGGGTTCTGACCGTGTCGGGGGACACCGCTCACGCCGCCACCCCCGACGAGGGTTTCAGCGCCGCCGCCGCCCTGTTTTCGACCCTCGAGCGTCTGCCGGGCGGGCTGGGGGCATGGGACCCGGTGATCGCCCGACTGGGAAGCTTCGTGGACGGGGACGGGGATTTCCGACACGACGGGAAGCCCCTCGGACTGACCCGCGAGGACGATCGTTTCCCGCGGGGGACGACCCTCAACCTGGGCCTCGTTCGTTTCGACCCCGACGGGGCTGGACTCCAGCTTGATTTCGACGCCCGCCTGGTGCCCGGGCGGGACCCATCCTCGATTCTTCGGGGGACGATCACCGAGCGGCTGAGCGAGCGGATGGGGGGGGTGGTTCGGTTCGACGTGGCCTGTCTCGACGTCGAAGCCCCGCTGATCGTGGATCCCGACCGTCCCCTCGCGGCGGCCGCACGGGAGGCCTACCGCGAGGTGACCGGGCGAGCGGACGAGCCCGTTTACACCGGGGGACGGACGCACGCCACGGCCCTGCCGAACGCCTTTACCTGCGGGGTCATGCAGCCGGAACGCTTCGAGTGGTACGGGTTTCACGGCGTGGACGAACGGGTTTACCGGCACGAGCTCGCGGACACCGCTCGCGTGTACGCGGCTCTCCTCGAACACCTCGCCCGGGGGACTGGCTGAGGCCGTGAACGGGGTGTACCACCACGACCTGGATCCGTACCTGTGGCA
>CAZEBV010000041.1:0-14026 GCA_964510695.1 uncultured bacterium
CGTTTTCGTCCACCCAGGATCCTTCCGGCACGAGGGACCCCGGGGAAACCGCCCGAAGACCGCCGCTCAAACCCAGCTCGCCGGCGAACTTCCAGTCCAGCGCCACCGTGCCGCCGCCCTCCCGGAGCCGAAACCGGTTCACGCGAGCCCGAAGGCCCGACCGGTCCCCCTCGACGCGTCCGCGAACGTCACGCACGCTCAGGCCCATGCCCTCCACGGAGCTGCGGTGGAACCCCGCGCGATACCGGGGATCACCGAGGGTGCCATCGAGGCGCCCCTCCACGTCGAGCGTCGCCTCGACGTCCTCCAGGGACGACGGCGCGGTGGGCCACCACGCTACGACCGGCACGTCGCTGCCCTCGAACTTGAGGTCCAGTTGCCCCCCTTCGGGGCCCTCCCCCGGCCGGTAATCGCCCCAGACCCTGAGTGCCGAACCGGAGCGCCCGGCAACCCGAACGTCACGAAGCTGCACCTCCTCGGCCCCCGCCTCCAGCCGGCCTGAAAGATCCAGCCATCGTTCGGACCAGCGCAGGCGGGCCTCGTCGAAATCCGCGGTGAGACTGTAGCGAAGGGCGTTCCGAGAGGATTCCGGAAGCACCCCCCGAACGTCTATCCCCTCCACGGCGATACCGTCGGGGACCTCCGGTGCGCTGGCATTGACCACGTCCATCCACCGGGCGAGGGTCACCTGACGACCCCGCAGGAAAAGGGGACCGTAAACCCGACCGGAGACCCTCCAGAGGTTGTCGTCGGTGTCCCGAAGCGTCCCCTGAACCCGGGGGTTGAACGCCCCCTCTGACGTCATCTCGGACCGTCCCCGAAGCTCACGGAAGGCCATCCGTTCGAACACGACGGTGCCCTCCCGGAGGGAGACCCGGGTCTCGGCCCGTCGAGGGCCGACCCGAAAGGCCGTTTCCAGGGGCAGATGCACCCGGTCGAGTTCACCGAGGGCCCCGGTGATCCGGCCCGGCAAAAGGGGACGGTCCGGGACCTCCTCCAGACGGTAATCCAGGGAGACGTCCCCGAGGAAAACCCCTTCCACCAGGGACAGACGGCCCTCTTCCAGTCGGACGTCACCCCCGGCGAGGCGACCTCGCCCCCCGGTGAGCCGAACCTCCCCGTATCCAACCTCGCCGGAGAGATCCGACAGGGTCAAACGATCGGACCGCCGGCCGGCCCGGATTCTGACGGCGGCCGTGTCCACGGCCACCTCGCCCGAGACGCTGAGGTTCTCAGGCACGCCGGAGACCCGAAACTGAGTACGAAGCGGGCTCATCCCCTCGAGGTTCACGTGTTGTGCCACATCGCGGAAGAAGACACGCTGAAACTGCCGTTTGAGGGTGGCACGCCCCTCGCCCCGAAGCTCCAGGCGGAACGGCGAGTGTTCGAGGGTCCCCACCATCGAAACACGAAGGAAAGAGGACGCCAGGGAGACGTCGTTGACGGTGGTGACCGTATCCCCGACCTGAAGGTCAACGGAAAGCTCCGTGGAGGGCAGCGTCACCCCCCTCACGCGACCGGGCGTTCCCGAGAGGGACCCGGTCACGTTGTATCCGCCGCCGCGGGTACGGAGTCTCGCCCGACCGCTCCAGCGATCCCCCTTCATCGCCCAGAACGAATCGGGCAGGGCGAGGTGGTGAATGTCGGCCTCGACGCCGCCCGGCCCGGCCAGCAGGTGGACGTCGGCCCGTTTCCCGCCGACCCGGTCCACGTGCAGTCGAACCGAACGGCTCCGGGACAGGTACGCGGAATCGCCCTGCAGGGTCAGAGGCCCCCGGGCCGACCCGATCATATCCACACGCCATCGACGGATCCGAACCGGAACTGCGGCCGCGGAGCCGCTCGCTCGGACGTTCCCGGCCGGCAGACCCTCGATGCGGCTCCGGAGGTGACCGACCGTGATGTGGCGAATGGATCGCTCGGGACCCTTCGTCACCAGATCCCACCACCGAAGGGAGACCTCGACCCGTTTCAACGTCAGGTCGGCGTTAACACGGGAAGAACCAGGGTCCGGGGGACCCACGTCGACGCGTCCGGCAACCGGGTTGCCACGCCAGTTCAGGTAGAGGTAACTGACCCTCGCGTCGCGGCCACTCAGCGCCTCGGCCCGTTCCTGGAGGTAATCCGGGAGGTATGAAACGTTCAACAGCAGGTTGAGGCCCAGGTAAAAGAGAAGCAAAAAAGAGCCCGCAAGGAGGACGAACCGCCGGGTACCGACGTGATTCATGGAAACCCGCCCCGTGGCGGAGGGATAGGGGACCGGGCGTTACACGGTGGCCACACACCCGCTAACGGTCGAAACGAAGGTGGAATTGTACATAAAAAAATCCCGGGACCACGTCAGAAACGGGTCCCGGGATCTCGGGGGAAGGGGTATGGTTTGGTTACATCATGCCCCCCATCCCGCCGCCGGGCATGCCGCCGCCTCCGGGCATGCCGCCGCCGCCGGGCGCACCGCCCCCGGCTTCGTCGTCACCGTCGTCCTCCTGGTCGCAGATGGCCGCCTCGGTGGTCAGCAGCAGGGAAGCGATGCTGCTGGCGTTCTGGATGGCGGAGCGGACGACCTTCGCCGGATCAATGACTCCGGCGTCCATGAGGTCCTCGATCTCGAGGGTGCGGGCGTTGAACCCGAGGGTATCGTCCTCGGCCTCCATCAACTTGGAGACGATGACCGAGCCCTCGACGCCGGCGTTTTCCGCGATCTGGCGGGTCGGGGCCGACAGCGCGGACTGAAGGATCCGCAGGCCGCGATCCTCCTCTTCACCCTCGAGCTCATCGTCCTCGAGGTCACGCTTCAGCCGGAGAAGGGTGGTACCGCCACCGGGGAGAACCCCTTCCTCGACGGCGGCGCGGGTGGATTGAAGGGCGTCCTCAACCCGGGCCTTCTTCTCCTTCATTTCGGGTTCGGTGGCCGCACCGACGTTGATGACGGCGACGCCGCCGGCCAGCTTGGCGAGACGTTCCTCGAGCTTCTCGCGGTCGTAATCGCTGTCGGTGTCCTCGATCTGACGACGAATCTGTCCCACGCGGTCCTGGATGTCGGACGGGTTACCCGTCCCCTCCACGATCGTGGTGTCATCGTCGGTGATGGTGATCTTCTCGGCCTGACCGAGCTGTTCCAGCCGGGTGTTCTCCAGTTCCATCCCTTTCTCCTCGGAGATAACCTCTCCGCCGGTCAGGATGGCAAGGTCCTCGAGCATCTGCTGACGACGGTCCCCGAAGCCGGGCGCCTTGACGGCGGCCACGTCCAGCTGACCCCGCAGCTTGTTGACGACGAGGGTGGCCAGCGCCTCACCCTCGATGTCCTCGGCCACGATCAGCAGGTCGCTGCCCTCACGGGCGACGTCCTCCAGAACGGGCACGATGTCCTGAATGGCCGAGACTTCGTCGTCGTAGATCAGCAGACGGGGCTCCTCGAGCTCAGCCACCATGTTCTCCTGATCGGTCACGAAATACGGTGATTTGTAGCCGCGGTCGAACTGCATCCCTTCGACGAGTTCGAGCTCGGTTTCGATCCCGCGGCCTTCCTCGACGGTGATGACACCGTCCTGACCCGCCTTGTCCATTGCCTCGGCGAGGATCTCACCAATCTCGGGGTCGTTGTTGGCGGAGATGGCCGCGACCTGAGCGATCTCCTCCTTGCCCTCGACCTCCCGGGCGTAGCCCCGAAGATGGTCGACGGCCAGCTGGGCGGCTTCGTTGATGCCCCGTCGAAGCGCCATGGCGTTGTGGCCCGCGGCCACGTGCTTCAGACCCTCGTGAATGATCTCGGTGGCCAGGACGGTCGCGGTCGTGGTTCCGTCGCCCGTTTCGTCCTGGGTCTTCTCGGCGACCTCCTTGACCAGCTGGGCCCCCATGTTCTTGAAGTTGCCCTCGACCTCGATGTCCTTGGCGATGGTCACGCCGTCCTTGGTGATGTCGGGGGCACCGAAACTCTGCTGAAGTACCACGTTTCGCCCGCGGGGTCCAAGCGTCACCTTGACCGCGTCGGTCAGCTGATCGACGCCGTCAACCAGTTCGGCCCGGGCATCCTCCGCGAATTTAATACGTTTTGCCATCGTAAAAACCTCCTTACAGGAAGGGGTTCGATCTCCCTTCGTCTACGGTACTCGTTCCATACGGGTCGCCGCTACTCGATCTTTGCGAGGATGTCGTCGGCGTTCAGTACGAGGTACTCCTCGCCGCCGATTTCGACCTCCGTGCCGGAGTACTTGCCGAACAGCACCCGATCGCCCTGGTCGACCTCCGGGGCCACGACTTCGCCGTTCTTCCGTTCACCCGGGCCGACCGCAATGACCTCGGCTTTTTGGGGGTTTTCCTGGGCGGACTCGGGAATCACGATGCCACCGGGCGTGGTTTCCTCCTCCGGCTCGATCACCTTCACCACCACACGATTACGCAGGGGCTTCAAATTCATGAATACAGTCACCACCTCTCACTGGATAGGTAGGTTTGAAGAGATCTCGGAAATGAAACGCTCCAACTCAACCAAGAAAAGCATCAAAATCGAGGGTCCTAATTTTGATTAACGGGCTGAACAATGTCAAGGCTTTTCACCCGTTCCCGCCCGAAGAACTTAACGTCGTCCCCCCCAGCTACGATATTGAGACTTCATCCCCCGGGTAACATCGCACGAGCCCCTCCAGAACGAGGTCGGGGGCGTGGGCCGTAATGGGCGAACAAAGCTCCACGAACGGTTCCGCCCCACCCCCCGTGGCCACCACGGAAGGGTCCCGGGCGGGCTCGAAGTGGTCCACGAGTTCCCGCACGATCCGTTCGACCGCTCCGGCGGTGCCGTAATAAAGGCCCGACAGGAGTCCCTCGCGTGTGTCCGCACAGCCGAATTCCCCGGGAAAACGGGGGCTGATCCGCGGAAGTTTCGCCGTCACGCTGGCCAGCCCCCGGGCCGAAGCGCGCAGGCCCGGCAGGATGACCCCGCCCCGGTAAACACCTGAAGCGTCGACGAAATCAAGGGTCGTCGCCGTGCCGAAATCCACCACGATGCCGCCCCCGAACCGCGCGTGCAGGGCCGCGGCTCCGGCCACCCGATCCGCGCCGACGGCCCCGGGACTCCGGGTGCCCACCTCGATCGGTATCGCCTCCCAGGGCGGTTCGAGAAACCAGGGCGGTTCCTCGAGGTATCGATCGTGAAGTCCCCGTATCGCCTCCGTCACGTCGGGCACGACGCTCGCGACGAGGACGCTGGTGGACCCCGACAGGTCCTCCCCCACCAGACGGCGCCATTCCGCCCAGGTCTGGTCGGTCGTGCGTCCGACCCGCGTCTCCAGGCGCCAGCGGCGGACGATCTCCCCACCCCGATAAAGTCCCATCATCGTTCGGGTGTTCCCCACGTCGACGATGAGGGTCAACCGTAGGGCACCTCCACCACGTCCCCCGCGTGAACCGTTCGGGTTTCCCGGCCCGTGTCGAGCACGAGTCCACCGTCCGGGGCCAGCCCCACGGCTTCCCCCTCCGAACCGTCGGTTCGAACCCGTTTGCCGAGGGTCCTCATTCGTTCCTCGATGGCCTCGGGATCGAACAGCCCAGAGTGGTCGGAGGCCCCGGCCGCCGCAATCCAGCCCCGCAGCCAGGTAAAAAGAAGGCGTCGACGGGAATAGGGCTCACCACGGACCTCACGGAGGCTGACGGGCGGATGGCGCATCTCCTCCGGGTGGGAGAACGTGTTGTTCACGTTGATCCCGATGCCAAGGTGCACCACGTCCCCTGAGGTCTCCCCCAGCAGCCCGCCCAGCTTGCGCCCCCCGAGCACGAGGTCGTTGGGCCATTTGATGCCCACGTCCGGACGGCCGTCCAGGCATCGTCGTATGACGCGGACCCAGAGCAGGGCGGCGCCGATCGTCTGGAGGGGGGCGGAGGCCTCGAAGTCCCTCGAAGGGTAACGAAGGGTGTAATACAACCCACCGGATTCGCTGACCCAGCGGCGGTTTTCACGTCCCCGCCCCTCGGTCTGACGGTCCGACCAGACCAGACCCCAGTCCCCGTCGGTGTCCAGATCCCGGGCAACCCTCTGGGTGGAATCACACTCCCGCAGGTGGAGAAGCTGGCTCATCCGACCCGACCCGGAGAGGTCCTCGGAGCCCTTCAGAGCATCTCGTCCAGTTTCTCGCGGATTCGTTCCTTGGGCACCGAGCCCACGATCTGATCGACTTTTTCCCCCTCCTGAAAGAAAAGCAGGCTGGGGATGCTTCGGATACCGAACTGCCCCGC
Source organism: uncultured bacterium (assembly GCA_964510695.1). Taxonomy (GTDB): domain Bacteria; phylum T1Sed10-126; class T1Sed10-126; order T1Sed10-126; family CAZEBV01; genus CAZEBV01. The sequence goes on from CAZEBV010000041.1 coordinate 6,229, forward strand.
GAGTTCCTGGTTCTCGTCGACGTCAACCTTCACGAATTTAATTTGGCCGTCGAACTCCTCGGCGAGTTCCTCGATTCGGGGCTCCAGCTGTTTGCAGGGACCGCACCACTCGGCCCAGAAATCCACGAGGACCGGCTCGTCGGCCACCTCGACTTCATCGGTGAACTCCTCGGAACTGATTTCCTTCGGTGCCGCCATGACAAAGCCTCCTTCCGGGGCTGGTAAAACAACGATCACGGACTAACAGCGGTACGATCGCAGTGGATCCTTACGTCGTGTGGTAATGGCGGGGACGACCGGATTTGAACCGGCGATCTCCTCCTTGACAGGGAGGCGTGTTAACCAGGCTACACCACGTCCCCGACGTGTGATCCCGTCCTTCGGGTCGGCGGACCCGCGGAACTTGCGGCGGTCGTTATGGTGGGCCAAGCTGGATTCGAACCAGCGACCTCACCCTTATCAGGGGTGCGCTCTAGACCAGGCTGAGCTATTGGCCCCGGATCATCGCGAACGCCTCGACACGCGAGAACCGCTTATATTACGTCGCCGCGAGGAGGCTGACCAGCCGTGAACCGCACGACCACGGGATGGGTTCTGCTGACCCTGATCTTACTCTGGTTCCCCACCGTGGATACCCCGTCGACCGCCGCCTGGCACATGGATCTGCTGGTACACATGGGACTGTTCTGGGTTCTCGGGGGATGGAGCTGGCCGGCGTCGCCCGCCGGCCGGGTCAACCTGATCCGGTGGGCTGTTCTCACCGTGGGAATTGCCGTCCTCGGAGAATCGGGTCAATTATACATCCCCGGTCGGAGTTTTCAATTTCTGGACCTCTGGATCAACGTCGCCGGGATCGCGGCCGGGGGGTTGTGGTCCAGAACCCTCACCGGGACCCTGGGCCGGCGGCACGCCCGCCGGCGCACGCTGCTCGTGGGGCTGGCGCTGATGGCCGCGGGAATCGTGGGCAGCACCGCCCGTTCGACGATATTCGACGCCTACGTGATCCACCGGTCCAGCCTGCTGTGGGGGGGCGGCCTCCTGGCGGCCCTCGGGGGGTCCCTCTGGGCGATCACGAACGGAATGCGAGCCTGGACGGTCACGGCGGTGGCGGGCCTGATCGTCCTGGTCGGGCTGGTCCCGCCGTGGACGTCCGCGGGTCCCGGGGTCATCGGGGGACTGCTGGTGATCCTGGCCCACCAGGCGATGCGGCGTGCCGTCGCCGCCCGGCTGCTCCCCTGGCTGTCCGCCGCCCTCGTGACGCTCTGGTGGATCGCCGTTCTGCTCCCGTCGGATCGGTTCCTTCGTGGGGGCGGCGGATGGATTCTGCTGGCCGTTCTGGTTCCCTTCCAGGTCCATCTCTGGCGCGGCTGGCTCGACAGCTTCGGCGGCTCCCGTTAGGGGGGGTCCTCCTCGGGCTGAACCACCCGGCCGTCCAGCGGCTCGGGCCAATCGTACTCCACCCGGCCCAGGATGATGTCACGGTCGCATCGTGCCCGCCACTCGGATCGTCCGGAGGGCAAATCCGCCGTGCCGGCGGGATCCAGGATGTCACTCAGCGGATACACGACGAAGGGTTCCTCGTGGATCTGACGGTGGGGACGAAAATCCGTCGGGGAGGGCTGATAAAGAAGGATATCCAGGTCGAGCACCCGGGAGGAAAAAAGGTCCCCTCCGTTCCTGGATCGATCCCGACCCCGGCGGTCCTCCAGCCGTCGAAGCAGCTCCTTTAACCGACCCGGAGGCCGTTCGGTGCGCAAATGAAGGCAGAGGTTATGGAAGGGGGGGGCTCCCTCCTCCACGTCCACCGGACGGGTCCGGTAGACGGGACTGATCGCCTCGAGCGCAACCGCCGGGCACCCCGAGAGGTCCCGAAGGGCCCCCACGATATGCCGGCGGGGGTCGAGGTTGCTCCCCACGCTCACGTACACGTCATACATCGGAGGCCTCGCGGGTGATGGAAACCCCCACGGTCCGCGAGTAGCGCACGGCTCCGGGTTTCTCCACCGTCAGGGTGATTCCCGGGATGTCGAATTGCTCCAGGCATCCCCCCGCGATCCGCTCGGCCAGCGTCTCCAGCAGGTAAAACTCGGACCCTTCCACGAAATCGACCATCCACTTGGCGACCGACTTGTAGTCCACGGCATCCTCGAGCCGGTCGGAGCGGGCGGCCGGGCGAATGTCACAGGGGATCCGGAAGTCGATGCGGACCGTCTGACGAACTCGTCGTTCCCATTCGTTGACCCCGATCACGCAGTCCACTTCGAGGTCCTTCAGAAAGATGACGTCCTCCTCCAGCGGAATCACCCCGATCGACGAAGGTTAAATCGTTCCCGCGGCCGCCCCCCCGCCGGAGACAAAGGGCATTCGTTCGGTGGGGTGTCGGCTCCGGACGGTACGACGGGCCCCTCCGGGCGCCGTAATCACCAGGGATTCGGTGATCACGACCTCCTCCTCCCGACGGACCCCCCGAACGAAATTGCCGTCGGTAACCCCCGTGGCCGCGAACAGGACGTCCTCGTGAGCACTCAGGTCGTCCCGATCGTACACCCGTTCGAGGTCATGGATTCCCATGGCCTCCACCCGGCGGTGTTGATCCTCGCCAAGGGGATTGAGGCGGCCCAGAAACTCCCCGCCGAGGGCGCGAATGGCGGCCGCGCTGAGCACCCCTTCCGTGCTGCTTCCGATGCCGGCCAGCAGGTCGACCCCCGTGCCGGGAAGGCAGGCCGCCAGGGCGGCCGAAATGTCACCGTGGTCGATCAGTCGGATTCGACACCCCACCTCGCGGGCCGCTTCGATGAACTCAAGGTTGCGATCCCGATCCAGCATGACACAGAAAAGATCGTCCGGGGATTTCCCCCGCGCCTCGGCGAGCCGCTCGAGGTTGTCCGAGAAATCCCGATCAAGGTCCAGGGCACCCCGGGCCGACGGACCCGCGGCCAGCTTCATCATGTACACGTCGGGCGCGTTCAGGAACCCGCCCTCCGGGGTCATGGCCAGGACGCTCAGGGCCCGGTTGTCACCCCGGGCGGTCAGCGTCGTTCCCTCGAGTGGATCGACGGCCACGTCCACGGAGGGCCCCTGACCGCTCCCGACGGATTCCCCGATGTAGAGCATCGGAGCCTCGTCCTTTTCCCCCTCCCCGATGACAACCGTTCCCCGCACGGGAACGTCCTCGAAGGTCCCGCGCATGGCGTCGACCGCGGCCTGATCGGCCGCGTCTTTGTTCCCGCGTCCCACGTACCCGGACGCGGCCACCGCGGCCCGCTCGGTAAGCCTCAGGGCGTCGACGACCAGATCACGCATGGTCCCATCCACCTCCCATGGGGTCCAGACGGCTCCTCACCGTGGACCCCCCGATCGCAATCGGGGGGTTTTGTTGACACCGAATCGACGGTAACGCTACAATCGCGACGAGGTCAGAAAAGGCTTCTCACCGGAGATTAAGCCCATGTTCACCGATTTCGCGGTTCTCCTTTTGTTTGTCGTTACCGGGCTCCTCTTCGTCGTCGTGAACATTCTTCTCTCCCGTTTTATCTCGTGGATCCTGGACATCCGTCGGGAGGATCCCCGCAAGCGCTCCAGCTACGAATGCGGCGAGCGTCCGATCGGTGACGCACGCCTGCGGTTCAACCCCCGCTTCTACATCGTGGCCCTGGTCTTTTTGATCTTCGACGTGGAAGCGATCTTCCTGCTTCCGATCGCGGTGGTCTTCCAGGAGTACGCCCTCGCGGCCGTCCTGGGAGCCGGGTTCTTCCTCGGTCTGCTGGTCATCGGACTGGTCTACGACTGGGCCCACGGGGACCTTGACTGGGTCAAACCACGACCTCGCTTCGCCACGGAGGAGCGTTAAGAATGAATGAATCGCGTCCCGGTGGCAACGTGCTGATGACCGCCCTCGACAAGTTCCTGAACTGGACCCGAATGAACTCGCTCTGGCCCATGGAGTTCGGTCTGGCGTGCTGCGCCATCGAGATGATGGCGGCCGGCGCCTCCCGGTTCGACTGGGACCGCTTCGGCATGCTCCCGAGGGCCACCCCTCGCCAGTCCGACCTCATGATCGTGGCCGGAACCGTGACCTTCAAGATGGGCTCCCGTCTGCGCACCCTCTACGAGCAGATGGCGGAACCGAAATACGTGATCTCAATGGGCAGCTGCTCCAACTGCGGCGGCCCTTACTGGAACCACGGGTATCACGTCATGAAAGGTGTGGACAACGTCGTGCCGGTCGACGTGTACGTTCCGGGCTGCCCGCCCCGACCGGAAGCCCTCCTGGACGGCATCATCACCCTCCGGGAAAAAATCCGCAACGAGTCTACGCCCGAGCGGGCCCTGGAGGCGACCGGCTGATGGTGATGTCCTACGCCGAGGCGCGGAAATACGAATCGCGCCTCCGGGAGGTTTTCGGGGAGGAGGCCGTCCGGGCCGAGGTCACCGGGGGGCTCCCGGAGGACCCCGAATCCTTCGACCTCGATGAGGCCCGGGAAGCCTGGTCCGAAAAGCACGAGGACGACTACCAGGGCCCCGAGCCCCACGGTGATCCGTGGATCCGGGTCGATCCGGATCGACTTCATGACGTGGTCGCTCACCTCAAGGACGGTCTCGAGGACGGTCCGGCCTTCGATTCGCTGCACTGCCTGGGTGGGGACCATCTCCCCGAACGGGAGGAACTGGTGGTCATCTACCACCTGTATTCCCTGGAGGACAACGCCTGGATCGTGCTCAAGGTGTACCTGCCCGAGGAGGAGCCCATCGTCGCTTCGATAACCGACCTATACAACGCCGCCGACTGGCACGAGCGGGAGGCCTTCGACCTGCTCGGAATCCGTTTTACGGACCACCCCGACCTGCGGCGTCTTCTCCTTCCGGAGGACTGGGATGGACATCCGCTTCGGAAGGATTACGTCTTCCCGCAGACCTATCGGGGGCTTCCCGTAGACTGGGCCGAAGCCCGGGAGAACCGAACCTCGCGTGACGAGTTCTACGACGAGGCCGAGGAGCTCGAGGAGATGGACATCGACGACGAGCTCGGCTTCCCGGCCGGGAACGGGACCTGACCCGTGGACATCGACCTGACCGTACACGACGAGGCCGAGCTGGAAACCGAAGAAATGCAGCTCAGCATGGGACCCCAGCATCCCTCCACTCACGGGGTGCTCCGGCTGGCCCTGCGGACCGACGGTGAGATCGTCACCGACCTGAAGTCGTTCATCGGCTACCTTCACCGCTGTTTCGAGAAGCACTGCGAGGCCCTCGAGTACAAACAGATCATCCCCTACACCGATCGCATGGACTACCTCTCGGCGATCACCCAGGAACACGCCTACTGCCTCGCCGTGGAGAAACTCATGGGGGATGACATCGAGGTGCCCGAACGGGCCCGGTACATCCGGGTTATCTGCGCGGAGCTTCAGCGGATTCGGTCCCACCTCCTGGCCTGGGGGCAGTTCGGCATGGACACCGGGTCCGTGACGCCGTTCCTGCACGGATTCCGGGAACAGGAGAACGTGATCGACCTCCTGGAGATGGTCAGCGGCGCCCGTCTTCTCTACCACTACATCCGCATCGGCGGACTTTTTCGCGATCCGCCCGCGGAGTGGTTCGATAAGGTCGCCGCCTTCTGCGACTACTTCGAGCCGCGAATCAACGAGTTCAACGACCTTCTGACCTTCAACCAGATCTTCATCAAACGCTCCGCGAACGTGGGGATCCTCCCCCGGGACGTGGCGGTGGAACGGGGGGCCACCGGGCCGGTCGCCCGGGCCTCCGGCGTGGATTTCGACGTCCGCCGGGACGAACCCTACAGCCTCTACGATCGCTTCGAGTTCGACGTGCCCACCGGTTCGGACGACATCGGCACCCTGGGTGACTCCTGGGACCGAAACTACGTTCGAGTCCGGGAGATGCAGCAGTCGATTCGGATCATCCGACAGGCCCTGAACCAGTGCCCCGACGAGGGGGACATCATGCACAAAGCGGGCACCCGCGCGGTGCGTCCCCCCGAGGGCAGCGCCTACGTGCGCACGGAGTCCGCCCGCGGAGAGCTGGGTTTCTACGTGCGAAGCGACGGCTCGAAGACCCCCCAGAGGATCAAGGCCCGATCCCCCTCCTTCTGCAACCTGTCGACACTCACGGCCATCAGCCCCGGCTGCATGATCTCGGATCTGGTGGCCATCGTGGCCAGCAACGACCCGGGTTTCGGTGAGGTGGATCGCTGATGGTTGCCCTGCCCGCCTCCGTGATCGCCCGCGTCCAGACGCTCCTCGGACTCGGCGGGCTTCCCGAGCCCGTTCAGTTCCTCCTCTCGGCCGGTCTGGTGATGACCGTTATCCTGGTGGGGATTATCACCCCCTACGTGCTGCTGGTCACCTGGCTCGAACGGAAGGTGGCCGGCCACGCCCAGGGCCGCCTGGGGCCGACGGTGCCGGGCGGGTGGCACGGCTGGGGAGCTCCGATCGCGGACGGTGTCAAAATGCTCCAGAAGGAGGACGTCATCCCGGCGAAAGCGGACGCCCTTCTGTTCTGGCTCGCCCCCATGCTCGCCTTCACCGGGGCGTTTGGCATTTTCGCGGTTATTCCGTGGGGTCCCGGTCTGATCCCGGCCGACCTCGACGCCGGGGCCTTCTACGTGATCGCCATCAGCAGCCTGACCACGATCGGAATCATACTGGCCGGGTGGGCCTCCAACAACAAATACGCCCTCTACGGGGGGCTTCGCTCGGCCGCCCAGGCGGTCAGCTTTGAAATCCCCCTGATCGTGTCGCTCGTGCCCGTCATCATGCTTTCGGGCACACTGAACCTCGTCAAAATTACCCGGATCCAGTCCGGGGGGATTCTGGACTGGTTCGTGTTTGCCCGCTTCCCATTCATGTTCATCGGTTTTTTCGTGTTCCTGCTGGCGGCCATCGCGGAGGTGAACCGAACCCCGTTCGACATGCCCGAGGCGGACCAGGAGCTGGTGGGCGGGTTTCACGTCGAGTTCACGGGCATCCGGTTCGGGATGTTCTTCCTCGGGGAATACTCCGCCATGCTGGCCACGGGGTTCGTGGTCTCCATTTTGTTCCTGGGGGGATGGCACGGAGCCTGGCCCTTGATGAACGGGGTCACTACCGCTATCGTAACGGCTCTCGTGCTGGCCGTCTGGCTGGGCGGCAACGCGGTCGTGGAGTCCCTTTACGACGGCGCGGAGAAGGCCCGTAAACTGAGCTGGCTGCCGCCCCTGAACGCCGTGATGGTCGCCCTGGTCTTCGCCGTGCCGATCTTTCTGGGCAAGGGGCTCGTCACCTTAATCGCCAAGGGCATGTTCTTCGTCTTTTTGATGCTCTGGATGCGCTGGACCCTCCCCCGGGTCCGTCCGGACCAGCTGATGTATATCTGCTGGAAGGTGCTGCTGCCGATCGCGCTCGTCAACCTCGCGGCGGTTGGGACGTGGATGCTGTGGGTGCCCTGATGGATTATTTCTACAACATCTGGTTCGCCCTCTACACCTGTGTTCGCTCGATGCGGGTCACCTTCTATGAGTTTCTTACGCCCGGTGTCACGATGGAGTATCCCTTCGAGTCCATCGAGATGGACACCTTCCGGGGGAAACTCGTCAACTACACGGCCGACTGCATCTCCTGCAACAAATGTGTGGTGGCCTGCCCCGTGGACTGCATCACCCTCACCGCCACGGACCGGGAGGACTTCGACCCCGAGGTTCACAAAGCCTCCACCGGTCACCCCCTCCGACTGAAACTCGAAACTTACGACATCGACATGAACAAATGCATGTACTGCAACCTCTGCACGGAGGCCTGTC
>CAZEBV010000042.1:0-13961 GCA_964510695.1 uncultured bacterium
CCGCCGAGGCCAACCGGTACGTGGTACTGGACGACGCGTATTATTATCGCATCAACCGGCGTCTGCTCTCGGGGTATCGGGAGGATTTCTACCGACACTACCCGTTTTACGTGCGTCCGGCCACCGACGATCGTCCCTACCCTCATCGGTTCGTGAAGGCCGGTTCCCCGCAGCGAATCGTTCGGGCCTTCGCGGTCCGTGAGCGTCCCCTGGAGGAATGGGGGTACCTCGTTCTCTGGCTGACGCTGTTTCAGAGCGGGGCCCTGAGCCTGACCTTCGTCCTCCTGCCGGCCCTTCCGGCGGTCTCCTACCGGGGTGATTTGATCCCGGGGGCGTTCGTGCTGGCGTATTTTACCGTTCTGGGGTTCGCCTACATGGCCCTCGAGATCGGGTTCATCCAGCAGTTTATGCGTTTTCTGCACTACCCGGTCTACGCGACGGCGGCGGTGCTGACGTCCTTTCTGGTGTTCTCGGGCCTCGGAAGCTGGGTCTCGGGGCAGGTGCGCCGACCCGGGCGGGTCGTGGAGCTGGCGGCCCTGGTGATCCTCGGCTGGGTCCTTATGGGCACGCAGGCCTGGCCGTGGCTGTTCGGGGTCGGGGCCGGCTGGCCGGACCTCGTGCGCCTTCTCGTCACCACGGCCGTGCTGGCTCCGCTGGCCGTACCCATGGGGATGCTGTTTCCCCTGGGGCTTCAGCCGGTGGCCCGCGATCGTCGGGCCCTGATGGCGTGGGGATGGGCGGCCAACGGGGCGGCCTCGGTGGTGGGGGCGGTGCTGGCCCGGCTTCTGGCCGTCCACCTGGGGCTGTGGCTTGTGCTGGTGGGGGCCGCGTGTCTGTACCTTCTGGCCGCGGCGATCTTCCCGCTGATGGTGCGCACGATCGCGTGACTTCCGGGGCCCGTGACCCGAACGCGAAACCCGGTTCGGACGGACCGCGCGGTCTGCACGACGGCCCGCCCGGCAGGCGGCGGTACGCTACCGTGTGGCCAGGCGGACCCCGAACTCAAAACGAGGAGCGATCGGAATGAACGACGAGCCACCCTCCTTCGAGAACCTGCTTGAGCTTCGGGAAATGGCCCGCGAGCGGGTCAGCCCCCCGGCGTACGATTACGTGGCCGGGGGATCCGGGGATGAACGCACCCTGACGGGCAACCGGGAGGGTTTCCGGCGCTGGCGGCTGGTCCACCGGGTTCTTCGGGACGTGTCCGACCGGGACCCTTCAACGACGGTGCTGGGGACGCCGGTGGACGTCCCCGTGCTGGTGGCCCCGACGGCGTTCCATAAGCTCATGCACGAGGAGGGGGAAGTCGCCACGGCCCGGGGAGCCGCCGAGGCGGGGACGCTTTTCGTGGCCAGCACGCTGGCCACGATCCCCCTGGAGGCGATCGCCGAGGCCTCGAGCGGCCCCCGCTGGTTTCAGCTGTATATCTACCGGGACCGCGAACTGACGGCCTCCCTGGTGGATCGGGCCGAACGAGCGGGGTACGGGGCCCTCGTGCTGACGGTGGACTCGCCCGTCTGGGGTCGGCGGGAGCGGGACATTCGGAACGGGTTCTCGCTGCCGGAACCCCTCGGGCTGGCGAACTTCGAGAACCTCGAGCAGGAAGCCCTCCCCGAAGCCGAGTCGGGGGTGAACGGGCTGGCCGAATACGTGTCGCGCCAGCTGGATCCTTCCCTGACCTGGGAGGACGTGACCTGGCTGCAGGAGCGCACCGACCTTCCCCTTCTGATCAAGGGGGTCGTGCATCCGGAGGATGCCCGCCGGGCCGTCGAGCACGGGTGCGACGGGGTGATCGTATCGAACCACGGGGGTCGGCAGCTCGACGCGGGTCTGCCCACGATCGAGGCACTGCCGGGCGTCGTGGACGCGGTCGACGGGCGAGCGGAGGTGTTCGTGGACGGCGGGGTGCGCCGGGGGACGGACGTGCTGGTGGCGCTGGCCCTAGGGGCGCGGGCGGTCCTGGTGGGACGGCCCGTGCTCTGGAGCCTGGCCGTCGGCGGAGCCGCGGGCGTCCGTCGAGCCCTTGGGCTTTTGACCGAGGAGTTCGACAATGCCATGGCCTTAAGCGGGGTGCGGCGTCCGGGGGAGATCGGGGAGGATCTGATTCGGCGGCGGTCCGGGTAGGTCGTCCACCGGGGAAACCGACGTGTGTTTCACTCGGGTTGCGGTTGCCCTATTGTGTGTCCAGGTCCTCCTTGAGGACGGCCCCAAGCAGGAAGATGAACCCGCCCAGGACGGTCGAGAGCACCCCGGTGATCCAGGGCCCGACCTCGGGAATTCCCAGTTCTCCGGCGACCCAGCCGCCCCACTGGTGGGGCATGATGTGACCCTGAAGGTGAGCGTAGACCTGGACCATTCCACCGAAGAACATCAGCATGCCCAGCAGGATGAAGAGGTTCAAAAACCGACGGAACATGCGGCGCACCTCCTGCGGCCCGAGGTTCAGGGAACGGACGTCCCACCCCGCAGCGGGCGTTTATCGGGCACCCGAACGAATAGACCGGATCCCCCCTCCGGGGGGGTGGGCGTTCAGTTCGCGGGGACGCTCACGTCGTCCGGCAGTTCGACCTCCATCTGCAGCATGGCCTCGCAGAGGGCCTTGCCCTGGCGGTCGATGCGAACGGAGGTGGCTCCGCCGCCGTCCAGGGCCTCCTCGAGGATGAAGTTCAGGGCGTAGAGGTTGGGCATCTCGAAGCGGATCACGTCGCCGTCCACGTAGTGGTCGTAGAAATCCTTCACCCGATCCGCGGTGATCTGGTCCTCGATGGCGGGATAGTACTCCGGTTCCCGGGCGATGACGCCGATGTTCGCGTTGTCGCCCTTGTCGCCGGAGCGCACGGTGGCGAGGTTCAAAAGCTGGACGGTCTGGCTCATGGGTTGACCTCCTGAACGCTGGCCCGGGGTTCCACCAGGTTTTTGTCGATCAGGGCGGGCCAGTACTGGGGGATCGGGCGGGGCTTGGGGCGTCCGTCGCCGAGGATGTTGGCACAGGCCGGTCCCCGGAAAATCATGGGGGAAAACTCCCGTCCGAGCGCCTTCAGGTCGTCCTCGTTGGGTCCCCGGATGGCCAGCCGCAGGACCACCTCGGGGGGATCCTCGGGCGGGTCGGGCGTGGCCGGGCCGTGGACCCCGTCCACGCCGAGGTACTCGAAGTTCAGTTTTTCGTATTCGAGGTCCATCTCGTCGATTCGATGGCGCATCAGCTCCTCGATGCGCTCGGCCTTCGCGAGGGCGTCCGGCCAGGCGAGCACGAAGTTGCCCACCAGCTGGAACCCGTCCAGGTAGGACATGGAGACCTTGTACTGGTCGGTGGGCGGTTTGCCCTTCACGCCCTGGACGGCGACGCGGTTCTCGCCGGCGTCCTCCACGGTGGTTTCCGTCATGTCCATGATGACCTCGGGCACGATGTAGTGGGCGGGGTCGTCCATCTCGTAGACCAGCTGCTGCATGACGGAGTCCCGTTCCACCTGGCCGCCCAGCTCCTCGTGTTTGGTGACCACGAAGTCCCCGTTTTCCTGGAACTCCGCGATCGGGTAGCCGAGGTTCTCGAGTCCCTCGACCTCCTGCCATTTGCCCTGGTAGTTGCCGCCGGTGGCCTGACCGCCGCACTCGAGGAGGTGCCCGGCCAGCAGCGCCGAGGCGAGCCGATCGTAGTCCGAGTCGAAATCCCAGCCGAACTCGTGCACGGCGGGGGCGATGACGATCGAGGAGTCCGTGCAGCGTCCCGTGACCACGATGTCGGCGCCCTCGTCGAGGCACTCCACGATGGGCGGGGCCCCGAAGTAGACGTTGGCCGTCAGCACCGCGTCCTCCATGGTCTCGAAGGACTCGCCGGTGTCCTTGTTGTCGAAGTTGGCCCCCTGGTCCATCAGCTCGTCCAGCCGGCCGTTGATGTCGTCGCCGGTGACGATTCCGACGTTGACCGACAGCCCCTGCTCCTCGGCGATCTCCAGGAGGGCGTCCCGGCAGGACTCCGGGTTCAGCCCCCCGGCGTTGGTGATGACCTTGATGTCCTTCTCCAGGCACTCGGCCATGATTTCGTCCATCAGGTGGACGAAATCCCGGGCGTAGCCCCGGTCGGGGTCGGAGAACTTCTGCCGGGCCATGATCGACATGGTGATCTCGGCCAGGTAGTCCATCGTGAGGTAGTCGATGGGGCCGGCCCGCACCTGCCGCTTGGGGGCCTCGATCCAGTCCCCCCAGAATCCCTGTCCGTTCGCGACGCGCAGACTCATCGAGTCATCGCCTCCTGAGGCGGTGGTTCCGGTGAATGGAGTGGGAATCGCGCGACGGTCGAGCTCGAAGACCCGACCGCGTTGAAACGAACGTCGATCATACCAAACGGCGGCGGTTCCGTGACCCGCCCTCGTTCAGGCGGCCGGACCGTTGGCGGCCTGCACGGCCGTCACCGCGCCCACGGTGACGACGTCCTCCACGCTGCATCCCCGGCTGAGGTCGTTGACGGGGGCGTCGATTCCCTGCAGGAGGGGACCGTAGGCACCGGCGTTCGCCAGACGCTGAACCAGTTTGTAGGCGATGTTGCCGGCGTTGAGGTCGGGGAAGACCAGGATGTTGGCGTTTCCCTCCAGCGGCCCGTCCGGGGCCTTCCGGCGGGCCACCTCGGGGACCAGCGCGGCGTCCCCCTGTAGTTCGCCGTCGGCCGGGACCCCGGGGTGGCGTTCATGAAACCGTTCGGCCGCCTCTCGCACCCGCTGGGTCATCGGGTGGTCGGCGCTTCCGTGCGTGGAGAACGACAGGAAGGCCACACGGGGGTCCTCCGCCAGGAGATCGCGGTGAAGGGCCACGGCCGACCCGGCGATCTGCGCCAGCTCGTCCGGATCCGGGTCCGGCACGACCCCGGCGTCGGTGAACAGCAGCCGCTCGGCGGGTCGGTTGGGTCGTTCGGGAAGGTCCATGATGAAGCTGCTGGAGGCCAGCGAGACGTCCGGGGCGGTGCCGATCACCGTCAGGGACGCCCGGACGACCTCGCCGGTGGCGTGGATGGCGCCGGCGACCATGCCGTCCGCGCGGCCGAAGCGCACCAGGGCGGCCCCCAGGTAAAGAGGATGCTCCAGCCGATCGGCGGCCTCGTCGGGGGAGGTGTCCTCGGAGCCCTCGGCGAGTTCTCGGGCCATCCGGTCCCCCTCGGGCGGAAAGCCGGGGTCGATCGGCGTGAGGTCGGCCCGTGAGGGCGCCTCCTCCCCGCCCACGAGGAGAACCTCGCCGGCGAGCTCCTCGTCGAGCAGGCGTCCGGCGGCCTCCCGGACACGGTCGTCCTCCCCCTCCGGGAGCACCAGGCGGACCCCGCCGCCGCGGGCCCGCTCGCGGATCCGATCGGCGAAACTCATGGAACGATCACGTCGGCGGGGGAAGACGCCGCGGGCCGGGTTACCAGCTGTAGGACTTCGGAAGCCCCAGTTCGTGCTCCGAGATGAAGTTGCGGATCATCTCGTTGGGGATCGGGGCGGTCTGCGAGAGGCGGGTGTTGATCCACAGGGCCAGGATGCCGTAGTCGTTCGAGAAGCCGCTGCCCCCGTGGGTCTGCAGGGCGCGGTCCGCCGCCTCGTGGGACGCCTCCGAGGCCAGCAGGTTGGCCGTGTTGGCCTCCAGGCCGCACTCCTCGCCCTGGTCGAACTTCCAGGAGGCCTTGTAGACCATCTCCCGGGCGGCGATCAGCTCGGCGTAGGCCTGCGCCAGGGGGTGCTGGACGGCCTGGTGGGACCCGATGGGCTGGCCGCCGAAGACCTTGCGCTCGTTAGCGTAGTCCACCCCCTGATCGATGGCCCGCAGCCCGGCGCCCACCGAACTGGCGGCCCCGGCGATCCGTTCGGTGTTGAGGGTGTCCCAGAGCTGGATCAGGGCCTCGTCCCGGTTGTCGGCCCCCCCGAGAAGATGGTCCTCGCTGATGCGCATGTCGTTGAACTGAAGCTGGAACTGTTTCTCGAACCAGGGCACCCCCATGTCGAGTTCGGTCATCTCGAGGCCGTCACGCTCGGCGGGCTCGGGCACCAAAAACAGGCTGATGCCGTGGGTGGGGTTCTCCTCGTCGAAGGGGGTGGTGCGGGCGATCAGAAGCATCCCGTCCGCGTTGTCCACGCCGCTGATGAAAATCTTCTGGCCGTTGACCACGTACTCGTCGCCCTGCTGTTCGGCGAAGGTCTCGACGTTGAGGGCGTTGACACCGGCGTTGGGTTCGGTGAGCGCCATGCAGAACTGGAGGTCCCCGTCGGCAATTTTGGGCAGGTAGTGCTGCTTCTGCTCCTCGGTGGCGTGCAGGTCGATGGTCAGGGCGCCGAAGATCGACGTCAGCACGAGAAGCAGGCTCCCGGGGGTGCCCCCGTGGGTGAGCTCCTCCAGGATGACCGACATTTCCAGCATGCCCATGTCGGCCCCCCCGTACTCCTCGTCGATCATGGCCCCGTAGAAACCGTTCTCCGCCAGGGCGTCCGAGAACTCCTGGGGAAAGGTCTTGTTTTCGATGTGTTTTCGGACGTAGTCTTCGTCGAAGCCGTCGGCCACGTCCCGGGCCGTTCGGCGAACCATCTTGAGGGGTTCGGATTCCGCGTAATCCATGTGAGACACTCCTTAGAATAATTTGCATCAAACCCCAAAAGCGTTAAACATAAAGGGCCAAAAGTCAACGTTTCAACGGGTCTCGAGCTTTCGTTCGGGCCCATTATTCCGGTCGTTTCTTCGAGGTGAGTGCTGTCGTGAAGATCGAACTGACGAGCGAAGGGTCCGACGTCGACCGTCCGGCCGCCGAAGCCCTGGCGCGAACGCTCTCGGAGCACCTGAACGAACCCGCCGAACTGCTGGTGGACGGGGACGTCGTGGCCCGTCACGGCGAGGGTGCGGGCTGGGAACCCGGGGAAACCACCGAGCGGGAGCAGGCCCTCCGGGAGGAGATCGAGGACCTTCGGCAGGGCGGTCCCCCCCGCGGGCACGACAAGATCGAGGAACTGGGCAAGCTGTTCGTGCGCGAGCGCCTGGACACGATCTTCGACGAGGTGGCCTACGAGGACGGCACGTTCGCGGGCTACGGCAACGAGGATCGCACGCCGGCCGACGGCATGATTACGGGGGTGGGCTCGATCGACGGCCGGAAGGTCTTTTTCTCGGCCAACGACTACACCGTCAAGGCCGGCTCCCTGGGCATGATGGGCGTCGAGAAGGAGCTTCGCATCGCCGAACGGGCCGCCGACGTCGGGGCGCCGATCCTGCGCCTGATCGACTCCACCGGGGCCCGGCTGACGGCCGGCGACCGGGAACCCGGCGACACCCACGCCGGACGCTACCGGGGGGGCAAACAGTTCTTCAACCAGTGCATCCACTCCGGTCGAATTCCCCAGATCGGGGTCCTTTACGGGCCGGACATCGCCGGCTCGGCCTACACGCCCGTCTTCTGTGACTTTCTCATCATGGTGGAGGACATCAGCGGCATGGCGATCGCCTCCCCCCGCGTCGTCAAGGAGATGACCGGCGAGGAGGTGGACATGGAGTCACTGGGCGGTCCCGAGGTCCACGCCCAGCACAGCGGCAGCGCCGAACTGGTGGTCCCCGACGAACAGACCGCGGCGAAAAAGGCCCGCCGGCTTCTGTCCTACCTGCCTCAGAACCACCGGGCCCGTCCGCCCGTGTCGGCCTCGCGGGAACCCGCCGAGAACCCCCACGAGATCGACACCGTGATTCCCGACAGCTCCAACCGCCCCTACAACGTCCAGAAACTGATCGAACGGCTGGTGGACGAGGATTCCTGGTTCGAGCTGCACGACGAGTTCGGCCCGGAGATCCTGACGGGCTTCGCCCGCCTGGACGGGCACCCGGTGGGCATCGTCGCCAACCAGCCGGTCCGCAAGGCCGGCGCCATCTTCCCGGACAGCGCCGACAAGGCCGCCGGGTTCATCTGGAAGTGCGACGCCTACGGGATTCCCCTGGTGTATCTGTGCGACACGCCGGGTTTCATGATCGGCTCGAAGGTGGAGAAAGAAGGGGTTCTGCAGAAGGGGCGCAAGTTCATCTACGCGACCTCCAGCGCCCAGGTGCCCAAGTTCTGCGTCATTACGCGCAAGGCCTACGGCGCCGGGATCTACGCCATGTGCGGGCCGTCCTTCGGCCCGGACGCCACGCTGGCGCTTCCGAGCGCGGAGATTTCCGTGATGGGCCCCCAGGCCATCGTGTCCGCCCTGTTCGGGGATCAGCTGGAGGAGATGGACGAGGAGGAACAGGAGGAGTTCGTGGCCGCCGCCCGCCAGCAGTACGATGAGTTCGTGGACATCAAGAAGCAGGCCGGGAAGATGCAGGTGGACGAGATCGTTCCGCCCGGCGACCTGCGCGAGCAGCTGATCAACCGCCTGGACGTCTTCCGGGACAAACCCCGCCGGGACCCCGAACGCCACCACGGCACCATCCTGTTCTAATTCGGGACGGAGGTTCCGGGTTTGCCCGCTGGAACCTCCGGATGGATCCGACCGGACCCCCCGGGCTCTAGCCCCCCTCCGGGACCTCAGTCGGTCCAGCGAGCCACGTCCCCGCCCGGCAGCCGGTGGCCGCCGTCCACGGGGAAATACCCGCCCGTGACGTAGCTGGCGGCCTTGCTGGCCAGGTACACGAAGAGGGTCACGCAGTCCCCCGGCGCCCCGAAGCGCCCCGCCACCAGGTCCTCCTGCATCGCCTCCGGGAACCCGCCGCCGGTGACCTCCCGGATGGCCTCGGTTTCGATCAGACCCGGGGCGACGGTGTTGCAGCGGATGCCGTGGCGTCCCCACTCCGTGGCCAGGCTCTTCATCAGGTTGTGCACGCCCGCCTTGCCGGCCCCGGAGTGCACGTGGAACGGTGCGCCCCGTTCGCTGTTGGTGGCGCCGTTGGAGAGGATGACGCCCCCGCCGCGGTCGATCATGTGCCGGCCCACCACGAAGGAACAGTTGGCGGTGCCGTCCAGGATGGTGCCCACCACCGCCCGCCAGCCGTTCTCGGTCATCTCCTCGGCCGGACACAGGAAGTTCGCCCCGGCGTTGTTGATCAAAATCGAGACCTCCCCCATCGTCCCGAGGACCTCCTCGACCATCCCCTCCACGGCCTCCCGATCCCGCACGTCGGCCGTGGCGGCGTACCCCGCCTGGTTCCGGTCCTCGATCTCATCGACCACGGGGGCGAGGTGATCCATGTTCCGGCTGGTGACGGCCACGTTGGCACCGTGGTCCGCGAACGCCAGGGCGATTTCACGCCCGATGCCGGTGCCGCCCCCGGTGATCAGGGCCGTCTCGTCGGCCAGCAGGTCATCGCGAAAAACCTCCCGGCTGGGAGGCGTGGGTCCGAAGGCACTCATGGTGGGGTCTCCTCCTGCGAGCGGGGATCGTCGGACGTCGTCGAGTCCACGTCGTCGTACAGACACCTGAGCCGTCCGGGATGGTCGCTGAGCATCCCGTCCACGCCCATTTCGTGCAGGCGGCGCATCCGGTCCGGGTCGTTGACCGTCCACACGTAAACGCCGAACCCGTCCCGGTGGGCCCGATCCAAGAAGGACTCGGTGACGACGGGAAAGAAGCCGCGGACCCGTTCGGGCAGCATGAGGGCGTCGGGCCGTTCGGGGGTGGCCAGCCCCCCCAGCCCGAGTTTGTTCAGAAGGACGTACCAGCGCAGATCCTCCCGGGTGGCACAGGACCAGGCGGCCTCCCGCCGGGGAACCTCCAGGACGTCCGTCGAGAGCCCCCCGACCAGCATCCGGGAGCGGGCCCGCCGTCCGTGTGATGTCGTCCGCAGCCACTCCGCCAGCCGGCGTCCGGCCCGCGGCGACTTCACCTCGGCGATCAGCGGCAGATCCCCGGTGACCTCCAGGACCTCCTCCAGGCGCGGCACGCGGATTCCCCGGCCCCGGAAAGGGTACTCGTCCTCCCCCTCCGGGCTGAACCGGTAACCGGCGTCCAGCCCGGCGAGTTCGTCGTAGGTCATCTCCTCCACGGACCCCTCGCCCTCGGTCACCCGATCCACGAACGGGTCGTGCATCACGACGAGTTCGTCGTCGTGGGTGCACTGCAGGTCGAACTCCACGGCATCCACGCCGACATCCACGGCGTGTTCGAAGGAGGGGAGGGTGTTTTCGGGTCGGACGCCCGCGGCCCCGCGGTGGCCGATCACTCGTACGGAGCTTTTTCGTTCGAACGGGTTCTCGGACGGGGTCCGACTCATGGGTGGAGGGGTTCCCCCCGTACACCTACCGGCCGGACCACTCGGGTTCCCGGTCCTCCAGGAAGGCCGTGATGCCCTCCCGGGCGTCGTGGCTCATGGCGATCAGGGAGATGATCTCCTTGAGGTAGGAGAGCGCCCGGTTGAAGGGCATGTCGCGGGACTGGTAGTAGGCTTCCTTGCCGATGCTGATCATGACCGGGCTGTTGGCGGCGAGCTGATCGGTCAGTTCCTCCAGGCGGTCCTCGAAATCGTCCGCGGGGACGGTCTCGGTGAGCAGGCCGATCGACTCCGCCTCCTCGGCCTCGAGGGTGTCCCCGGTGAACAGCAGCTTGAGCCCCTTCTTCTCCTGCACGGCCTCCATGATGGGGGCGAGGGCCTGGGCCGGGAAAAGACCCACGTTGACCTCCGGGGTGCCCAGGGTGGCGTCGTTCTCGGCGATCAAAAAGTCACAGGCGGCGGCCAGCCCCAGGCCGCCCGCCATGCAGTAGCCTTCGATGGCGGCCACGGTCAGCACCGGGGCCTCCCGCAGTCGCCGGACGACCCGGGCCAGCCCGGCGAACTGGTCACGCACGTCCATGGAGCTGGCGTCCTCGTCGAAGGCCTCCGCGCCCTCGGCCAGGTCGGCCCCGGAGGAGAAGCTGCCCTCGGCCCCCCGGATCACGAGGACCCGGGCCGGGCCCTCCTCGGCGGCGTCCAGGGCCGCGTGGAGGCCCTCGAAGACGCCCCGGTTGAGCGCGTTGCGGCGGTCCGGACGGTCGATGGTGAGCGTCAGGATCCGTCCCTCCTGGCGGGTACCAAGGCGGGTGTCCTCGTTGGGGTCCTCGGGCATGGGTCGGGCACCTCCGGCTGGGGGTAAGGCGTGCGCGGGCCGCTAGAGTTTCTGGCTGGACGAGAGCGGCTCGTCCAGCCGCCGTTCGAGTTCCTCCTCCAGTTTAAAACGCTGAACCTTCTCCGTCCCGCTTCGGGGAAGCTCGTCCAGGAAGAAGATCCGCCGCGGGTGCGCGTAAGAGGGAAGGTGCTCCAGGGTGAAGCGGCGAAGTTCCTCCTCCGTCACCTGGGCGCCGTTCGCCAGCACCACGAAAGCCACCGGGGCCTCGCCCTTCATCTCGTGGGGCGCGGGCACCACGCCGGCCTCGGCCACGTCCGGGTGTTCGTAGAGCGCGTTCTCGACCTCCGCGGGGTAGATGTTCTCCCCGCCCGAGATGAACATGTCGTCCACCCGGTCGACCATCCAGAGGTAACCGTCCTCGTCGACGCGGGCGATGTCCTTCGTGTAGAACCAGCCATC
Source organism: uncultured bacterium (assembly GCA_964510695.1). GTDB lineage: Bacteria > T1Sed10-126 > T1Sed10-126 > T1Sed10-126 > CAZEBV01 > CAZEBV01. The sequence continues at coordinate 11,474 of CAZEBV010000042.1, forward strand.
GTCGTCGAAGACCCGGTCGTTGACCGCGGGGAGGTTGTGGTAGCCCTGGAACACCTGCTCCCCGCGCACGGCGATTTCACCCGACACGGCCTCCTCGTCCTCGAAGTCCCGGTCGGGGTCCACCATGCCGCCGAAGGGGCTCAGTTCCTCGGGGGGGACGACGGTCTCGCGGGTGTCCGGATCGACCAGCTTCACCTCGATCCCCACGACGGGCGGGCCGATGCATCCGGCGTCCTTGATGACCCCCCGGGAGGGCTGAATGGTCCCGGCGGGGGCGGTTTCGGTCATGCCCCATCCCTCTCCCATGGGCACCCGCCACTGCTCCCGGATCGTCCGGCGGGTGTCCCCCGCCAGCGAGTCGGCGGCCGAGTTGACGGCCTTCAGGGAGGACAGATCGTAGGCTCCGGGGTCGTCCTGGTAGGCACGGATGACCATGTTGAAGATGGCCGGAACGGCCGGGAAGAAGGTCACCTCGTGCTCGTCCATGAGGCGCAGCATCTCCTCGGGGTCGGGCAGCGCCTGCAGCACGATGGTGGCCCCGGAGTAAATCACGCCGCCCAAAATGGCGTTCAGGGCGTAGATGTGAAACAGGGGCAGCACCAGCAGGATCGTCTCCTCGTTGTCGCCCATCGGCCCGGATTTGGCGAGGGATTCGATCGCGGTCAGCAGGTTCCGATGGGTCAGAAGCACCCCTTTGGGCCGTCCGGTGGTTCCGCTCGTGTAGGGCTGCAGGGCCACGTCGTCGTAGTCCCGGGGCGGCCGCTCGAGGTCCGGGTCGGCCTCGGCCGTGGCCTGCTGGTAATCGACCTTTCCATCGCCGGAGGCCCCCGTGAGGTAGAGGGTGCCGACCCCTCCGTCCTCGGCCAGCTCGGGGGCTGGTGCGATGTCCTGGATGCCGTCGGCCAGAAGCGGGGAGGCGATCATGTGGTCCACGTCCCCGTCCTCCAGCACGTATTCCAGGGAGGAGGGGTCCATGCGGAGGTTCAGCGGAACCGGGATGCCTCCCCCTTTGAGGGTGCCGAAGTAGGCTTCGGGGAACTGGAGCGTGTTGGGGATGTAGAGGGCCACCCGGTCCCCCGGCTCCATGCCGTTCTCGAGGAGCATGTTCGCAACCCGGTTGCTGCGTTCCCGCAGTTCCCCGTAAGTCTGGGTCCGATCCTGGAAGACGAAGGCCGGCAGGTCCGTGTAACGGTCGGCCGACATGTCCAACAGGTCGGCCATATGACGCAGGGGCTCTCCGCGATGGTGTTCCATGGGGTTTCATCACCTTGTCAGAGGAGATCACGCCGGGGCGAAGGGGTGGCGCGGTGGAGCTTCACCCTATGCTCTCGGAAAAAACCCGACGATTCTATTTAAGGACGGGGGACGCTGTCAAAGAGGAAACGGGCGGATCGGTCTATTCCGACCCTCCGCGGATGGCGTACGTGAACGTTCCGATGGCGATCTTCGTTCCGGCGGGGCCGGTCACGTCCGTCCGGGCGACCGCGGTGGAGGAGCCGAGGTGTTCGAGCTCAGCCCGGGCCCGGACACGCCCTTCCTCCCCCCGGGGAACGGACGCCAGGTAATTCATCTTCCCTTCAATGGTAAAAAAGGACGGCTCGGAACCCAGCCGCGCCATCAGGGCCATGGCCACGGCCGTGTCCGCCAGCGCGTAGCTGATCCCGCCGTGCAGAACGCCCCCGGCGTGGAAGAGGTGATCCTCCAGGGGAATCGAGCAAACCGCGTGGTCCTCCCCACCCTCCTCGAGGTGGATGTTCAAAAACTCGTGGAACGGGGAGACGGACTGGAGCTCCTCGGTGGCGTCGTTCAAGGGCGTGGACCCTCCGGACGGTTCACGGGGACGGTTTCGGGGACGAGCACGAAGGGGACCTCAGGGTTCGACACCGGGGGTGCCGGCGAGGACCTCCCGAAGCTGGTCGACCACGTAGCCCAGTTCCTCCCGGGTGAGCTGGGCGAAGACGGGCAGGCTGAAGACCTCCCGGGCGGCGGCTTCCGCCCGGGGATAATCGCCCTTTTCGTAGCCGAGTTCCCGCAGCGGCGGTTGAAGGTGAACGGGTCGGGGGTAGTGGACGGCCGCCCCCACCCCGCGCTCGTGGAGTCCGTCCCGCAGAGCGTCCCGGTCCTTCGTTCGAACGACGTACTGGTAGTAGACGTGTTCCGCCGGGGGGGCCACGGTGGGTGTCTCGAGGGGACGCTCGGCGAGGCGTTCATCGTAGAAAGCGGCGTGTTCCCGCCGGGCCCGGCTCCAGGCGTCCAGGTGGCGGAGTTTCACCGAGAGCACGGCCCCCTGGAAGCCGTCCAGCCGTTCGTTGTAGCCGGCGACGCTGTGTCGATACTTGCCCTCCCGGCCGTGGTCCCGAAGCCGGCGAAGCCGTTCGGCGAGGTCGGAGTCGGAGGTCGTGATGCCGCCGGCGTCGCCGTAGGCTCCGAGGTTTTTGCTGGGATAGAAACTGAAGGCCGCGACGTCGCCGAGGCTGCCCGCCACGCG
>CAZEBV010000043.1:0-13751 GCA_964510695.1 uncultured bacterium
TGGAGGACCTTCTCGACGAACGGGGGCTGTCCACCGCCGTGGGTGACGAGGGGGGGTTCGCCCCCGATCTCGCCTCCAACCGGGAGGCCCTCGAACTGACCCTGGAGGCGATCGATCGAGCCGGGTACCGGCCGGGGGACGAGATCGCCCTGGCGATCGATGCCGCGGCGTCGGAGTTTTACCGTGACGGCCAGTACGACCTGGAGGGGGAGGGGCGTTCCCTCTCAGCGGAGAGCCTCCTCGCAGTCTACGATGAGTGGGTGGAGGCGTTTCCCGTCGTGTCCCTCGAGGACGGATGCCACGAGGACGACTGGTCGGGCTGGCGGGACCTCACACGGGCCCTCGGGGACCGTGTGCAGCTGGTGGGGGACGATCTGTTCGTGACGGACGCCGACCGTCTTCGGCGGGGGATCGAGGAGGGCGTCGCAAACGCCGTGCTGGTCAAGGTGAATCAGATCGGCACCCTGACCGAGACCCTGCGGACCGTGGCGGCGGCCGAGGAGGCCGGTTACGGAGCCATGATCTCCCATCGTTCCGGCGAGACCGAGGATACCACGATCGCGGATCTCGCCGTGGCGGCGGGGGGACAGATCAAAACGGGGTCCCTCAGTCGGGGGGAGCGAACCGCGAAATACAATCGTCTGCTTCGGATCGAAGAGGGGCTCGGAGCCGGTGCTCGTTTCGCCGGTTTCGAGGCGCTCGAGACGGGCGATCAGCCCCGCCCGTCGGATTCATGATACGCTTCGGGCGAGGCGCCGGGCGAGCGTGTTCATCCCGTGGTTCCCGGCGGGACGACGTCGCGATCAACGCGGTTACCTAACAGGGAGGATCCATGATGATTGGCAAGAACATCCGTCTCGAACGGGTGATGAACCGGGACAGCGGCAACATGGTCATGATTCCCATGGATCACGGGGTGACGATGGGCCCGATCGCCGGGCTGATCGACATGACGGAGACCATCGATCGGGTCGTGGAGGGCGGGGCTGACAGCGTCCTGATGCACAAGGGGATGATCGGACCCGGCCACCGGGGAAGCGGGCAGGACGTCGGGCTCGTGGTTCATATGTCGGCGAGCACGGAGCTGTCGGAGGAACCCAACCGCAAGGTGCAGTCCTGCCGCGTCGAGGAGGCAATCCGCCTGGGCGCCGACGCGGTGTCCATCCACGTGAACCTGGGGGCCGAACAGGAGGCCGAAATGCTGCGAAAATTCGGCCACGTGTCCCGGGAGGCCCAGAAATGGGGCATGCCCCTTCTGGCGATGATGTACCCGAGGGGACCTAAAATCTCCGATCCTTACGATGCCGACGTTTTGGCTCACGCCGCCCGCGTGGGGGCCGAGCTCGGGGCGGACATCATCAAATGCAACTACACCGGCGACCCGGACAGTTTCCGTCGGGTGGTGGAGGGGTGTCCCGTCCCCGTGGTGATCGCGGGCGGGGAGAAGACCGACACCGTCCGTCACGTCCTGGAGATGGTCCGAGGGTCGATGGAGGCGGGCGGACGGGGGGTCTCCTTCGGCCGCAACGTCTTTCAGGCCGAGGATCCCTCCCGGATGGTGGAGGCCATCGCCCGGCTGGTGCACGAGGGCGTCGACGTGGACGAGGCCGAGGCGGTCCTTCGTGACTGAGGACAAGTTCGTCTGGGTGGAGCTCGAGGAATACGACCGGGATTTCATCACCGGCTGCCTCGAGGCCGGGGTCGACGGCCTCTACAGCCGGGAGGCGATCGGCGAGAAAATCGGGAAGCTGGGCGTGGTCACCACGATCACGCCCGACGGGGACCTCGTTCCGGGGGAGGACGTGACGACCGTCACGATCGAATCCAAGGAGGACGAGGAGGCGGTGGTCGAGGCCCGTCACCGCTACGTGGTCGTGAAGGCCGCGGACTGGATGATCATCCCGCTGGAGAACCTGATTGCTCGCACCGACAACCTCGTGGCCCACGTGGAATCCGCGGAGGACGCCGGGGTGGCCGTGGAGACCCTCGAAACCGGGGTGGACGGCGTTCTGCTCCGCACGGACGACCTGGGTGAGGTCCGAAAGACCGTGAAGCGGGTCCGGGGTGGGGAGGAGACGTTCCCCCTGGAGACGGCCCGGATCACCTCGGTGGAGCGCACCGGCCTGGGGGATCGGGTCTGCGTGGACACCTCGACCCGGATGGAGGAGGGGCAGGGGATGCTCGTCGGCAACTCGAGCGCCGGCATGTTTCTGGTGCACGCCGAGGTGCGTGAGACGGAGTACGTCGCCGCCCGTCCCTTCCGGGTCAACGCGGGCGGCGTTCACGCCTACGTGCGGGTGCCGGGTGGACGGACCCGCTACCTCTCCGAGCTTCGCGCCGGCGATCGGGTGCTGGTGGTGGATCGGGAGGGCAGCGGCGAACCGGCGGTGCTGGGCCGTTCAAAACTGGAACGACGGCCCATGATGCTGGTGAAGGCCGAGATCGAGGAGGAACACGGCACGCATCCCGTGAACCTCCTGGTGCAGAACGCCGAGACGATCTGCCTGACGCGGCCCGACGGATCGCCCGTGTCCGTGGTCACGCTGGAACCGGGGGACGAGGTCCTGGCCTACCACGAGGAGGCCGGCCGCCACTTCGGCATGAAAGTCGACGAATCGATCGAGGAGCGCTGACGTCAGTCCCCCGCGTCCCCGTCGTAGCGCTCGACGAACGCTCGGACCCTCTCGTCCCGCCCCGCCACGTACAGTCGATCTCCCTCCCGAAACCGTAGATCGTGGTCGGGGGAGGTGATGAGTTCCCCGTCCCGCTCCACGGCCAGCACAGTGACCTGGTGTTTTTCCCCCACCCGCTCCTCGGACAGCGTCCGCCCCGCCAGGCGGCCCACCTCGCAGTGCTGGATTCGCACGTTGAGTTCCGTATGTACGATCTCCTCCCCGAGCAGGTTGCCCGCCAGCATACGGCTGGTCACCTGGTCCAGCCCCTGGACGTAGTTGGCCCCGGCCCGATACAGGGACTGGTTGCTCTCGGAGCGGTTGGCGCGCACCAGGATCTCCGCGGCCGGGTTGAGCCGGCGGACCATCAGGGCGATGAAGATGGCGGTGTCGTCCGAGGCGACCGTGATCACCACCGTCGCCGCCTCCCCGACGCCCGCCGCCTCGAGGGTGTCCGAGTCCGTCGCGTCCCCGACCACGTCCACCCCCTCGCCGTCCTCCAGCTCGACGACGGTGGGCTCGACGTCCTCCGCGCGGAGGTTTTCGGCCACCGTTCGACCGCTCTGACCGTAGCCGATGAGGAGGACCCGGCCCTTCCCGACCCCTTTCAGTCGTTCCCGGCTCTGGGCGATCTCGCCGAGGGCCTCGAGCTGGGCGCGGGTACCCGCCGCCACGAGGATGTCGTTGCGGCGGATCTGAACGTCCGGGGAGGGATTATGGGTCAGGGTGCCCTGCCGCCACAGGGCCACGACGTGGGCACCGGTTTCCTCCCGGATCCTCGAGTGCCTGAGTCGGTTTCGGATCAGCGGGCTGGACGCCAGCACCGGAAGCTCCTGGATTTCGAACTCCTCCTCCAGTTCCCCCCGGACCTCGAACGTGCGCCCGAGCCCGGCCAGCGCCGTGCTGGCCAGCACCTCCCCGATCTTTTTCCGGGGAAACAGAATTTGATCGACCCCGGCCGAGCGCAGGTGGGTGGAGCGGTCGACTTCCCCGGCGATGGCGATCACCGGGAAGTTTTCGTCCTCCTCCTGCAGGGAGAGCGCCACCGCCGCGATGTGTTCGAGCGGCCCGTCCAGAACCATCGCCCGGGCCTCCTGGATTCGGGCCCGCTCGAGGACCTCGGATTCGGCGGGATCCCCCACCAGGACCCTCTCCCCTTCCTGGTAGAGCGAGGTCGCGAGGGTTTCGTCGGGTTCGAGGAGGACGTGGGGGGTCTCCCGCGCCTCCAGTTCCTCCATGAGGGTGTCCAGGATCGGCGTGTGTCGACTCAGGACAATGTGATCGCCCGGGCCGGTGTAGCGGGCCGGCGGACGCAGGGTCATCCGCTGCTCGAGCCAGGGCGTGACCAGGGTGGGGATGCTGAGGAAGACGAGCGTGATCCCCGCCAGCTGAACGACGATGACGAGGAGGTACATCAGCGTGTGGTCCCACCCGGCGTCCTGACCGTATCCCACCGTGGTCATCGTCTGAACGACGAATTCCAGGGACTGGATCAGCCGTCGGGGTTCCCCCTCGAGGTACTGCATCCCGAGGTTGTGAAGCAGGGTGGCCGCCACCACCGTCGTGAGGGTCAGGCCGACGAGAAGAAGCACGTTCCGGTTGACCAGTTTCATCGGTCTATCGCCGCCCCGGGCACCGAGGATGGCTGATTGACGGACAGGGGGTGAAAGGTGTCCCATTGTAGCAATCGTGTCGCTGCGTCGACGCTTGACAGCCCCAACGCGTGAACGTACGTTGTGACCGATTCGAAATTTGCTTCGCGGGTGCTTCCTCCCCGTGAGGAAGCACCCCAGGGAACCCGGTGAAATTCCGGGGCGGTCCCGCCACTGTGATCGGCGTGAAACACGGTCGGTCGGCCACTGTTCCCCGAGACGGAACGGGAAGGCCCCGCCGGACGATCTGCCGTCAGCCAGGAGACCTGCCCGCGAAGCCCACCGCGCCCGACCAGGCCCGAGGAGGTGCCGGGGTGTCCCCTGATCGCGTGTGTCCCTTCGAGCGAGCCCGCCCGCCCCGCGGCCCCTTACGCCGATGAAGGAATCCGTCCTTTTTATGGGTCACGGCAGCCGGGACGCCGAGGCCGTGGACGAGTGCATGTCCATGGTCTCCGACCTGGAGAATCGTCTCGGGCAGCCCTTCACCCCGGGGTTCCTCGAGCTTTCCCGCCCCCTTCTGTTTCCCGAGATGGTTCGCCAGATCGAGAACGGGGTTCGGCGGTTCCTCTGCTTTCCCAACATGCTGCTCCCCGGACGCCACACCATGGAGCATTTGCCGGGCGTCATCGGCTGGGCCCAGCGGCATTTCCCCGAGGTTGAGTTCTACTACGGGAACTTCATCGGGAACCACCCGCTGATTTACGAGATCCTTCGCCGCAACCACGAGCGGGCCCTGAAGCGCTCGGCGGCCCCGCCGGGGTCGAAGCGGACGGTGACGGTCGTGGTCGGACGGGGGAGCCGGTCCCGGCGTTCCAACCGGACCTTCGAGAAGATCGTGCGGCGGTTCGGGGAACGCTGCGGCGTCCGGGACCTTCGCTGCGGTTACGTGTCCCTGACCGAGCCCAACTACCGGGACGTGGTTGAGGACCTGGTGCGCGAGGTGGGGGTGGGACGCGTCGTGCTGCTTCCCTACTTTCTTTTCACCGGCGTGCTGATGAAACGCATCGAAACCGCCCGGGACGAGATGGCGGAACGGTATTCGGACGTTCAGTTCGTGCTGGGGGATTACTTCGGCCGGGACGAACGGCTGCACGAGATCCTCCGGGGGCGCATCCGGGAGCTGATCGAGAAACCCCGGGAACACCGAAGCAACAATTTTACCGCCATCAGCGAACAGGCCGCGCATCACCTCCATCACCTGGACGTGTTCGGCGACGAACCCGCGGCCCAATACCTGAACGACGTCCCGAGCTGTCCGGAGCACCGCCATCCGTCCAGCCGCATGCAGGACTACGCTCACCTCCATCAGGACGCCGGCCACGTGGACGACTGATTCGAGGCATTCGGAGAGGAAGGTGACACCCATGATTTCGTACCTGGCCCATCTGACCGCCCACGAGCTTCCCTCTCTCCTGGGCTGGATGGTCGCTGCGTTCGCGGCCGCCGTGCTGGTTTCGGCCGCGATGCCGGCCCGGGAAGACCGTGATCGCTCCTGAACCGGTTGCTTCCGATCGGGACCGTTCGGCCGCGGTGAAGGGACGATTTTACGGGATTGGTCTGGGACCCGGTGATCCTGACCTGCTGACGCGCCGGGCCCAGCGTCGTCTGCGGGCGTCCTCACGGATCCTGTGTCCCTCCACCGAGGCCTCCGGCCCGGGGCGCGCGGCCGCCGTGGTCCGGGGGCTCGAGGATCTCTCGGCGGAGGTCATCCCCTATCCGATCGACGTCCATGGGTCTTCCTCGACCCGGCGGCGGCAGTACGAGCGGGCGGCCGCGGAAGCGATCGAGGCCCTGCGCACCGAGGCGGTCGTCTCCGCGGTCACCCTCGGGGATCCCTCCCTTTACAGCACGCTCTCCCGCCTGCTGGACGTCATGAAGGAGCGCCTTCCACGGGATCGAATCGAGGTGGTCCCGGGGGTCGCGTCCCCGCAGGCCGCCGCCTGTCTGGACGGTCGTCCGCTGGCTCAGGGTGATCAGGACGTCACCCTGCTTCCGGCGACGGCGTCCGCCGAACGCCTCAGCGAGGGCCTGGACGCCGCGGATACCCTCGTCGTCCTGAAACCCCGCCGGCGCTTCGAACAGCTTTATTCGATGCTGGCCGGACGGGACGCCCTGACACGCTCCGTGCTCGTGGAGAAGGCGGGGTGGGAGGAGGAGCGCGTTCGGCCCCTGGAGGAGGTCCCTCCCGGGGACACGCCGCCCTATTTTTCGCTGGTCGTCGTGTACCCGGCCTCCCCGTGATTCACCTCGCCGGCCTGGGACCGGGAGGTCCCGAGGCCATGACCCGGGAGGTTCTGCGATGCCTGGAACGGGCCGACGTGGTGCTCGGATACCGCCGCTACGTCGACATGGCCCGGGCCGCCGTGGGGCTCGACGGGGACCGGCGGTTCGAACCCGGTGAGGTTGGCCAGGAGATGGCGCGGGCCCGTCGGGCCCTCGAACTGGCCGGTGAGGGTCGGCGGGTCGTCGTCGTGTCCGGCGGGGACGCCGGAATCTACGGGATGGCCGCGGCCCTCTTCGAAACCCTCCACGAACGGGACGGACAGATCCCCGACCTCCGGGTGCACCCCGGGGTCAGCGCCCTCAACGCGGCCGCGGCCCGCCTGGGAGCCCCGGTGGCCCAGGATTTCGCCACGGTGAGCTTGAGTGACCATTTGACCCCTTGGTCCACGATTGAAAACCGACTTCACCACGCCGCGGCCGGGGATTTCGTGGTGGTTATCTACAATCCGCGCAGCCGCCAGCGCCGCCGTCAGCTTCCCCGGGCCCTGGAGATCCTCGGGGACCGCCGAACGCCCGACACCCCCGTCGGGCTCGTGAGAAACGCCTACCGGGACGACGAGAGCGTCCGGCTGACCACGCTCTCGGAGGTTCCGGTGGAGGACGTCGACATGGTCACCACGCTCGTGGTGGGGAACTCGGAGACCCGAAGGGTCGATTCCTGGATCTACACGCCGCGGGGCTACGGGGAGGCATCACCGTGACGAACGGTCCGCCGATGGTGGGGGTCGCCGGCACCCGAAGCGGCTCCGGCAAGACCCTCCTGACCCTTGCTCTGATGGAGCATTACCGCCGACGAGGAGTCACCGTTCAGCCCTTCAAGGTGGGGCCCGATCACATCGATCCCCTGTTCCACCGGGCCTGGACGAACCGACCCTCCCCGGCGCTCGACGGTGTCTTCGCGGACCCCGACGGGAAGAAGCGAACCGAGGCACGGGTCGGACGGGGGGCGGGCATCTGGGTCGTGGAAGGCGTCATGGGACTGTTCGACGGCCCCGAGGGGGACCGCGGGACCACGGCGAGCACGGCGGACGTGTTCCGGACGCTGGGGATACCCTACCTGCTGGTCACCGACGCCCGGGGTCGCTCCCAGAGCGTGGCCGCCGAGCTGAAAGGTTACCTCGACGCGGCCCCGCGGCTTACCTGCCTGGGGGTCGTCGTGAACCACCTCCACGGCGAGCGGCACCGTCGGCTGGTCGAGCGAGCCCTCGCCCGGCGTCTCGACGTGCCGGTGCTGGGCGGGCTGGAACACCGGGAGGATCTGCAGGTGTCGACCCGTCACCTCGGGCTGCACTCGGGCGAACTCGAGAAGCGGATCAGCACCCTTCGGGAGCGGGTCCGCGAGGCGATGCTTCCCCGTCTTTCGTGGGATCGTGTTTCGCTTCCGGCCCCGCGTTCGTCAACCGGGAACGGGGCCGTCCCCGGGGACGATCAGGACGGGGACCCGGCCCTCATCGGCCTGGCACGGGATGAGGCCTTCCAGTTTTACTACCCGGATAACCTTCGCCGCCTAAGGGCGGCCGGCGCCGAGTTTCGATCGGTCTCCCCCTGCCGGGACGCCCGGCTGCCGGAGGGACTCGACGGCCTTTACCTGGGCGGCGGTTACCCCGAGGAGCACGCCGCGAAGCTGTCGGGGAACCGTTCGTTCATGCAGGATCTCCGTGAGCGGCTCCGGGACGGGCTCCCGGTCCTGGCCGAGTGCGGAGGGTTGATGTACCTCGCCGAAAGCCTCACCCGGGACGGTTCCCGGCACGGGATGGTGGGGTGGTTTCCCGTGGCGGTCGAGATGATAGATCGTCCCGCGGCCCTGGGGTACGTCCGGGGGGAAACCCGACGGGCCACGCCCCTCGGTCCCGCCGGTACCGCCCTGGTGGGCCACGAGTTTCACTACTCCCGGGTTCGGACGTCCGGCTCCCTTGATGGGGCCCTCGCCCTCGAGGAGGGGACGGGTCTGGGGGAGGGACGGGACGGCCTGGTGAGGGGCAGCGCCTGGGGCAGTTACGCGCACCTGTATTTCGGGGCCACCCCCGACCTTGCCGAGGGCTGGGTGGCCCGATGCCGCCGCGGTTTTGGGGTGATCCAACCTGGGTGAGGTCCTGTACGACCCCGACGAAATTCGACGACGCTCCCGTGAGCATGTGGAGCGTCGGATCGACCTGGAGGGTTTCGAGGCCCCTCAGGCGGACGTCCTGCGCCGGGTGGTCCACGCCACCGGGGATCCCGGCCTGGCGGATCGGATGCGGTTCACGGGCGGGGTGACCCGGGCCTTCCTGGAGGGGGTTCGGGCGGGGCTGCCGCTGGTTACGGACGTGACGATGGTGCGCTCGGGGCTGCGCCGAACGGCCCTCTCGGAGCTGGGGATCGAGGCCGTCAGCTACGTTCACGAGGACGCGGCGGCCCGTCGGGCCGCCCGTGAGGGGATCACCCGTTCCGCGGCCGGGCTGGACCTGGCGCTGGAACGCCACGAGCGGTTTCTTCTGGTGGTGGGCAACGCCCCGACCGTGCTGTTTCGACTCCTGGAGCGCACGCCCGGGCGGCGGGCAGAACGGGTGCCGGCCGTGGTGGGCGTACCGGTGGGGTTCGTGGGCGTGGAGGCCTCCAAGGGGCGCCTGCTTGAGAGTCCCTTCGCGTCCCTGGTGCTGACGGGGAACCGGGGCGGATCCCCGGTGGCCGCCGCGGCGGTGAACGTGCTCCTCGAACGGGCGGTGAGGAGCCCCGATGACTGAACATCCCGACGTGACGGTGGTGGGCGTCGAGCTGGACGGAACCTGCCTTCCGGCGGGCCGTAAGGCCCTGCGGTCCGCCGACGTGGTGATGGGCTGGTCGAGACACCTGGAGGCGGTGGACCTCGAGGAGGGCCAGAGGAGCCGAACGATCCGTACGCTGGATGACTGCGTGCCGACCCTGGAGGAATACGACGACGGTCGGTCGGTCGTCCTGCTGGCCTCAGGGGATCCTCTTTTTTACGGGATCGGGCGCCACCTGAACGAGCGTCTGCCCGCCGATCGTCTGCGCTACGTTCCCGCCCGAAGCAGCATTCAGATGGCGTTCGCCGCCCTCAAGACCGACTACAACGACGCCGTTGTTCACAGCCTTCACGGTCGGGAGCTGGATACCCTGCGTGGCGTCCTGGCCCGATCCCCCGAGAAGGCTGCCCTTATGACCGAACCCTCCGGGAACACCCCCCGACGCATCGCGGCGTTCCTGGAGGAGGCGGGGTGCCGGGTGTACGACGTGTACCTCTGTGAGGCCCTGACCGACGATTCCGGTCCCCCCCGGCGGATCCAGGGCCCCGATGACGTCCCGGACGAGGTGGATCCGCTGAACGTGGTGGTTCTGCTTCGCAAGGACGAAGCCGTTCCGCCGGACTTTCCCCGCCCCGGCGTGCCCGACCGGGTTTTCATCACCGAGTCGGACAGCATGGTGACCCCGTTCTACCAGCGGATGATGAACCTGGGGCACCTGAACCTGACCGGGGACGAGGTGGTCTGGGACGTGGGGGCCTGCACGGGCTCGATTTCGATCGAGGCGGCCCGACTGAACCCGGACTGCCGCTTTTACGCCGTGGAGATGGACGAGGAGCGGTATGCTAATCTTCGGTCGAACATCCGCCGGCTCGAGGCGTTCAACGTGATCCCGGTCCCGGGTCGGGCCACCGACGTGCTGCCGGAGTGTCCGGCCCCCGATCGGGTCTTCATCGGGGGAAGCGGGGGCGAGCTGGAGGCGCTGCTCGAACTCGTGCACAAACGCCTTCGGCCCGGCGGACGAATTCTGGCGAATTTCATCACCCTCGAGAACGTCGAGGTCGCCGGGGCGCAGCTGAAGGAGTGGGGGTACGACGTCTCCCGCCGCCTGGTCACCGTCCACGGAACCCGCGGGATCGGTGACCGGTACACCCGGTGGGAGGAAGGACCCGTCCTGCAGCAGATCTGGGCCGATGCCTGAGAACGTCGCCCTGGGCTTTGGCTGTGAGCGGGGCATCACCGCGGCCAGCGTCCTGGAGGGACTGCGGGGCTTCCTCGGGAGCCGGGGTTACGACACGGGGGACCTGAAGCGGCTGGGGACCATCGCCCTGAAACGGGACGAGGACGGGCTGATCCGTGCGGCCGGCTGCCTGGGCGTGGCGGTGGATTTCTGGTCGGCCGGTCGGCTGGCCTCCGTCGACGGGATTCCCAACCCCAGCTCGATCGTCAGGCGGGTCGTGGGCACCCCCGGCGTGGCCGAACCGGCGGCCATGCTCTCCGGCTCGTCCGACGGACTGATCGCCGAAAAAACCGTGCTTCGACCCCGGGATCGGCGGATGACCCTCGCGCTGGCCGCCCGCCGTGAGCCCCGGGAACCCGCACCGAAAGGAGTCGGACCATGAACGAGACCGACGACGCGAACCCGATTGTTTTCCTGGGGGCCGGGCCGGGAGCCCCCGACCTGATGACCGTGCGTGGACGCCGACTCCTGGCGTCGGCGGACCTCGTGATCTACGCGGGGTCCCTCGTGAACGACGAGGTCCTGGAGTGGGCCGGGGAAGGGTGTGAGCGGGTCTCCTCGGCACCCCTGACCCTGGAGGAGATCACGGACCGCATGCTCGACGCCCACGCGGCCGGGGATCGGGTGGTGCGGCTTCATTCCGGTGATCCGGCCATCTACGGGGCGATTCAGGAACAGATGGGGATTCTCGAGAAACAGGGGGTCCCCTGCGAGGTGGTGCCGGGGGTCAGTTCCTTCACGGCGGCGGCGGCGCGCCTGGGGTCCCAGCTTACGCTCCCCGAAACCGCTCAGACGATCATCCTCTCACGGGCGGCCGGTCGGGCCGACGCCCCGGAGCGGGAACGGCTGGATCGTCTGGCCGAGACCCGCGCGACCCTGTGTGTCTTCCTGAGTGCGAAGCACGCTCAGTCGGTGCAGGATCAGCTGCTTGAACACTACCCTCCGGACACCCCCGCGGCGGTCTGCTACCGGGTGACCTGGCCCGACGAGACCCTGGTGCGAACCCGGCTGGACAACCTGGCTCCCACCGTTCGGGACCATGACCTGAAGCGCACGACGCTGTTCCTGGTCGGGGAGGCCATCGGCGGCCGGTCGGGCCGGTCGGGCGTCTACGACCCGGACCACAAGCACGTCTTTCGTCCCACCTGAGGGGCCCGGAAAGGCCGGGCGGGGTCAGGTCCCGGCCGGCACCGGGTCGTCGAGCACGGGGAAGTCCCGGACGCCAAACCCCCGAAGCACGGCCCGCTGGGCCGTTATGAAACGTTCTCGCCCTTCCTTCTCGGTTTCGTAGTAGCCCGCGATCTGGAAATCGATCACCCCGTGGGCCACCGCCCAGAGGGTTTCGGCCACGGGCCGGGGGTCGTCGGCCTCGAGCACGTCCTCCCCGATGCAGTCCTCCACGCAGTCCACCAGCATCCGGAAGACCCGCGTGCGCCGTTTGGCCTCCGGCCCCGGGGGACGGAAGCCGCTGACCGGCCCGCCGAACAGCGCGTCGTAGATGACGGGGTCCTCCAGCGCGGTTTCCCGGTAGGTCAGCCCCAGTTCGATCAGCCGCTCGAGGGGCGGGGCGTCGTCGGGAATCTCCCGACATTTCAGCGCCAGAAGTTCCGAGCTTCCCTCCCAGAGGGCCTCGATGAGCCCCTCCTTGCCCCCGAAAAGCGTGTAGATCATCTGGGTGGAGGTCTCGCTGGCCTCGGCGATGCGGCGCAGGGAGAAGGCCTCGGCCCCCTCCTCCCGGATGAGTCGGGCGGATTCCATCAGCAGCCGGAGCCGGAGCCGTTCCCGATCGTCCAGGTCCAGGGCGTCCAGGTCCACCTCGGGGGCGTCCACGGATTTTTTTCGGTCGATGAGACGGGCCAGTTTCTCCGGTTCCATGGTTTCCTCCCGGCGGGGGTTCGGGTGCGGCGTCGCGTCGGTGCCCGGTGGGTCCCCTCCCTGCGGGGGCCATCGGGGACGGACGCGAGCATCATAATATCATAATAACGCTGTTTTGACGTCAGGGAACTCCCTCATCTATCCTCGGAGGCAGCCCGGAAGGAGTTGATCGTCCGGTCGGGCTTAGGGTCCCGCGAATTCCCCGGAGGAGGTCCAACCGTGAAATTTGGTATTTTTTACGAGCATCAGCTCCCTCGCCCCTGGAACGAGAAATCCGAGCATCGGCTTTACCACGAGGCCCTGGATCAGATCGAGCTGGCCGACCGGCTCGGGATCGACTACGCGTGGGAGGTGGAGCACCATTTCCTGGAGGAATACGCGCATTCCTCCGCCCCCGAGGTGTTCCTCGCCGCCTGTTCTCAGCGCACGGAGAACATCCGCCTCGGACACGGGATCAAACTGATGCTGCCCCCCTACAACCCTCCCCAGCGCGTGGCGGAACAGATCGCGACCCTGGACATCGTCTCCGACGGGCGCGTCGAGTTCGGCACGGGCAAGTCCGACTCCCGAACGGAGCTGGAAGGGTTCGGGATCGACCCCGACGACAAGGACGCCATGTGGGAGGAGGCCACCCGCGAGGTGACGAACATGATGGCGATGGAACCCTACCCCGGCCACGAGGGCGAGTTTTTCTCGATGCCCTGTCGGAACGTGGTGCCCAAGCCGGTCCAGAAGCCCCATCCTCCGCTGTGGATGGCCTGCTCCCAGAAGGAAACCATCGAGCTGGCCGCCCGGAAGGGGGTCGGGGCCCTGAGCTTCGCCTTCACCGACCCGGACGAGGCCCGCGAGTGGACGAACGTTTACTACGACACCCTCCGGGAGTGTCACCCGATCGGGCACGCCGTGAACCCCAACATCGCCATGGTGACCGGGTTCTCCTGTCACCCGGACGAGGCCGAGGCCCGACGCCGGGGCGAGGAGGGCTTTTTGTTCTTCGCCTTCGCACTGACGCACTATTACGTGCACGGGACCAACAAACCCGGGTACACCCATATTTGGGAGGAGTTCCAGAACGGGGGACGAGAGTTCGTGGAGGATTTGACCGACGAGCTGGAGGACGGCGCGCCGGGCCACGCCATCGGCACCCCCGACCAGATCCGGGACCACCTTCGGGAGTACGAGAAGGCCGGCGTGGACCAGGTCATTTTCGTCCAGCAGGGAGGCAAGAACGAGCACGAGCACATCTGTGAGTCCCTGGAGCTGTTCGCCGAGGAGGTCATGCCCGAGT
>CAZEBV010000044.1:0-13444 GCA_964510695.1 uncultured bacterium
CGGGGCCGGCCCCGACGACCCGACCTGGACCCTTATGGGTCACGTCGGCGAGCTTGGACTGGCCATGGCCGCGAAAGCCTTCGTCCCCTTCGGTGTCCTGGTCATCCTGTTCGGGGGCATACTTTCCACCATGTCCGCCCTCAACGCCACCACGTTCTCATCGACCCGCGTCGCGTTCGCCATGGGGCGAGACAAAAACCTGCCCGACGCCTTCGGCGACATCAGTGAGACCACTCGAACCCCTCACGTCGCCCTGAGCTGGACGGCCGTCCTGATCGGGTTCATGGTGCTTTTCGTCCCGCTGAGCACCGTGGCTGCCGCGGCCGACATCATGTTTCTGCTGCTGTTCCTGCAGGTGAACGTAGCCGCCATCACGATTCGACAAAAATACGGCGACAAGCTGGCTTACGGCTACCTCATGCCCTTCTTCCCTCTGCTTCCGATCCTTTCGATGACCGGCATGGCCATTATCGCCGTCTCGATGTTCTTCCACTTCAAGCTGGCCTGGCTGTACGCCGGTCTCTGGCTGGCGGTCGGCTTCGGCCTGTACCGTTTCTACGCCATGCACCGGGAACGGGAAAAAACCGCTCCGCCCGTGGTGGCCGAAGAACGAGCCCTGGAACTCAAACCCGACTCGGTGCTGATCCCCGTGGCCGACCCGACCGCCGCCCGGCAGCACATCCGGCTGGGCGCCCGAATCGCACGCCATCGGGACAGTGAACTGGTGCTGCTCCACGTGGTCTCCGTGCCGCCTCAGCTCCCCCCCAGTCAGGCCACGGATTTCGTCGAAGCCGCCCGACCGATCCTCGACGAATCTCGAGACTACGCCGAAGGGTTCGAAGTCCCCGTCAGCACCGTGATGCGCGTGGGTCACAAACCGGCTCAGGCCATCATCCACACGGCTCGCGACAAAAACACCAGCTTCCTCATCATGGGGTGGAAGGGGACGGTCCACGAGGAAGACACGGTGATCGGATCCAACATCGACCAGGTCGTCAAGAAAGCCAACACCCACTCGATCGTCATGCAGAAGGATTCTGAGAAAGCCATCGAACAGGTGCTGGTACCGGTGGCGAACCCGAAGCTGGCTCCGCTGGCCATGTCGGTGGGGTCCCTCCTGACCGAGGATGCCGAGCACGGCACCATCACCCTCTTTCACGCGTCGGAAAAACCCCTGTCCGATGAAGAGAAACAGGCCTTCCAGGACGACAGCATGGCCTTTACCCGGGAGGGTGAAACCGAGACGGCTGACCTCCTTCAGCCGGATTCCCGTTTTGAGTTCCAATTCGAGGTCAGCCAGAACCCGATTGATACCATTGTGAATCGATCCACCAACTACGATCGGGTGGTCATCGGAACCAGTCGGGGAGGGTTCTTCCGCCGCAAGCTGTTCGGTCGGATTCCCACGGAGATCGCCCGGCGGGCCCGCTGTCCGGCCGTGTTCGTTCGCCCCCGTGAGATGGACGTGAAGTTCGAGGTTCAGACGTTCTTCCAGTTCTTCCGTGAACTCGAGGAAATGGGTGAACCCGAAGCGGAATCCTGAGGGAGGAAACGGACGATGTCGTACGAAGATCTGGAGGAGCACAACGTGTTCCTGCCGGAGGACGTCTGGGGGGAGGTCGACCTGAGCGCGTCCGTGAGCCAGCCCCTCATCCTCGCCCTGTTTCTGCTTGGAGCGGGAAGCTGTGTGATGATGTTGATCGGTGACGGTGCCGCGCTGACCTGGATGGGCGCCCTTCTTTACGTCGTGTTCCTGTACGGATTCATGTTCGTCTCCAACCGGGGCATTGCCTACCAGAACAAACAGATTAACGAACTGGTCGAGGACCAGCCCGACACGAGCGGCTGACGATCCGGAGACGAACCCTCGGCTTCCGCGGCACCGCCGATGGAACCCCGCCGTCCGTTCAGACCACGTCCAGCAGCTCCAGAAGCCCGGCCATGGAGGCCGGAACCATAAGCACCCCGAGCGTCAGCGAGACCGCGCTAGTCCACAAGGTCGTCCCCAGAATCGCCGTCTCGGACGCGTCCGACAGAAGGAACCTGTCCGTCGCCTCGTCCCGCCGGACCATCAGGTCCACCCCGTCGGGCAGGGACCGCGCGGACCCGGGGGTCGGCCGGGCGGCGCCCAGCACGTAGACGTCGTCCCCGGGTTCCAGGGTCCACTCGCTGAACCGCTGCTTCTCTCCCCCCAGGAAGTCGAGGTCCAGCGGACCGCCGTCGCCGACGTGGGTCTCCACGTAGCGGGTGATGTGCTCCGGGCGGTTCGACTCCCGGAACGTTTCACGGTAATCTCGCTCAAAGGACCATCGGGCCTCCCCGGCCTCGACGGCGAGGGTGCCGGTGTCGTCGCGAAGCAAAAACGGCGGCGCCTCGCGCCGCTCGTGGATCGTGGTCCAGTGCCCCCCGTCGTCGTCCTCCCGGTACTCCTCGATTTCACACTCGTAGGCCACGCAGGGTGTCCCACGAAAGGGGGACTTCACGAGGTCCTCGTCGCTCACCGGACACACCTGGCCCTTGACCTCCACCCTCCCCATCGGGGCCGCTCGCACCGTGGTGGTGGGCGTGTTCCGGATGAGGTTGTAGAGCCGATAACGGTGGAAACCGTGCAGAAGCAGGACCCAGCCGAGGTAAAACCCGAGGGAGGGAGCGGCCAGCCAGAAAACCGCGTCGTCGCTCTCGTCGGCCCACTCGAAGACGCCCTGCACGCCCTCCCGTCCGCCCAGGTAGAACACGAAAACCAGCAGGGCGGTGGCCAGCCCGAGGACGATGTAGGTGGTGGGATCCCGACGGACGCTGGCGGGTAGGTCCACGTCGACGCGCATTCCTCAGCGCTCCGTCAGCGCTCGAAGAGGTCGGCGACGTCCACGTCCGTGCGCTCCCCCTCCTCGGCCTGGAAGAGCTCCCGGGGAGCGTATCCCATCCATCGGGCCACGAGGTTGTAGGGGATCTGATGGATGCGCACGTTGAAGGTGGTGACGGCGGCGTTGTAGAACTCCCGCCGATCCGCGATTTTGTCCTCGATCTCGGCGATCCGCTCCTGGAGCTGATTGAAACTCTCGTTGGCCTTCAGCTCGGGGTACTCCTCGGCGACCGCCACCAAATTCTCCAGCGCCCCGCGAAGCTGTTCGTCCGCCCGGGCCTCCTCCCCCGGTGTGTCGGCCTCCTGCACCCGAGTTCGAGCCTCGGTGATTTCGGTCAGCACCGACTCCTCGTAATCCATGTATTCCTTCGCGGTGTCGATCAACTTCGGGAGCTCGTCGCCGCGCTGCTTCAACAGCACGTCGATGTTGCTCCAGGCTCGCTCGGCGTCCCGGTTCAACCGCACGAGGCTGTTGTAGACCATGATGCCGTAGACCAGAATCGACACCGCGGCGAGAACGAAGAACCCGACCACAAAGACCCAGACGCCCGTACCCAAAACCATGACGCCCACGTTCCTTCCCGTGAGGAGAATCACGCTCGTCGAACCGTTCGTCTAACATATAGTCCATCCGATGATCCTCAAAGGCCGATTCGCCCCGACGCCGCGGCGCCGTTTCGTCCCGCCGGCCAGGGCAACGAATCGGTGAACCCTGATTCCGATCGGAAGGGACCAGCATGTCCCCCGCCCCCACTCAGGAGGACCCCGCGGATTCCCCGGCCGACGACGGACCGTCGGCGCCGGGCTGGCTTCGCCCCGTTCTGACCCTGGGCCTGCTGGCGGGGCTCGCCTACCTGACCCACCTTTCCGGCCTCCTCGAAACCGTGGACGCGGCCTGGGTCCGGGACACCGTGGAATCGGCCGGGGCCTGGGGCATCCTGGCCTTCACGGGGATCTTCACGGTGGGCGAACTGGTGCACGTCCCCGGCCTGGTGTTCGTGGCGGCGGCGGCCCTGGCCTACGGAGGGTTCCTGGGCGTGGCGGTGGCCCTGCTGGGGGCCATCGTCTCGGTGACCGTGTCCTTCGTGGTGGTGCGGCGGCTGGGCGGCCAGCCCCTCGAGGTCCTCGAAACCTCGTGGGTTCGCCGCTTTCTCGACAACCTCGACGAACGACCGATCGTGACGGTGGCGGTGCTTCGTCTGCTCTTCTGGATGGCCCCCGTGCTCAACTACGGGCTCGCCATGACCGGCGTGCGGCTGCGCGACTACGTCGTGGGCTCGGCGCTGGGCCTGATCCCCCCGGTCACCGTCAGCGTGCTGCTGTTCGACTGGTTCCTGCTGGCCTGACGGCCCCGCCGGGGCGGTCTGCTTTGCCCCGGAACCCTCCTCGCGCCGGCGAACGTCAATGCCCGGTGAACTCGGGGTTTCGCCCCTCGAAGAACGCCTGGAGTCCCCGCCGGAAGTCCTCCGTTTGCACCGCCTCGACCATGGCCCGCCGTTCGGCCTCGAGGTGCTCCTCCAGCGGGGGGCCGGCAGCCTCGTGGAGGAGCCGGCGCGATCGTCCCAGGGCCGCGGTGGGCCCGGCCGCCAGCGCCCGGGCACGATCGTCCAGACGATCGCCGAACGCGCCGGAGGAAACCACTTCGGTCACCAGGCCCAGCGACTCGGCCTCGGGGGCGTCGAAACTCGAGGACTGCAGCACGATCCTCTGCGCCCGTCGAAGGCCCACCAGCCGGGGGAGAAAATAGGTGCATCCTCCGTCCCCGGTCAACCCCAGGCGGCCGTACGCGTAATCCAGCCGCGCGGAGCGGTCCATGAGGACGTAATCGCCGCAGAGCGCCAGGCTGAAGCCCGCGCCGGCCGCGGTGCCGTTGACGCCCATCAGCACCGGGCAGTCCATGCGAACGAGGGCCAGGATGACCTCGTGCAGCGCGGCAACCAGACGATCGAGCCGTTCGACCGCCCGATCGGGGTCCCGGAGCCGCTGAAGGTCCGCCCCCGCGCAGAACGCCTCACCCGTTCCCCGCACCACCAGACAGCGCAGATCTCCCCTATCCTCGGCCCCCGCCAGGACCTCGTTGAGGGCCTCCATCAGGTCGGGGTTCAGGGCGTTGAAGCGCGAGGTGCTGCTAAGCTCGATCGTTCCGATCGGCCCGTTGCGGTGGTAAACGAGGTTTTCCCGTTCCTCCGTCTCCATGCGGTTGAGCCCCCTTTTGAAGGTTGGTGAAGATCACACCGTACACGGGGCAGTTCCCATCAGGGGCATCTGCCCTCCCGGGGCTGCGCCCCCAGCGTCTCCCGAAGGTACAGTGACATCGGGCAGGTCAACCCTATCAGGACGCCCGCCCCGAGGAAGACCCACTCGATCCCGGCCGCCGCCGCGATCACGCCGGCCGCGGCGGGGCCCAGCACGCGGCTCAGGGAACTGACGCTCTCCAGGGCACTCAGGTAGGTCCCGTGGCGCCCCGGCGGGGCCATGTCCGCCATGTAGGTGATCGCAGTGGGGTTGAACGCCCCGATCGTGATCCCCAGGATCGGGGCCGCCATCAGGACGCCCACCAGGTTCGGAAACGCCACGTACAGAAGCGGCCCCAGGAAGGACAAACTCGCCGCCACCAGCAGGGGCCGCCGTCCCCGGCGGTCGGCCAGGGCCCCCGAGGCCACGATCGTGACCACGATCAGGAACCGCCGGAGAAACTCCAGGTTGCCGATGGTGCTCTCGGGCACGCCCACGGTATTCAGAAAGTACACCGGAATAAACAGCACGAACATGTTGAATCCGAACCGTCGGACGAAGGCGATCAGCAGGAAGAAGGAGGCGTTGTCGCTTCGGTGCCGGGAGAGGGAGAACAGCGTCGGCCCCTCCCCGTGAAGGTGGTTCAAAAGGGGATTGTTAAAAAGGTGCCCCCGAAGCCCCCGGACGTCGGAGGACCCGTCCTCCGGGGAGGGGTCCATCAGCGTGTGGGCCGCCACCCCGGCGGCCGCCATCAGGAAACCACCCCCGTAGAAGAGGCTGCCGTAGCCGACCCCTTCGATCAGGTACCCGGTGACCAGCGGCCCGAGGGAGGCCCCCGTGAAGACCACGATCTTGAACAGCCCCACCCGGTTCCCGCGGCCCCGCCTGTCCGCTTCTCCCGACGCGTAGGCCTGGGTCAGCGGACGCACCGCCGCCTCCACCACCCCCTGGAGGCATCGGATCCCAAGCAGCAGCACGGTGGATTCGGTAAGCGGGTACAGGAAGAACAGCCCGCCCGTGGCCAGAAACGAGGCGGTCAGCCACGTCCGTCGGCGACCGTGCGCGTCCGATAGGCTGCCCGCAAGGGGGGTGACGACGAGCTGAGGGGCGAAGTAGACGGTGCTGATGAGCGCGATGGCGGCGACGGCGGAGCCGCCCTCGTTCATGTACAGCACGAGCCCCATGAAGATGAAGCCGCGCGTGATCAGCGCGTGCAGGGTCCGAAGCAGGATGGCCACCCGGTAATTTCGGCTTCCCCGCCAGAGGGGATGCGGGGCCGGAAGGTACCGGGTGAGGACGGAGGGATCGATGGTCATCGCGGCCGTCTTTCCGGGCGGTGGGGCACGGGAGAAGCCGCCCGGCCGGTCAGGGCCCGGCCTCCGGTGGGACCATCCGACGCAGTCCCTCCCGAAGGCACTCGAACCCCCACACCGCGAGGACAAGGGGCAGCACCCCGGCCATCAGCGTCACCGCCAGGTTCAGGATGATCCGAACCCCCGCCGGGCCGAATCCCCACCACGGTCTCACCCCGAGGACCACCGCGACCAGAAACCCTCCAAGCACCATCGCCACGACCCCCTGCAGGACCCTCATCCCCCCCTCCAGGCGCCGCCGCACGGAGAACCCCGACCCGGAGCCATCCAGAAGACGCCGGATCGACAGCAGGACCAGCCCGAGCAGGCTCGCGGCCGCGACGGCCAGGACCACGGTCATCGGCCAGAGGGCATCCAAGGGGGTCACCGCGCCGGGACCCAGAAGCAGAAGGAAACCCCGAACCAGAACCACGAACCAGAACAGCCCCGACAGCAGGGTCAAAAACACGCCAATCGGACCGTTCAACCACCGGAACAGCGCCTTCCGAAGGTTCATGGCTGCCTCCCCCGGCAGAAGCTTCCCGGGCGACGACCGAGCGACAATGAACGAAACGGACGCGGAAACTTCGATCTATTGTGGGGGCTCCCCCCGTGAAAACCCAGCTCTTCACCGCCCGAAAACGACCGCCGGTCCCGTTAGCAGCCCCGATAAGCTACGTTTGGGGGAGAAATCGACGCACGGACGCCCCGCCCTCGGAGGGATCCCGATGGAGGATCGTTTCGACGCGGTCATCGTCGGTTCAGGCTTCGGCGGATCGGTCATGGCCTACCGGCTGGCCGAGGCCGGCCTGGACGTGTGCGTGCTGGAACGGGGACGAGCCTACCCTCCCGGATCCTTTCCCCGCAGTCCCCGGGCGATGCGCCGGAACCTATGGGACCCCGAGGAGGGCCTGTACGGGCTCTACAGCGTGCACAGCTTCCGCAACCTGGACACCGTCACCGCCAGCGGGCTCGGGGGCGGTTCGCTGGTCTATTCCAACGTGCTCATCCGCAAGGACGAACGATGGTTCGTGCGCGAGGACCTCGACGGGGACGGGTATGAGCCCTGGCCGGTGTCCCGGTCGGACCTGGAACCCCACTACGACCGCGTCGAGGAGGGCCTCAACGCCGAGCGCTACCCCTCGGAGCACCCTCCCTACTCGGACACCCCCAAGACCGAAGCCCTTCGTGAGGCCGGGCGAAAGCTCGACCTGGAGTTCCACCGTCCCAAACTCGCCGTCACCTTCTCGGACGGCGAGGAGGATCCCGCCCCGGGGCAGACCATCCACGAGGAGCACGAGAACCTCCACGATCGGGGTCGGGTCACCTGTCAGCTCTGCGGCGAGTGCAACATCGGCTGCAACTACGGAAGCAAGAACACGCTCGATTACAACTACCTCACCGAGGCCGAACGCCACGGGGCCGACCTGCGGACGCTCCACGAGGTCCGAACGATCACCCCCCGGGACGGCGGAGGCTACCGCGTGGGGTACCGCGAACACCGCCCCGAGGAGGGGGACGCCTCCGACGGATCCGTGACGGCCGACCGTGTCGTCCTGGCCGCCGGCACGCTCGGGAGCACGGCTCTTCTGCTGAAAAACCGGAATCACCTCCCCGGCCTGAGTGATCGACTGGGCACGGGACTCTCCCCGAACGGCGACCTGTTCGGCTTCGCGCTCAACAGCCGCCGGGGGGAGGACGACCCGCGCCCCCGGACGCTGGACCCCAACTTCGGCCCCATTATCACCGGAGCCCTGCGGAAACCGGACGGCCTGGACGGCGGCTCCGGCCGGGGCTTCTACCTCGAGGACGCCGCCCTGCCGGCCTACCTGAGCTGGGTGGTGGAATCCCTCAATCCCCTCGAGGGGCTCAAACGGGCCGCCCGTTTCGCCACCGCGGCGGTGAGCGCCCGGCTGACCGGTCGAACCGACGTCGGCGCCCACTTCCGCCACCTGATGGGCGACCGGCTGTCCTCCTCGTCCATGCCCCTGCTCGGGATGGGCCGGGACGCCGCCGACGGGCGCCTGTACCTGGGCTCGGGCGGGACGCTGAAGGCCGAGTGGTCCATGGAGGCCTCACGGGACCTCTTCGAGGACATGAAGGAGACCATGCGGGCGATCGCCGAAGTCTGGAACGCAGATTTCCGGATGGCCCCCTCCTGGCACCTGGACCGGATCGGCACGGTTCATCCCCTCGGCGGCTGCCCGATGGGCCGCGGCGAGGAGGAGGGGGTGGTCGACGCCGGGGGGGAGGTTTTCAACCACCCCGGGCTCTACGTGGCCGACGGTTCGGTGATGCCCGGCGCGGTCGGACCCAACCCGGCGCTCACCATCGCGGCTCTCTCGGACCGGTTCGCCGATGGGATCATCCGGGAGGCAGCATCCCCGGGAAATTAACCGCCTCCGCCGCCGTTCTCGTAGGCGCCGTCCTTCTGAAGCGCCGCCTTGCGCTCCATCACGGTGGGCGTCCGGCAGGTCCCCGGCAGGCCCCCGACCTGCGTCACCGTGCAGTTGTTGCAGCTTTCACAGACCGCCGCCACGGAGCCGGGCGGGTTCCCGAGCAGTCGAGCGGGAAGCCGGGGCTCAGCGTAGAACGGTCGGGCCATTCCGACCATGTCACATTGCCCCGCCGACAGGAGTCGATCGATCTCGTCCCGCCGCCGAATCCCCCCCACGCCCAGGACGGGAACCTCGACCGCCTCCTTCACGCGGCCGAAGAACGGCTCGTTCCAGGCCGACTCGAAGGCGAAGTCGGAGGACTGGCGCCGTCCGATCCAGGACAGCAGGTTGGTGCGGATCCGTCCGCCGAACGCCTCGTGGAAATGTTCACGAAACTTTGGCTGGTTCCAGGCACGCCGCGGAAATTCCCCGCGCACGACGCTCATGCCCCAGAACACGGAGGTGGTCACCGGCACCAGGGCGTCGTATCCGATGGCCTCGAAACGGCGGGCGATCTCCACCGCCTGGTCCTCGTCGATGAACCGCCGCACGAACCCCGGCGAGGGGGTCTCGCTGGGGACCTTGGTGATGATGGGAACCCCCTCGCCCACCCGGTCGCGAATCTCCCGGTACAGCAGCTCGAAAAAATGGACCCGCTTCTCGACCGAGCCGCCAAAGTCGTCCTCCCGACGATTGTAGTAGGGGGAAAGAAACTGCTGAAGCAGGGTCGCGTTGGAGGTCACCAGGTGAATTCCGTCGTAGCCGGCCTCCACCGCCCACCCCGCGCTGCGGCCGAAATCGGCCGCCAGTTCACGGATTTCCTCCGACGTCATGACGGGGGCGGTGGTGGTGTGCAGGCCGGCCCCCGCGGCCCCCCCGGGGGGCAGGGGGGGCGGAGAGACGGCCAGCTGCACGGCCTCGGGGTGCCAGTAATCACGGTGCCAGGCGTCGCGGCTTCGGATGCCGGCGTGCCCCAGCTGCATAAAAATCTTCGCACCATGCTCGTGGAGCGTGCGCGGGAGCGGCTCCAGCCCGTGCACGAAGTCCGGGTCGTGCACCCGGGTCATGTTCGGGGCCCCGCATCCGGTGTCCCCGCGGACGATCGAATCGCCCTGAACGATCATCCCCGCCCCGGCGGCCGCGGCGGGCTCCAGGTCCCGGATGAACGTCTCCACGGCGTCCGGACCGTTCCCGGCACACTCCAGCACCGGCGCCCGGTAGAGCCGGTTCCTGACGCGAAGCTGATTGAGACGGATCGGATCCTCCAGCCGGGGCACGGGGGTCTCCCTGCGAACCAGAATGACGGATGGCTCATCGAACGGCACCATACCAGAGCCACGGCAGGCTGACATTGTGCCGATCCGGGCGGGCAGGCGCGGTATGCTATGCTCCGATTCCTCGCACGTAGAATCACCCGAGCAACCTCCGGGAGCGACAGCAGCCATGCCCCGTGAGATCACGGATACCACCGTGGGCGTCGTCGGGGGCGGACAGCTGTGCCGGATGCTGGGCGAAGCCGCCGCCCCGCTGGGCATCGAACTTCTCTTCCTGGACCCGACGCCCCGGGCCCCCGCCCATCCCGTGGCGGTCGAGCAGTTCACGGCGCCGTTCGACGACCGTGAGGCGCTGGAGGAACTGGCCGAGCGATCGGACGTGCTGACCTACGAAATCGAGCTGGCGGACCCGGACGTCCTGCGGGCCGTCCGGGAGGCCACCGGCACCCCGGTGCATCCGCACCCCGAAACGCTTCGCATCACGAAGGACAAACTGCGGGAGAAACGGTTCCTCCGGGAGCACGGCCTTCCGGTGCCCGACTTTCGAAGCGTGGATTCCGCCGATGACCTGGACGAGTGCTTCGACGCGCTGGGTTCGCCTGCCATGCTGAAGCTTCGAAGAGGAGGCTACGACGGGCGGGGTAACGTTCCGGTCGATTCCCCGGAGGAGGCCCGACGGGCCCTCGACGAACTGCCGGGGGACGTGCTGATGGAGGAAATGATCGACTTCGACCGGGAGCTTTCGGCGATCGGCGTCCAGGGGCCCGATAAACGGGACACCTTCCCCGTCACGGAGACCCTCCACGAGGAGGAGATCCTGCGCTGTACGGTGACGCCGGCGAGGACCTCCCAGCAGATCCGGGCCCGCGCACGATCGGTGGCCCTTTCCGTCCTGGAGGCCCTGGGGGGGCGAGGGGTGTTCGGAATCGAAATGTTCGAACGGGACGGCGAAGTGCTCGTCAACGAAATTGCTCCGAGGCCGCACAACTCGGGCCACTGGACCATCGAAGGGACCCACAATTCCCAGTTCCAGCAGCACCTGAGGGCGGTCGCGGGTCAGCCGCCCGGTTCCACGGCGCTTCGGAACCCGGCGGTCACGGTGAACATCCTCGGGGACCGGGATCGGGGCCCCGGGGGCCTGACCAACACCCGGTCGGTGATGGACCATCCGAAGACGCACCTTCACTGGTATGGTAAACGGGAGGTTCGTCGCCTCCGGAAAATGGGTCACGTAACCTGCGTGGGTCACGACGTGGAGGAGCTGAAGCGCACGACCGAATCCGTGGTGGACTCCCTGGGGTTTGAATCATGAATCAACCGGCCACGCCCGAATCGTTGATCGAACGGTGGGAATCCGAGGCCGACCGGGACCGTCCTCCCGAGGCCGCGCCCGACGTGGGGATTATCATGGGATCCGACTCCGACCTGCCCGTGATGATGGGCTCGGAGTCCCGCCGGGGAGCCTACGACGCGCTGACGGAAATGGGGTTCGCGGAGCTGACGGATTACGACGATCCCCCCGCCGACCGTTTTACCTTCGAGACCTTCGTGGTCTCGGCCCACCGCACGCCCGAGGTCATGTACAGCTACGCGGACACCGCCGAGGCACGCGGACTGCAGGTCATCATCGCCGGAGCCGGCGGCAAATCCGCCGACCTCCCCAACATGACCGCCTCCATCGCCTTCCCCCTTCCCGTGATTGGCGTTCCCGTGCAGGAGAAATCCGTCGATTCGGTGATCGGCATGCCCACGGGCGCCCCGATCGTGGCGGTGGACGCGGGGAAATCCTTCAACGCGGCCCTGGCCGCGGTGCAGATCCTGGCGCGCGAACACGAGGAGCTTCACGAACGGCTGCGAGCCTTCCACGAGGGGCTTCGCGCCGAGGTGGCCGAGATCTCCGACCGCCTGCACCGATGCGGTACCCCCGGTTTTCGGCGGCAGTCGTGAGGTTCCCCGACTGATGGGCCGGGTCGAGGGCCGGGTGGCCCTGGTGACCGGCGCCGGGCGGGGGCTGGGGGAGGCGGCGGCCTACCGGCTGGCCGACGAGGGCGCCCGGGTGGTGGTCACGGACGTGAACGAGGAGGGGGTCCGGGAGACCGCCGGGGCGATTCGGGACCGGGACGGCGAGGCGCTCCCCCTGGAACACGACGTCACCGAGCCGGCCCGCTGGGAGGAGGTCGTGGAGGAGACCCTCGAGACGTTCGGGGGCCTCGACGTCCTGGTCAACAACGCGGGCGTCGCCACGAACCGGTCCCTTCCGGAAATCGACCTCCAGGACTTCCGGGAGGTCATGGAGGTCAACGCCACCGGCACCTTCCTGGGGATGCAGCAGTGCGCCCCGATGATGGCGGATCGCCGCGGAGGCTCCATCGTCAACCTCTCGTCGGTGGCCGGCATCGCGGGGGTCCGCGACCACACCAGCTACGGGGCCAGCAAGGGCGCCATCCGCACGATGACCAAGGACGTCGCCATCGAGTACGCGGAGGAGAACGTGCGGGCCAACTCGATTCATCCCGCCTACATCGACACGCCCATGGCCCGCGGCATCGAGGAGGGGTCGAGCCTCAGCCTGGAGGAACTCAGCGAACGGGTGATCCCCATGGGCCACGCCGGTGAACCCGACGACGTGGCCTGGCTCGTCGTCTACCTCGCCTCGGAGGAATCCAGGTTCATCACGGGCGCCGAAATCCCCGTGGACGGGGGCTTCCTGGCCCAGTAACGTCCCCTCACTTCCCCTCGGGTGTTGAATTGTTGAATTAATCCTCCTGCCAGCGGCGGTAAGCGTGCACGACCGCACTTCGTGTTCTGTTGAAAAACTTCCCGATCTCGGAAGGACCGTACCCTTCTTCGTACATCCTCGACATCGCCTCTCGCCGAACCCGACTGAGGGGACGGCTTCGGCCGGGACCTCGAAGATCTTCCGGATCAAACGACGTCTCCCGACAGGCCTCCCCGGCAATCTCTTCTTTTGAACGCCGACCCCGGCGTTCCCGGTATTTCCCTCCTTCCCTCCCCTGTTTTCGTTTCTCCAGTCGCTCCCATTCGTCGGCCGTTCCGATGTGAGCATCACCCATGAGGGATTCATCGATCGATTCGGTAAGAACTTCCTCAAACTGTCGGGCCCGGTTCTTCCCCCGGAATCCGGGCGGAAACTTCCAGACTGAATCGTCGAGCCAATCGACGTCTTTCCCCAAAAATTTCCGCCAGGAACTCCACCGATACGCTTCGACGGCATCACAGATCCCGGCCGCAACGGGATTGCGGTGAATGTATCCCACCAGG
>CAZEBV010000045.1:0-10873 GCA_964510695.1 uncultured bacterium
TTCGGGGGACTCCTCCCGGGGTGACCGGGGTTCGACCGACGGGGTCTCGATGGTCTCGACCTCGAGGTGCTCCCGCATGCCCTCGAAGAACCGCCCGGCCCGTCCTTTCTCGGCCGTGAGGTAGAGGTGACTTTCGGCCCGGGTCATGGCCACGTACAGTAGGCGGCGTTCCTCGTCGTATTCTCCGCTGAGTGACTTTTTCAGCAGCTGGGACCGCCAGTTGTCGTACACGAAGTCCTCGGCGTAGATTTTGCTCTGGCGCAGGCCGATCGGTTCACGGTAATCAATCGAGCCGGAACCGCCGCCCGCGGCCGGGAAGGCGCCCCGGTTCATCCCGGCCACGAAGACGACCGGGAACTCCAGGCCTTTGGCTTTGTGGATGGTTTTGATCGCGGCGGCGTCCTCGGGGAAGGTCGAGTCCACCTCGAACTTCGTGCCCTCCTCGATGGCGTCCTCGATGAACCGGATCAGTTCCCCCAGGTTCAAAGCGTGGTCCTCGAGGGTGCCCGAAAGGACGTGAACGATTTCGTCGGCCACCGGGCCGACCTCGCCGTAGCGGTTCAGGATCGTCCGGCAGGTGGTGCCCACCTCGGAGAGCCGCCCCAGCTCACGGCGGAAGGTCCACAGGTCGTCCGGAATCGTCTCAGCGGGCTCGCGGGGATCGTCCCGCTCGGGCAGGCAGGCCCGCACCTCCTCCAGCCGGTACCCCGCGTCCTCCAGGATCACCGACCAGCCCCGTTTCGAGTACGGGTCGTTCAGGACCCGAAGCCAGGCCAGCACCCGGAGGGCGGGGTTGGTTTTCAAAAGCTCGAGCCCTCCTTCGTAGGCCACCGGGAGGTTGTACTCGCGGGCGGTTCGTTCCAGTTCGAGGGCGAAGTCGATCTTGCGGGAGAGCACGGCGACGTCGCCGTAGTTGATCGGACGGGTCCCCCCGTCCTCCGCCGGAATCACGCGGCTGTCGTCGTTCACCAGGGTCTGGATCTGCTGCAGGATGGCTCGCGGCTCGTCGGGGCTGACGATCCCCCGGATTCGCGAGTGCGGGTGGTCCCGCCGGGATTCCAGGGGGACGATGCGCTCCCGGATCGCGGACTCGTTCAGCCGCTCGTTCTTTTTGCCCGGCTGTACGAGGGCCTCCCCGGCGAGATCCAGGATCGGCTGGGTGGAGCGGTAGTTGTGCTTGAGGTCGTGCTGCTGCACGTCCTCGACGGGGAAGGGGACCCGTTCGGCGGCTTCGTTCAGCTCTCCCCGGTATCGCCCCAGCCGTTCCCGGAACCGCTGGATGTTCTCCACGGAGGCGTGCCGGAAGCCGTAGATGCTCTGTTTCCAGTCGCCCACCGCGCAGAAATTGGGGGCCCCGGCCAGCAGAAGGGCGAGTTTGAACTGGATCTCACTCGTGTCCTGAAACTCGTCGACCATCACGTACCGGTGGCGGTAGCGTTCCCGGACCGACGCCTCCTCGCAGAGCAGCACGTAGGCGAGCATCTGCAGGAAACCGAAGTTCACGTAATGGTGCTGCAGGGCGTAGGCGACGTACTCTCGGTACAGGTCGTGCACGAACCCCTTCAGCTTTTCCCGGTCCTCCCGGAAGGCCTCCTCGGCCCAGCGGGGCGGGACCTGCTTACCCTCCCCGCGAATTTGCCGGCGGGTCGGCGCGTCGTCCAGGAAAAGGTGATCTTTGCCGTATCCGGCGAGGCTGCTTCGCAGCTCGGACTGGCGGCTGCCGCGCCGTTCGTTGGCCCGCTCGAAACGGCGCAGAAAGGCGTTCAGGTTTCCCTCCAGGTAGTCCTCGCCCTTCTGGTACCAGCCCTCATCGGTGGGACGGATGCCCTTGGCCGCCCGCGAGAGGATCAGCCCCAGGAGGTCGGTGACCTGCCGGGTCACCCGGAAAAACGGTCCGTGTTCCGGGTGGCGTTCCCGGAAGTGGTGCGTGAAAGTGCGGAAATGCCGCCGTTCGATCAGGTCGCTCTCGAGCAGCCTGACGGCGGAGGTGTAGTAATCGTCGATCCCCAGGGCGTTCGGGGCGCGGTAGCCGTGCTGTCCGAGGATGCGTCGGCAGAAGGCGTGGAAGGTGGAGATCGGGGCGTTCTGAAGCTCCACCGGCGAGTAGTCGCAGTGGCGAAGCGCCCGGTTTCGCATCTCGCCGGCCGCGTTGTTGGTGAAGGTGAGCAGCAGAACGTCGGAGGGCTCGACGTCGGGCTTCGAGAGGATGCGGGCGTAGCGGCGCACCAGGGTGAAGGTCTTCCCGGTGCCGGCCCCGGCGTCCACGAGATAGATGCCCTCGGTGGCGTCGATCAGCCGCTGCTGGGGTTCGTTGGGGGTGTCGCCGGAATCAGTCACGGTCATCGAGGATCAGGTCCCGGTGCTCGCGGTCGTCCAGGTCGAGGTCCTCCACCTCGCCGCGGACCGGAAACGAACCGCGGAGGTACCGGTTGAGTTTCTCGAGCTGGTCCACCAGGAAGGTCTCGTAGCGGTCGAGGTCCTCCCGGAAGACATTCTCGCGCCGAAAATCAAACAGTTCCTTCAGGGTGCTTCGGGCCCCTTTTCGGACGTACCTGGTGTCCTTGAAGGTCTCCTGGCAGTGGGCGACGAACGCCCCGGCGAACTCGGAGTTCACCACCTCGTCCTTGCTGTGGACCCCGGGGAATTCGCGGGCGTCGAAGAACGTCCGGTAGGCCCCGTAGCCGATGCCCTCGAGGGTCCTCCGGCGGTCGTTGCTTTCGGCCACGCCCTCGATCAGGGACTCGTAGGTTTCACGGCGCGGGATCTGCTCCCGGAAGCTGCGCGGATAAAACTGCAGCGTGAGCAGCGTGTCCTCGGGATCGGCCTCGCCGGCCATCTGGTCCCGGATGGAGTCGAGGAAATGAACGAAGCTGAAAGCCAGGGGCCGATCGGGGTAGTGCATCCGGTGGTGGGCCAGGTAGTGGGGGGCCTGGAAATCCGGGTCGTCGGTAAAACGCTCCACCGAGGCCTCCCGAAGGTGGGACCGCCGGGATTGGGGGCGGCCGCTCTTGAAGTCCATCAGGTGCCCGGGATCCGCGATCAGGTCGACCTTGCCTTTCCCCGCCAGCTTCTCGTTGTGGAACGCGGCCTCGCTGGTGGGGACCTCGAGGGGACGGTCGAAATGCTCGGCGAAGACGTTGTCGCCGGACCGGGAGGCATATCCGTCCGGGTCGAACACCTCCCAGCCGCGGTGGTCGAGAACGTTGATGAGCATCCTCAGCCCCAGGCGGTACTCGGTGCGCAGACTCGCGGTCTCCTCGGGCTCCCGGTAGCGGGCCATCCGCTCGGCCATCAGGTCGACGAAGGGGTCCAGTTCCCGTTCACGCACGAAGGCAGGGTGGTTCACGTAGAATTCGGCGAAGTCGTGGAACAGGCTTCCGCGCTCGAGGTAGCGGTTATCACGGGTATCGACCAGCTGCTCGAAGAAATAAGCCCGGGGGGATTTGACCAGCGTGTTGAGGGCACTCTGACTGAGGGCCTTTACCGGTTCGGGTTCGGCGTCCACGGGTTCGGGGTCGAAACCCCCGGGCTCCTCGGCCCGGTCGGGGAGGAGGATCCGGCGGGATTCGTGGTCGGAAAACCGGGAAAATTCCACCTCGAAGTGAAGCTGGAAGTAGGGGCAGGGCGAGCGGTCCTCGTTCCGGTATCGTTCCTGCACGAAGAAATACGAGCGAGTCCCGCTCTGGATCAGGGTCTGGAAGGAGCGGATGCTTCGGCGTCGGTCCTCGTCCGGATCCCGCCAGGGGCGGGCGGGCACCTCCTGGGCCCAGTCCTCGTCCAGCCCCAGCAAGAAGACGACCGAGCGGTCGATGGTGGAGGTCTTACCGGGATTCACCAGAAGCAGTTCGTCCCGGCCCGGGTCCTCGGAGAGGTCCTCCCCGAAGGTGGAGAGGATGAGGTCGAACAGGCTGAGGGTCTCCGCCGTGACCGGCTCCTCGAGGAAGGCAAACTGTTCCAGCAGTCCCCGCAGTTCCTCCAGGGCCTCCCTGTCGGCGTGCCGGGCGTCCTGCTCCCGGAACGCCTCCAGGGCGTCCTCGAAGCTGGCCGAGTCAAAGGCTTCCAGGAGGGGCTGTATGCCTTCGAGGGACTCGTGGGTGAAGGAGTCGAGTCGGCGCCGATCGTACTGCGAGGGGATCGATTTCCCCAGGTGGGCCAGAATCGGTCGAAGGTCCTCCACGCGCAGTCGATGGTTCACCCCCGCGTGACGAAGCAGGCGCAGGAAGGTGCGCACCGAGGGGTGCTCGCCGAGGGGCTGCTGGCGGGCGTAGGGAATCCCCCGGGCGTTCAGGGCCGAGGTGAGGAGGCGCTGGTAGGGTCCGCTCCGGTCGAGGACGACGGCGACGTCCCCGACGGCCCCCGAACGGGAATCCACCGCGTCCACGAGGGTGTCCACCAGGTGACCGGCGGATTCGAAGAGGTGAAACGGCGGCAGTTCGAGGGGGTCTTCCGTGAACCGATCGATCGTGTCGACACGGTCCGGCAGGATACCCCGGTCCAGTCCGGTGAGCTGATCCGGGGCGACGACGGCCACCGATTCCGGGAAATCCGGGTCGGTCGTTTCCATGGCCCGGAAGATGCTGCCCGTTTCCTCGAGTTCCTCAACGATGGTCCGGAATCGAGGGCTGTCGTAGTGGGGGTAGTCGAGGATGGTCCGAAGCGTTCCCGTCTGTTCCCAGCCGTCAAGCACCGTCTCCAGCCCGTGAAGCAGGGGTTTGTGGCCCAGGTCGGTCTCCTTGAGGAGGTGGATGTAAAGTTCCTTGCGGTCCCGGAGGGCCCGTTCGGGGTATTGTCCGTAGACGATGCCGCGGGGCGTGTCGGCCCATCGGCCCAGCCGCACCCCCGGGGCCCGTGCGTTGAGGGCGTCCGCCAGGGCGGGCGTCGGCGTGATGATACGGTCGTACTCCGCGGCGTCCTCGGCGAGTCGATCGAGGGGTTTCGCGCGGGGAAATGCCAACGACGTCGACCCTTTCAGGCGGCGAGTGATTCGGCGTTCGAGGTGTGGACGGTCCGTCCGGGGGGACCGCCCCGATCAGGATATGATCGTATTTCGATCGACCGGACAGGGGAAGTGGTTTTCGCGGTGTTCACGACAGAATCACGGACCAGGACGGCCTCCGAAGGCCGGGGTTCACCGAACGGGACAGGACGGGAAGACGTGGAAAGGAGGGGTTCCCGTGAGCGATGATTCGACGGGCCCGGCGGCGTCCCGCCGGGGGGGTGGGTCGGGGGCGCTTCGGGTCGTGCTGGGTGGGCTGGCCGTGCTGGACCTGGGGCTGGGCCTGACGGCCCTCCTCTTCCCGGAAACGTACCTCGGGGCGATGCATCCGGAGCGGGTCGGGTCCCGGGGGGCAGCCTCGAGCGTTCTGCTTCGGCGGACGGGCATGCTCTGGCTGGGGTTCGCGGTCGTCCAGGGCATCGCGGCGCTGGATCCGGCCGGGCGCCCTGCCTGGGTGCTGGTGGCCGGGGCGTTTCGGCTGCTGGACGTGCCGGCCGACATGGTGTACTTCCTGACCGCGGGAACCCTCAGCACGACCGGCCGGTACGGACTGCTGCTCGCCCCGGTCTTCAACCTCGGGGTGGGCGTCTGGTTCGTGCGATGGGGTTACCGGGGTTGGGCATTCGAGGCCTGACGGGACTTCCTCCCCACCGGGGCAGGGGCCTCGTTGGGGTGAAAATGTCCGGTTCAGACGGTTCAATAAGAACACGCCGCCGGGAACGGGATGGTCTCCCGCGGGCGTTCCGATCCGACCCCGGAACCCGGGAAAGGACGATGGACCGTGGGTGAACTCGATCACGTCTTCGACGGGAACCGGGCGTGGGCCGACCGGCACCGATCCCAGGATCGGGGCTACTTCGAGGGGCTGGCCGCCGGACAGGACCCGGACATCTTCTGGATCGGCTGTGTGGACAGCCGGGTGCCGCCCGACACGATCACGAGGCTAAAGCCGGGGGAGCTGTTCGTGCACCGCAACATCGCCAACCTCGTCCTGCCGGCGGACACGAACGGTTTGTCCAGCCTCGAGTACGCCGTGCGGGCCCTGGAAGTCGGCCATATCGTGGTGTGCGGACACACGGGCTGCGGCGGGGTCGAATCGGCGCTCGAGGGCGCCGATCTGGATCACGTGGACGACTGGATCCAGGAGATCGAGCGGGTCAGGCGGGCGCACGAGGACGAGCTGATGACCCTCGAGGATCCGCGGGAGCTGGCGAACCGGTTCAGTGAACTTAACGTGAAGGCTCAGGTGGAGAACCTGGCACGTTCGAGCATCGTGCAGGACGTCTGGGAGAGCGGGCAATCGCTGGTCCTTCACGGCTGGATCTTTCGACTGGAGAGCGGGACGCTCGAGGACCTGGACGTTTCGCGGGACGGGTAACGTTCTCCGAAACGGCGCGCGGCGAGGGGATTGGTTTTTGCGCCTACCCGAATAGACCGACCAGGACCAGCACGATCAGGGTCAGGACGATTCCCACCCCGAGCCCCTCATGGTAACCCGGCCAGTCGGGGTCCAGGAACTCCCAGAGTCCGCAGAACGAACCCAGGGCCACGAACGGGAGCGCGGGCAGGGCCGGGTTCGGTTTCAGGAGTACGGTCAACACGAGCAGCAGGGCCATGCCGCCCGCGATGCCCGCGAACACCCGGCGCGGTCGAAGTTCCTCCCGGAAGCAGAGGGCCAGCACCAGCGCCAGCAGCAGCCAGTCGGCAAACCCCAGGATCGGAATCCAGCCGGACCGACCGAAGAGCGGGTACTGAAGGCTCAGCAGGCTCAGGACACGAGGGGCCTCCTCGGTCATCCGCCGCACGGGTCCGGATTGGGCGAACAGGCTCAGCCCGTCCCAGCAGGCCCCCACGAGGAGCACCGTCACCACGTAGCCGGGCTTGCGGAAACACTCCGCCAGCAGCCAGCCCATCCCGAAGGCCGCCGCCAGGGCGAGGGCGTCCTTGATGCCCAGCCGGACGACCCCGGGGACCACGAGAAGGGTCAGAAGGGCCACCAGGCCCACCGGAACGGTCAGGGAACGAACGTCGTGCACCCACCAGTAGAGCCAGAGAAGCGTCGTGGACCAGCCCACGAGGATGGTCATCGAGGCGGAGACGTACAGTCCCGGCGTCCCGAGGGGGACCTCCAGCCGGTCCAGGGCCAGCATGCAGAGAACCCAGAGCAGAACCGCCCCCAGGGGTCGAGCCAGCCGTACACGATCGACCGTCACGACGAAGTCTCCTCGGGGGAACCCGTCCGGTTCGTTTTCGACGGACCCGTCCCCCCCACCCGGCGGGTCGGGGACCCGACGACCGGGACCCGGGGGACCGGGTTCCCCCCGACGGGGATTTGACGGGTTCCCGGATTTGTGATTAGCTTGTGAGTGTCGGCTATCACAATTAGTAAACTCCATAATAAAGGACGATCGTAGGTGCGAACCATTCTCGCCTGGGAGTCCGAGGAGGCGAAGGAAAAGCCGAGCGGCGGCGGATGGCTCTACGAGGACCGACCGGTCGCCCAGGCGCACTGGCGCAGGCTCAAGCCCCACGCCCTCGACGGGTTGGCCGTTTATCAGGTGGCCGATGGGACCGACCTCGAGGAAGAGGTTCGCGAAGCTTCCCCGCCCGAGGAGCGGGGCGGGGGTTCCCCGAACGGCTCCCGACCGAGGGTGCGGGTCCGACGGGTCCACGGCGGTGGTCCCTCCACCGTCCGGCAGCTTCAGCTTCAGTTTACCCGTTCCGAGGAGAACCCGGCTCCCGGCCAGCGTTCCCTCCTCAAGCCGGCTTCGGACGACGATCCGTCCGAAGCCGCCGGGCGCGATCAGAACCCGGAGGTGCCCGGGAACGGCCGTATCAGTCTTCCCGATCGCGAGGCGTCCAGCGAGGACCTGCTGGCCCTGGCGCGGGAGCAGGACCTGGATCCCGCGGTTTTGACGCAGGACGACTGGGACGAACTCGTCCGGGAACTCCAGCGGCGCATGACGAAGGGACACTGAACCGCTTCCCTCCGCCGTTTTCCCTCTTCCTTCCGGTTTGATCGGCGTTGTTTCCGTTTCTCGTGGGCCATGGTGCGCTGGCCCGGATCCTCTGACGTGAGGTGAGACTCGATGGAATTCGACCCGTTGGACCACGTCCGGGAAGCCGGACAGGGGCGCACGATCCCGGTCTTCGAGGAAACAATGCGGATTCGATCGGAGGGGAAACACAGCGGCGGAGCGTTCGAGGTCGTCGAAATTCTCTCCCCGCCGGGCACGGGACCCCCGCTGCACACGCACCGCGAGCAGGAGGAGTTCTTCTACGTGCTGGAGGGAACCTTTACCGTGATGGTGGGGGAGAGCCGGCGGCAGGTCGGCCCCGGGGTGTCCGTGACGCTCCCCCGGGGAGTGGGCCACACGTACCGCAACAGCGGGGAGGATGACGGGAGGCTGTTGGTCTGCATCGTTCCGGCCGGCGGCGTCCCGATGTTCGAGGCGCTCTCCGAGCTTACGATGCCGCCGGACACCGAGAAGGTCGCCGGGATCCTGGACGATCACGACGTGGACCTGGAGGGACCCCCGCTGGACGCCGCCGACTGAGACCGCCGGCTCGCCGGGGACGGGATCGCCGCGGTGCCATTAATTGGGTTTCAGAACTTTCACCGTCCAGCTTTCCGTGCCGTGGACCCGAAGGGAGTAGGTCCCCGGGGGGAAGGTTTCACTGAGTCCCGCCGAGGTACCCAGGTGGCTTCCGACGCTTTTTATTTTTTCGCCGTCCTCCAGCACGTAGATCGTGAAAAACGCGTTCTCGTGCGCCGAGTTCTGCCAGAGTACGGCCCATTCCGTCGGTACGCTGAAGCTCGCGGTCCGTGTCTCCCCACTTCCCTGAAACGTCCGGTAGGTGCGCTCGGCACGGTCCAGGGCCCGCTCGTAGCTGCTTTGAGGGGGATCGTCGGGGTTCTCCGGTGAACCGGACGTCTCCCCGGCGGGTTCCTCCCGATCGTCGGTGGGGCCCTGTCGGGGGAACGCTCGCGCGTCCCCCCGTCTTTCGCGGTTTTGGGCCTCCCGCTGGAAGACCGCCTGGGATCGATGGTAGGACCCGGTTTCCCCGCCGTCCGCCGCCGTGTCGGATCGGGCGAGGGCGGGTCCGGTGTCGGCGGTTTTCACCCGGGTGCCGAAGGTGGGGCCCAGCGTCCGGTATCCCCAGTAGGCACCCGCGCCGACGAAGAGGATGAACCCGAGCCAGACCAACCGGGCGACCACCATCTCCCCCTGAAGAACCCAGATGAGAACCGCCAGGGTCAGGCCCAGAGCTCCGAGGACCACACCCCAGGTGGCCGGCTCGAGTTCCTGGAGGGGAAGGATTTCCAGGAACCGCTGAACCCGATCGTCCTGCAGGAGGTCCACCGGCAAAAAACGGACCAGGGAGACTAGCACGGCGTCGAGGCCGGGCCGGGGGTTCCCCGACCGATCGGCGGCCGGGTGGGTGCGCTGCCGGCGGACGAAGCGTCCATGTCCGTGTTCCTTCCCGTGAAGGAGTTGTGGGCCCGCGCGAAGGGCGGTGCGCCGAAGCTACTCCAGGAGGGTAGAGGGTACCCCGCACGGGGCTCAAGGAATTCATCCAAACGAACCGTGAGCCTTCCCCGGACCCGGGTGCCTGTCGTTCGACCACGGTAGGCCGCCCGGGCCGGGAATCACGTCCGGCTGAGACCCGGTCCGCCCCGAAGACGGGGTACGCCATGTACCCGTTCCGTCAGCGACGAGGATTTTCGCGTAAGGGAAAGGAGACGACAGGGAGGTTTTTTGGGTTCCGTCGAGCGGCAAAAGGACGTCGAGGATTCCTCCTGAGGGAGCGTGGAGGGCAGCCCGGCAGGAGGCGTTGCTTCGGGGCATCGTGAAGACCCTGACCGCGGACGGGGTCTACCTGGCGCAGGACATCGATGCGTCCCGGAACGTGGAGAAAACATGGATCCCCCCCTGGGGACGACCCTCTGCGCGACCTCCACGCTGCACTGCATGACCGTCTCCCTGGCCCAGGGGGGACCGGGTCTGGGTACGATGTGGGGGAAGGAAACGGCCCGGGAGATGTTCCGGGAGGCCGGTTTCCGGGAGGTCGAGGTTCATCAGCTGGAGGGGGACGTCCAGAACTGCTATTTCGTCTGCCGGCCCTGAACGGCGGAGCGGATATCCTTCCCCCCGGACCGTGATCCTCCGGGGACGCTCAGAACCGGTACCCCCCGCCCACCGCGATGAAATTCGACCCGTAGGCGTCGCTGACCAGCCCGAAGACGCTGGAGCGGTGGTGGATGCGGACCAGGGCGAACCAGCCCGAGTGCGGGTCGGGGTCGATCGTCACCTCCGTCAGCCAGAAGGCGAGCAGTCGTTCCCCGTCCCCGTAGGCCCGCTCGACCGGCGGGGTCTCGAAGGCGTACGACGGGCCCAGCCCCATGGCCAGGGTGGTATCAAGCAGGGAATCCCAGGGGAACCGGGTGAGCCGCAGGGCGACCAGAGCGTTCGCCTCCCCGTGGTCCTGGAGGCCGAAGTGCTGCGTCAGATTGACCTCGCCCTCCACCCGCAGCGCCGGGTGAGGATGGCCAAGGACCCGCGTCCACGCGGCGGCCGCGAGGTAGGCGTCCTCCAGGTCGGTCTCCCCCAGGACGATCTCGTCGTACTCGTTGTCGCTGAGCTGCCCGCCGTAGAGGCGGACCTCGGAGTCGATGGTCCCGCCACGAACGGGCCCCGATCCGAGCAGGAACACGATCAGTCCGACGAACAGGCCGCCGACGAGCCGGGTGGAGTCCATGATCCGCTCCCGAGGGCGCTGGAGGATCCGGCGCCGCGAAACGAGCATATGGTAAAGGCGTGGTCCCGGCGCGAAAATCGTTCGGCCCGGGAAGGTCCCTTCGACCGTCGTGTGGAT
>CAZEBV010000045.1:10883-13338 GCA_964510695.1 uncultured bacterium
AACAAACGGGCTCTCGACCGGGCCGTCCAGGAGGGTACAGGTCAAAACCCCGGCCCGGGTCGCCGGGCCGGGGATCGGGGTCCGTGTTGAAGGTTCGTCGGGGTGCGTTCTAGGTGAACAGGTACCACAGGCCCGGTCCCATCGCGAGAACGAGCCCGACAATGATCATGCAGATCAGGGCCACGATGAGGCCGTTCTCGATCATCTCCGGGCCCTCTTCCTTCCGGGGCGGCGAAGGAGGGGATCGCTGGCTCATGGTTTCACCTCCTTCCGATCAGCCGTCAAAGAACCGTCCGGCGGGATCCTCGCATGGCCCCCACCTTGAACACCTATTGTAGCAGATGAATGGCCGGGAGGCGGTGAGGACGGGATCCTCGGCTGAGTGGAGGATCAAGGGGGGCACCGGACGTCAAGGCCCGGTTCGTTCGGTCGGTGCCGGGGGGGAGCGGGTCGAGGCCTAGCGGTTCTCCAGGGCGGGCCAGACGTCGTCCTCGGGCCGGGCCCCTCGAAGGCGGTCCTCGACCTCGTCGGCGGGGAGCGGTTTCGCGTAGTGATAACCCTGAGCGGCGGTGCAGTCCCACTCCCTGAGAAGCCGGTGCTGCTGTTCGGTTTCAACCCCTTCGGCGATGACGTGAAGGTTGTTGCTGGCGGCGAACTTCAAAACGCCCCGGGTCAGATCACGCTGCTCCTCGTCCTCCCCGAGCCCCTTGATGAACGTGCGGTCGATCTTGAGGTAATCGACGGGCCAGCGTGACACTCGCTCCAGGGAAGAGAGGCCGCTGCCAAAATCGTCCAGGCAGAGGTTCAGGCCCAGCTCCGAGAGGTTCCGGATGCGTTCGTCCATGCGTTCGACGTTGTGGGTTACCGTGGTCTCGCGAAACTCCAGGTGGAGCGACTCCCGGGGAAGGTCCACCTGCGACAGCACGTCTTCCACGGTGTCGAGGAAGTTCTGCTCGGCGAGTTCGGAGGGGGAGTGGTTCACGCTCATGACGGTTCCCTCGTCCAGCAGTTCCTCCTCCCGCCAGTCCCGAAACTGCCCGAGGGCTTCCTCCAGCACCCACTGTCCCAGCGGCACGATGAGCCCGGATCGTTCGGCCACCGGGAGAAATTCGTCCGGCGTCCGGAGGCCCCGGGGATGGTCCCATCGAATCAGGGCCTCGAACCCCTCGAGCCCCCCCGAGGCCAGGTGAACGATGGGTTGATAGTGAAGTTCGAACTCCCCCTCCTTCAGGGCGTTCCGGAGGTCCGATTCCATTCGAAAGTGATCCTGGAGTTCCTCTTCCATGGACTCGGTCGCGAACGCGTAGTCGATCCCGTCGCTTCGGGCCCGATGGAGGGCGGCCTCCGCGTCCCGGACCATGGTTTCCGGATCGATGTATTCCGGCGAGCTGAGGACGATGCCGGCGGTGGCGTCCACCTGGAGTCGGTGGCCCTCCACCTCCATGGGCTCGCGGGTCACGACGAGCAGACGTTTGATGACCGACTCGGCGTCCGCGGGTTCGTGGGTGTCCTCCAGGAGAATCAGGAACTCGTCCGTTCCGAGCCAGGTCGAGGTGCTGTGGGAGGCCGTGTCCCCGGGGCGGATGTTCTCCTCGAGGCGCCGGGCCAGCGTTTCCAGCACGCGATCCGCGATCGCTTCATCGTACTCCTGCACGAGGCCATCGAAGTCATCCAGGTCGAAGAACAGCAGGGTGAAACCCCGGTCGGGATCCCGTTCGAGCCGATCGAGGGACTGGCGGATGCGGTCGCGGGCGAGGTGCCAGTTGGGCAGGTCGGTCAGGTCGTCGTGCAGGGCCTCCTTCCGGAACGTGTCCGCGTCATCCGTGAGCCGATTTAAATCCAGGTTCAGAACCACGTACCCGCCGATGGCCCCGGACTCGTCCTCGATCGGCGTGATGGTCTGATGAACGCGGCGAACCTCCTCGTTCCGGTAACGGTGCAGAACGATCCCTTCCCAGTTTTCCCCGACGGGAAGGTTCTCGAGGCGTTCGTCCCAGGCGGGGCCCGGGGAGCCCGGTGCTTCGAGGAAGGCGGCGGACCGGCCGATCACCTCGTCCGGGGAACCCTGAAGGAAGGATTCAAAGGGGGCGTTCACCGAGCGGATGACGCCGTCCGGGTCGGTGAGGAACACCGGGTGGTCGATGTTTTTCAGGAGAGTCTGGGCCGCGCTGGACTCAATGGGCATGACGTCCTCCGGTGGTGTGAGGGGGATCGAAGCGTCCGGGGAAGGTGCCAACCTGAAGCGCCCTGCAAGGGTACCTTGCCCGGGGCGCATGGGAGAAGGATAAGAGCCCCCCGCGCAGGGGGGGCGGACGGCTGCACGATCGGAGCCATTCGCCGCCTCGGGGGTCGAAGGCCCCGACCCCTAAAGCCTCCGGGACGACCGACGGGCGAGGTTTTTCCCAAACGGACCCCGATCAACTATGATGGGGGCACAGGTTCACCCTGGTTCTTT
>CAZEBV010000046.1:0-12670 GCA_964510695.1 uncultured bacterium
GGCGGGAACCGATCGGCGGACGAAACCCCCCGGAGGACCCTGACCGACAAGAAGGACGGGGGCGGAACGAGCCCTCCCCCAACAGGAGGTCCGTCAGACCCTCAGAACCGACCGGCCTCTCTCGCTGTGATTATCCGTTGAGGGTCTGGGTCGTGTCGTCGCACTCCTGGGTGTCGAGGGTACCGTCGCTGGTCGAGTCACAGTCGTCGGTGGTGGTGCCGTCGTCGAGGGTGTTTCCGTCGTCGGTGGTGGATCCATCGTCGGGAGCGACGTAGTCGCCGTCCTCGACGGACTGCATCGGAACCGAACCGTCGGGGGAAGCGGCCGAGTTCGAGGATTGCTGGAACGCCTCGTTGAGCTGAGGACCCAGCGCCACGAAACTGGACACGACCACCACGGCCAAAAGCCCCGAGATCATCCCGTACTCGACCATGCCTTGTCCCCTCTCGTTGCCGTGAAGCATTGGCCTGAACCTCCTCGAGTAATCGTATGCCCCGTCCTTCGATTGTCAAAAAACCTAAAAAGTATAAGTGATTCACGGTGCGCCACAACCCATCAACGGACTCGACGGGGACCCTGAGGAGCCCCGGTACCCGGTGGACGTTCGGGGCCGACCGGCATCGAAGATGACGGACGTGAACCGTGATGCAGCAGCGTCGAGGAGGACGAATGCACGGCAGAGGGAACCGCCGCCCGGGCCCTCGTATGAACGGGTACGGGGTTCGGGACTTTAACTATCGGAGTCCCCGCATCCGCTCCAGAAGGTCCTCCCAGAGGGGCTGCATCGCCGGGCGGAAAAACCCGAAATGCCCGATCGACGTCACCCCCACCTCCTCGGGGTCGAGGTGGACGCGCGTGACGTCGGCGCCGGTGTAGGCTTCCATCATGCGATCGACGGCCTCGCGGTAGCCCCACCGGTCGTCCTCGAAGCTGTAGGCCAGGATCGGGGCCGAGAACCGACGGTAGCCCCCGCGGCCCTCCAGGCGGGAGTCCCCGAGGAGGTAATCGGGGCTGCGGCACCAGCGATACCACTGACGGGCCGCCGGCCCGGGGATGTCCTCACCCCCGTATAGCCGCCGCCAGGGGAGGTAGCCGAACAGACGGGTGAGGGCGGGGAAGAGGATCCAGGCGGCGAGGAACAGTTTCCACCGCTGACCGGGGTGCTGTAGCCTCCAGTAGCCGCTCTGGGCGGAGAACGTCACCAGGCCCGCCGGGTCGACCTCGTCCTCCGCCAGCCCCATGATCTGGCCGCCGAGGCTGTGCCCGAAGACGTACGGGTCCGTCCCGTCGGCCCGACCCCGAAGGAAGTCGAGGGCGCCCGGGACGTCCCGCCGGGCCCACTCCTCGACGGTGGCGTCCGACTCGGCGGGGGTCCCCGTCCGGGAGTCTCCGATGCCGCGGTAATCGAAGGTCAGAACGACGAAGCCGCGGCGGGCGAGCCAGTCGGCCATGGAGGCGTAGAAGGATCGAGGGGTGGCCATGGCCGACGTGAACAGAACCGCACCCTGACTTTTCGTCCCCGATCGGTGAAGGGTGCCGGCGAGGCGCCGCCCGTCCCGGGCCTCGACGTTGACGTCCCGTGATTCGGCGTTCATGCGGGTCCTCCCCCTGTCTCGGGTGGGAAAGCAGTCCGTATGGTCC
Organism: uncultured bacterium; assembly: GCA_964510695.1. GTDB lineage: Bacteria > T1Sed10-126 > T1Sed10-126 > T1Sed10-126 > CAZEBV01 > CAZEBV01. The sequence goes on from CAZEBV010000046.1 coordinate 1,642, forward strand.
GCGGCCGACTCAGGCCAGGCTTCGTATCAGGGTGGCACTCTGGGCCGCGGTCGAGAGCAAAAACGCCAGGGCGGCGACCCAGGCCGCTCCGAGGGGAAGGGTGACGAACTGGAGGGCGTAAAGGGTGCCCATCGCCAGGAACAGCGAGTTCACGGCGGCGATGCCGAACATCAGGACGGTCCGGGAGCTGGTGGGCGTCAGGGGATCCGGATCGCCCACGTCGGTGAACATCCCCGAGCGGTTCTCCACGTCAATGGACTCGTGGTTCAGGTAGTACTGTCGGATCTCGCTGACGTAGGAGGCCACCCGACAGAAATACATGCGGTTGCGGGCCATGGAAGTCAGGATCACGGTGCCGCCCGCCCAGGCCGTCAGGTAAATTCCGCTGATCGTGGCGAATTTCAGCATGAGATCCTCGGCGGCGTGCTGCAGCACGATCACCGAGAGCACGGCGCCCGCGAAGACGCAGAAGAGGAAAGTGATGCCCCGTCCGAAGCGGCGGTCGTAGTGTTCCAGCAGTCGACTGCATTGCTCGAAGTCCGTTCGCAAAAGCTCCTCCGGCAGGTCCAAGTGGAACCGCTCCCTCCGGTTGAAATTCACCGACGGTCGGCGTGTCGCCCTATTATTCTCGCTGCCCCTCGTTTCGTAAAGGACCGCCGGGAAGCGATCCAGGCGGCTCCCGGGGGGACTTGCGCCCCGGCCGGAACAATTCAAGAATGGTTTCGTCCCGGTTCGGAAGAACGGGGCGTGGCCCGATCCGGGGCCGGATGGCCCGTCGACGGCTGAATCGAGGAACCTCCGAAGCTCGAGGGGTGTGGACGGTGGAACGACCCTCCTGGGTGGTCGTGGTTCTCTGGCTGCTGCTGGGAGCCTTCGTGCTGGTGGCGCCGGTGTACATCGGTTTCTCGTGGGCGGAGACCTACGAGTCCCGTCACCCCGATTACGATTCGGTGCGCGAGGCGGAGCTGATCGAACGGGGCTGGCTTCCCCCGATCCTCCCCGAATCCGTCCGGGACGTCCGGCAGCTTCACATCCTGGACGAAAACCGCGTGTGGTTCTGTTTTTCACTGCCCACGGATCGGAAGAAGCGGACCTTCGTGGGCGGTCTGGACGAGATCCCGCCCGCCCGGCTCGGCGAACGGACTCTCCCCGAGGACCCTTCGGGCAATCCCCTGAGCCGACTGTATCTTCCGACGGCCGAGTGGTGGCCCGCCTGGCTTCGCTTCGAGGGTCCCCTCGGCGAGGCCCGTCCTCCCGAGGTCCGCTACTTCACCTTCGAGCAGTACACCCTCGCGGCCCACGCGGAGGAACTTACGGTCTGCGGATGGGGCACCCGTTAGCGCGCTGTCTTCGACGCCTCCGGGGGACGCCCCGCCGTTCGTGAACGGGTTTTTGACCCGATGGCCCGCCGTCGTCCCCGAACCGTCCGATGGCTGCTGTACGCACCCTCGGGCTCTACGGTTTTTACTGGATCCTCGCCACCGCCCGGGAACTGAGGGGGCGGGGCGTGGAGAGCGCCCCGTCGCGGGGACAGCGGCTGGCCTGGTGTGTGCTCTTCGCGCTGACCCCGGGGGTCGGCCTGGTTTCGTTTTTTAACCTCTGGCTGACCACGGCGGACGCCGGGTTCGCCCTCACCGCAACGGGGTACATCCTCGAGTTACCCCTTCTGTGGGTCCTTCACGCCGTTCTGAGCACCCGGCTTGCGATCCACGATTGCCTGGATGAGAGCCCCTCCCTCCGGCGGGCGTTCCTGGAGGGGCCGGGACGGCTTCGGTGCCCGATCGTCCCCTGGCAAAGGAGGCTCAACGGGCGGGACGGGGGGGACCCCTACTCCTCCTGAATCAGGCGGTACATCACCAGGAGGATCATGGCGCCGATCACGGACAGGACCAGGCTTTCGACGTCGAACCCGGTGACCCTCCCCATCCCCAGCTGCGTCCCGATGAACCCGCCCACCACCGCTCCGGCGATCCCCAGGATGATCGTCACGATGCACCCGGCCGCGTCGTCCCCCGGCATGACGAACCGGGCGAGGGTGCCGGCCACCAGACCGAACACGATCCATCCCAGGATGTTCACGGGACGTTTTCCTCCGGCGGATCCGTTAATGTGCCGCCTCCTTCACGAAAAAAGAGCTTAGCAGAGTGTCCCGGCCGGTCGGTGGGGATCGTCCCCACACGGGGGGTGGGGTCCTCCACAGGCAGAAAACATGGCATAATGCCAGCGAGCCGTACCTTCAACTCGTGTCGTCGGGAGGTTCCGGGATGAACTACCCCTACTACGGCGTGCTGTTCGACCTTTCCACGGGCATGATGGTGACCTCTCTGATCGCCCTTTTCTTCGTGCTGGGTTTCGCCGGAGCGCCGCTGTGGCTGTGGTGTCTGGCCGGCGCGGCCGCCCTGTACGGTCTGGGGGCCCCGATCTGGGCCCTGGGCGTCTTCGTGGGCGTCTCCCTTCTGGTCGTGGTCCCCCCGATTCGGCGGACGCTCGTGTCAGGTCCCGTGCTGAACCTCATGGACTCCATGGGGTTTCTCCCGTCGATCTCCGAGACCGAGAAGATCGCCCTGGAGGCCGGGGACGTCTGGATGGAGGAGGAATTGTTCTCCGGCCGCCCGGATTTCGACCGCATCTGGCAGGAGGATTACCCGGAGCTTTCGGACCGTGAACGTGAGTTCCTCGAGGGACCCGCCGAGGAACTGTGTCGGATGGTCGACGACTGGGACGTCTGGTCCGAGCGGCGGCTTCCCGACGAGGCCTGGGATCACATCCTGGAGAACCGCTTCTTCGGCATGATCATCCCCGAGGAGTACGGGGGGCTCGATTTTTCGCCGGTCGGGACCAGCGCCGTGATCCAGAAGGTGGGGACCAGTTCGTCCATCCTCGCCATCACGATCATGGTTCCCAATTCGCTGGGTCCCGGGGAGCTTCTCTCCTTTTACGGCACCGAGGAGCAGAAGGACTACTACCTTCCGAAGCTGGCCCGGGGGGAGGAGATCCCCTGTTTCGGGCTCACCGAGCCGAAGGCCGGTTCGGACGCCGGTTCCCTGACCTCCCGGGGGGAGCTCTTCGAGGAGGACGGGGACCTGAAAATTCGGCTTAACTGGGAAAAACGCTGGATTACGCTGGCGCCGATCGCCACCACCATCGGCCTCGCCTTCCGCCTCTACGATCCCGAGAACCACCTGGGGCAGGGGGAGGACGTCGGCATCACCTGTGCGCTGGTGCCCTCGGACCTCGAGGGCGTGGAGAACGACGCTTACCATGATCCGCTCGGCGTGCCGTTCTACAACGGACCCACCCGCGGCGAGGACGTCGTGATTTCGGCGGACCAGATCATCGGGGGCACCGACTGGGCCGGACGGGGCTGGCAGATGCTCATGGAGGCCCTGGCCGCCGGTCGGGGAATTTCCATTCCCGCCCATACCGCGGGGCTGGCCAAGTTCGCCAGCCGGGTCACCTCGGCCCACGGCGTGGTGCGCCGTCAGTTCGGACTGCCCATCGGGAAGTTCGAGGGGGTCGAGGAACCCCTCTCCAGCATCGGCGGCAAGAGCTACATCATGGAGTCCACCCGGCGCTTCACCTGCGCCAGCGTCCAGGACGAACAGAAGCCGACGGTGGCCAGCGCCATCACCAAATACCACATGTCCGAGATGGGCCGCGAGGTCGTCAACGACGCCATGGACATCCGCGGCGGCTCCGCCATCACCCGCGGTCCCAACAACCTCCTGGCCCACGAGTACACCGGTGCCCCGATCTCCATTACCGTCGAGGGTGCCAACATCATGACCCGCACGCTGATCATTTTCGGTCAGGGGTCGATTCGCTGCCATCCGTACCTGCTGGAAGAAATGATGGGGATGATGGAGGGCGACGTGAAGCGCTTCGACCGCGCCTTCTGCGGCCACATCGGCCACATCGTGCGCAACGGATTCCGGACGGTGGCCATGAGCCTGACGCGCGGCTGGGCGTCGCTCTTCAACACCACCACGCCCACCTCGCGGTACTGGCGCCACCTGGAGTGGGCCTCGACCTCCTTCGCCTTCCTGGCCGACCTGGCCCTGACCACGATGGGAGGCGCCCTGAAGCGCAAGGAGAAAATCTCCGGCCGGTTCGCCGACGTCTTCTCCTGGATGTACATGGCCACGGCCGTGCTTCGCCGCTTCGAGGAGGAAGGGGAGCGGGAGGAGGATCGTCCCTTCTTCGAGTGGTCGATGGACTACGCCTTCTACCGGATGCAGGAGGCGTTCGAGGGCCTCTACGAGAACTTCGAGCTGCCGCTGCTGACGCCCGTGCTTCGCTACCTGGTGGCTCCGTGGGTCCGGCTGAACTCCTTCGGGAGCCCGCCCGACGACAGGCTGGGCCACGAGGTCGCCCGCCGGATGCAGACCCCCGGCGAGGACCGCCGCTTCCGAACCCGCGGGATCTTCGAGCCCGAGGACGAGGAGGATCCCTTCTACCGGCTGGAGGAGGCGTTCCGGCTCTCCGTGAAGGGGGACGAGGTGATCGGGTTGGTCAAGGACGCCATGAAGGACGGCACCCTGGAGCGGGGTGAGCCCCGGGAGGCCCTGGACGAGGCCGTCGAGGCCGGGGTGATTACCGAGGACGAGCGGGAGACCGTCCGGCGGGCCCGAAAGCTGAGGGACGAGGTCATCCAGGTGGACGAGTTCCCGTTCGAACAGTACGAGTCGGCGTCGTCCCTGAGGCGACCCTCCGACTCGGAGCCCTCGCCCGGCGCTCCGTCCATCGGGTCCGACGGCACCAACGGCGCGGAGGCGGATACATCCCCCTCCACGGACCGGACGGAGGATCCATCGGAGGTCAGTTAGGCGGGGCGCTGACCGGCTCGGGGCCCCGCCCGCCCGTTAGTCCTCCTTGATTTTTTCCTCCACCCGTTCTTTCTTCCGGCGGACGGCCTCGATGCGTCGGTCCAGCGTCGCGAGGCGATCCTCTTTGTCCTCCACGTCGCTCTGCTCCTCGAGGGTCTCCTTCTTTTCCTGCAGGTCGGTGATGATCTCCTGCAGGTCCTCCGCCTCCTGGGCCTCCAGGGCCTTCTCGAAGACCACGCTCTCGGTGCTCCCGCGCGTCTGATCCCCGGACGGGACGGTTCCCTCCTCCACCGTTGGTACGAACCGCTGATCCTCGGCCAGGGTGCGCTGGTTGCGAAACTCGGGGGAGACGATCTCCACGTCCCGGCCGTGAAAGCTGTCCAGGACGTTCCGGCGCAGTTCACTGCGGGTCGTCAGCAGGTTGTCGACCTCGGTCAGGACCCCGGCCGCCCGGTAGGTGACCGCGTTGTTTCCCAGTTCCCGGACCTGTACGAAGGGGTCCTCCATGCCGGTTTCTTCGACGGCCCCGAGCAGGATCTCCTCGACCAGGGTGTGGGGTACGTCGTAGCCCAGGGAAACTTCGGTGGAGACGACGGTGCCCGAGGCGGGAAGGGTGCGAAAAGAGTTCCCAAGCAGGGTGGCGTTGGAGAGGGTCACGAGGGCGCGGTCCTCGGTCTGAAGCTCCGTGTGGAGCAGCCCCGCCTCGGTGACGCGGCCGAAATACCGGTCGGTTTCCAGGTAGTCTCCCCGTTTGAAGGGGGAGAAGAACCGCATGGCGGTGCCCGCCGCCGCGTCCCGGATGACCGTGGTGGAGGAGAACGCCACCACCGCGGTGATGGCCAGCCCCCCCACCTGCAGCAGGTTCTGCTTGGTGGACTCCGAGACGGGCAGGGCCAGCACGAAGGCCACCGCCCCCGCCAGCCCCACCACCGATAGCACAAGCCCGCGGATGATCGAGCGGTTCGTGCTGGGTTCCATGCGCTGCTTGATCACACGGTGGACCATCCACATGACGACGCCGACCACGGGCGGCACCAGGAACGCCGGCAGGTAGGTCAGCAGGGTCTCGAGGGTCACGGGAACCCTCCTCCCGACGTCCCGATGGTGGACGTGGGCCCCTGGTGCCTTGGAACGAAGGGCGGGCTGAGTCCGGTCATTCGGGGGGGTCGTAGTCGGGGTCGAACATCCGGGCGGACGAGGGAGGAGGGTTGGTTCCCTCGACGACGCTGTAGCCGGAAAAATCCTCGACCCCGTGTTCGCGCAAAAAGTCCTCGTCGTACAGGGCGTGGCCGGTGAAGACGGACGGATCGTGCTTCAGGATTTCCAGCACCGTGTCGGTGAGGACCTCGGGCGTTCGCCAGTCTTCCTCCGTGCCGAGCCCGAAGTACCGCGTAGCCCGGGTGTCGATGGCGGTGATGGGCCAGAAGGTGTTGCAGCCCACGTCCTGCTCCCACAGTTCCTCGGCCAGCGACAGCGTCAAAAAGGACATCCCCATCTTGGTCCAGGCGTAAGGGGCGTGACCGGGGGCCCGGTCGATTTTGACCGGCGGCGCGTTGGTGAGGATCCAGGCGGGCTCGACGTCCTTCAGGTGGGGGATGAACGCCCGACTGACCAGGTAGGTGCCCCGGACGTTGACGTCGGTGAGAAGGTCGAACCGTTTGGGGGCCAGATCCTCCACGTCCACGATCTGAATGGCACTGGCGTTGTTGATGACGATGTTGACCTCACCGAAGGTTTCAATCGACCGGTCCACGGCCTCCTGGACGTTCGCCTCGTCCCGGACGTCCAGGGGGATGGCCAGGGTCTCGACGCCCTTCTCCTCGCAGGCCCGGGCCGTTTTGTGGATGGTCCCCTTCAGGTCGCTGTCGGAGTCGTCCTCGGTTTTGCCCGTGGACACGATGTTGCAGCCCCGCTCCGCGAGCGCCAGGGCAAGGGCCTTCCCGATGCCCCGGGTGGTCCCGGTGATAAAGGCGGTCAGGCCGGTCAGGTCGGGAGGGTTCGAGATCATGGTGAGGCTCCCGTTGGACAGGGATCGGATCAGGAAGACATCCTGTTGGACAATACGTGGTGCATCCGCGAACGTCCACGGGTCCCGGCGGGGTGCTCTGGGATGTTGAGACACTAACTGTTTACAGGCAGTAAAAGGCTCTTTATAGTACTCTGATTTACATCACGTACGACCCTGATAGGGGTGAGGGGGAATCTCACCGGGGTCGGGGGGGCTTTCCGGGCTCCCCGCGGGAAATGGTCGTTCCCGGTCGGTCCGTCCTCCGCACGTTTCTTTTACCGTTCGACCGAGAACGTTCGGGGCCGGGATTGCTGTACCGTCGTATCGACATCAGGGAAGGTCCGGGGGTTTTTTTGCATGCCGAAGATGGGACACGATGAACCGAAGAAATCGCCCGCCGAGCTGTTTAACCCGGCCAACTGGGGTCTGGTCGGCTGGGCCTGGATCATGCTTTTCGTGGTCGCGGGCACGGGGATTTTCGTGGTGGTTTACCAGTCCTCGGTGGCCCCGCAGCCCGCGCCGTCCGACGATCGGCAGGTTCGCCGCCGGGCGGGGTCTCCACCCAGGCCGGGGGAGGAGAACGCCGGGGGTGACTATCGACCCCATCCTGAAGCCTACGTGGATCAGGGTCGGGGGGGAGGCGCCGGAGGCTCGGCCGGAAGCTCCGATGAGGCCCGTGCCAGCTCGGGGGATGACGACTGGAATCGCTCCGGCCGGGAGAGCCAGTTTCCCAAGGTCTTCAGCGGGAAACACATGAACCGGACCACGTCCTTCGAGGCCCCCGGAAGCCTCCGCGTCGAGTGGACCACCACCGGACCCATGTTTCAGGTCTACGTGAAGGGGGACGGCGGTTCGTCGGTTGGTGCTCCCGTCACCCGAAGCGGGCTCTCCGGAACGACCTCGGGGGAGTTTCAGGTGGACGTGGAGGGGGAAATTTACTTCAAGGTCAATTCGCTTGGAAACTGGGAGCTCAAGGTCAACTCCGCCTGAAGGCCCCGGCCCCGTTCGACTCGCCCTCCCGGGAGGACCCGTTCTCGCTTCCATTCCCCTGATCCCGGGCTCACTCACTGCGTGATCCCACGCCCGATCCCGGGCCTCGGATCCTCGCCCGGTGAGGGGGGTGGGGTTTTCGGTCTAATCCCCCTGGCTTCGCAGGTGCCCGGCGGCGGTTTCCGGGAGGGTGTGGTTGAGGTGGGTTCCGGTGGCCAGCTCGAGTCCCGCGGTGCGGCTTACCCGCGGCAGGTACTCCAGGTGCCAGTGGAAGAAATCGGCCACGTCCTGGGCGGGGAATTCGTCCGGTTCCGACCGGGGGGCCGTGTGGAGCAGCACGTTGTAGGGGGGTGACCGAAGAACCTCCTCGAGCCGGCCGGCGAGGTCCACGAGCAGGTGGCTAAGGTCCTTCCGCTGGGCGGTCGTCAGGTCGGTGAAGTCCGGGTCGTGGTGTTTCGGGGCGATCCTCACCTGGTAGGGAAACCGGGAGGCCCGGGGGCACCAGGCCGTGAAATCGTCCGTCTCGGCCACCCGTCGGGTCTCCGTCCGCATCGCCTCGCACCAGTAGCAGTTCGTGGTTTTTTGGTGGTGGTCCCGGGCACCCCGCAGGAGGCGTTCCGTGCGGGGAGGAAGGACGGGCAGGGTTAAAACCTGGGCGTGGGGATGCGACAGCGTGGCGCCGGCTCGTCCGCCGCGGTTCTTGAACACCTGGACCACCCGGGCGGAGGGACGCGCCCCGAGCGTTCGAACCCGCCGGCGGTACATCTCCAGCACCCGTGCCATGTGTTCGGGGCTTAGCCGGTGCCACTCCCGTTCGTGGTGGGGGGTCTCCACCACGACCTCGTGGGTGCCCCGCCCCGGTCGCGTGTCCGGGTCCCCCGCAGGGGGTTCGGCGGAACCGCCGGTGTCCGACAGCGCGGGGAACTTGTTGGGGACCACCCGCACGGCCCAGTCGGAACGGCCGTCTCCCCCGGGCCGGATCGCGTCCACCTCGGGCGGCGTTCGGTCCTCCCGACCCGGTTCGAAGGGGCACTCCTCGATCGGGTCCTGTGGGGACGACGAGACGTCGAAGTCCTCGGGGCGCCCCCGGCGGGATTCGCTGTAGATCACCCAGTCGCCGGTAAGCGGGTCGCGTCGAAGTTCGGGCACGTGAGGGGTCCTCCCGGCGTCCTCGACCGGATCGAGATGGATGAACGGGGAAGGAGGCGATGTCAGGCGGGCAGGGGAACGGACGGGTCCCCGGAGAAACCTCCTGGCCTCAGCCTCCCAGCCAGCGCTTGAAGGGCCAGGGGAGGAGCCGATCCAGCCAGCCCTGAACGGATCGGCTGTAGGGGAACCAGAAGAACTCCTCGTCCATGGTGAGCCGGTCCACGGAGAAGTGCTTCGGTTCGGTCATCTCCAGGATCCCCTCCTCGCCTCGCGTCCGTCCGACCCCGCTGTCCTTCACGCCCCCCCAGGGGACTTCGGGGCCGCCCTGCGGACTGACGTGGTCGTTGATGTAGACGCTGCCGGCCTCGACCCGTCGGGCGAGTTTCTCGGCGTGCTCGGTGTCGGCGCTCCAGATGCTGGCCGTGAGGCCGAAGGGGGTGTCGTTGGCCCGCTCGATCGCCTCCTCCTCGGAAGCGACCGGCACGATCGGAAGCAGGGGGCCGAAGGTTTCCTCCCGGAGCACCTTCATGTCGTCGTCCACCTCGATCAGGACCGTCGGCTCGAAGTAGTTGCCCTCCTCGGGGCCGCGGTTCCCCCCGGTGAGGATGGCGGCGCCCTTCTCACGGGCGTCGCGCACCTGATCCTCCACCTTCTCGAGCTGGCCTTCCATGGCCATCGGGCCCACGTCAACCTCGTCGGTCCCGGGGCCAAGCCGCAGGGAGGACGCTTTTTCCACGATGCCGTCGATCAAATCGTCGGCGATGGACTCGTGCACGAAGACCCGCTCCAGGCTGGCGCAGATCTGACCGGCGTTCGTGAAGGCCGCCCACGTGAGGCCACCGATGGTCCGCTCCATCGGAGCGTCCTCGAGCACGATGGCGGCGTCCTTGCCCCCCAGCTCCATGGTGCACGAGATCAGCCGTTCCCCGCATCGGGCCGCGATTTTCCGTCCGGTTTCAACGCTGCCGGTGAAGCTGATGTGCTGCACGTTGGCTTCCACCAGGGCGGCCCCGGTGGTTCCCTCCCCGGTGGCCACCTGCAGCACGTCCTCCGGGAGCCCCACCTCCAGCAGAAGCTCCTGAACCTTCAGGGAGGTCAGGGGCGTGTATTCGCTGGGTTTGTTGATGACGGCGTTGCCGGCAAGCAGGGCCGGCAGGATCGACTGCGTGGAGAGCACGAGCGGGTAGTTCCAGGGGGTGATGATGCCGATGACCCCCTTGGGCTCACGCACGAGCGTGCTCTTCTTGTTCTTCATGAGGCGGTGTTTGACCCGCTGGTCGCGAAGGACCTCCGGGCCCTGTTTCGCGAAGTAGGTGGCCATCTCGGCCGTCATGGCCACCTCCTGCATCAGGGCCTCGACGAGGGGTTTGCCGACCTCGTCGGTCAGAAGGCGCGCGACCTCGTCCCGCCGATCGAGAAGGAGGTCCCGGAAGTCCCGCATAAGCTCGGCCCGTTCATCCATCGGGGTCTCGGCCCACTCGGGCTGAACTTCGTGGGCGCGGGCCACCATCGACTGCACGTCGTCCTCGGAGTGGATCGGGACGGTGTCGATGGGGTCACCGGTGGCGGGATTGTAGGAGGTGAGCGTGCGTTCTTCGGTGATATCCCGGGCCTGAGCCATGAGGATCGCCTCACGATTGGATCGTAAAATTGGGGGAACAGCGCGAACTGAACATCGTAAACCGATTGTAGACCGGGCGGTTCCACGTGGCAAGAAATCCCGGCTGACGGGGCGTTCGGTTTGAGGGGTTCCCCGGGCACGGATAGACTGTGCTCCCGGGACCCCTTCGTCCCGTTCCCCGACCTTCGAGGCTGCGCGAGGAGGAGCCGTCGTGTTCGAGTACGCCTGGCTGGACCTGGTTCCCTACGAGGCCGCCCTGAACCTTCAGACTCGGCTGCAGCACAGGCGCATCCGGGACGAGATCCCCGACACCCTTCTGCTTCTGGAGCATCCGCCGGTCGTCACCCTGGGGGCCCGCGCGGACGGCGGGGATCCCCCGATCGGGGAGGAGGACCTCGAGCGGAGGGGCATTGAACTTCACCGCACCCGGCGGGG
>CAZEBV010000046.1:12680-13269 GCA_964510695.1 uncultured bacterium
CGGCCGCCGGACCTACCATGGTCCCGGGCAGCTCGTCGCCTACCCGATCTTCGAGCTGGAACCCCGTGACGCCGGTGTTTTTCTCGATCGGCTGGCGTCGGTACTCCGGGACACGCTGAAGGCTTTCGGGCTGGAGGCGGCCCCCGGCTCGTCGGGATCCGGGCTGATGGTCGAGGGCCGGCGGATCGCTTCGATCGGGATTCAGCTTCGCCGCTGGGTCAGCCGCCACGGTTTCGCCCTGAACGTCGACCCCGACCTTCGGAACGTCGGGGATCTCGTGCCGGGGGAAGGGCCCGACCGGAACCTGACCACCCTGGAGCACGAGCGGGACCGGGCCCCCCGAATGAAGGCGGTGTGTGAGCGCGTCGTCGAGGGCTTCGAGGACGCCTTCGAAACCGGGGCCCGTTCGATTTCCGACGCGGTTCCCTGGGAACGGGCCTTCGACGACGTGCCCGAACGGGAGGAACGAAAGACCCTGCCGCGCCGCGGGGACTCGGACGGCGTCCGTCGGAAACCTCACTGGCTCAAGTCGCAGGTGCCCGGCGGGGAAGCGTTCCGGGAGACCCGTTCCCTGATGGAGGAGAAGACC
>CAZEBV010000047.1:0-10214 GCA_964510695.1 uncultured bacterium
CGCCGGGGTGCTGGATCGACCCTCGAGGTCCGGGGCCGGGGGGGTGGGCTGCGAGGCGCTCCGGGAGCGGCTGGATCAGCTGGCGGTCCGGCTGCACGTCTTCGGTCACATCCACGAGTGCTACGGTGTACAGCAGGTGGCGACCACGACGTTCGTGAACGCGTCCGCCTACTCCCGCCACCGACCGCGGATGCGCCCCCCGCTGCTGGTGGAGTACGAACCGGACGACGGCGTCGTGGAGGCCGGGCCGGTGGAGGGCTGCCTCCGGCCGGCTTAGAGGGATTCAGCGGACGGATGCCTTTGGTATAATGCCCGCGGATTAAGGGTTAAAATCGCGGTGGCCGTAGCTCAGCGGTAGAGCCCTCGGTTGTGGTCCGAGCTGTCGCCGGTTCAAATCCGGTCGGCCACCCCATACGGCCGTACGGGGAAGAAAAAAAGACAGTAGGAGAGGACTAAGCGGGCTGTGTTTGAGTGGTGTGTCTGCTTAGTCCCCCCTACTGTGGGGTATGTGTTGGGAAGGGTGTCCGGCGAGCCGCCCGGCGGAGGTCGCCGGGCGCTTTGCCCCTCAGTCCATCTTCAGTATCGAGTCTGGTTCGGAAAACTTTAGTCCAGCCCCACCGTCCGGACCCCGGCGCCGCGCTCACCCGATCCAGGACGCCAGTCGGTCGAGGCCTTCCTCCAGTCGATCCGCGGCGTTGGCGTAGGAGAGTCGAAGGTAGCCCGGCGCGCCGAAGGGACTCCCCGGGACGCAGGCGATGTGGGCCTCGTCCAGCAGGTTCATGGCCAGCGCCCCGTCCGAGTCGATTCCCTTTCGCGCCTCGATCAGCTCGCCGACGTCCGGAAAGGCGTAGAAAGCACCGTCGGGAACCCGGCAGTGCACCCCGGGCAGCTCGTCCAGCCGCTCGCAGACCATGTCGCGGCGCTCACGGAAGGCCTCGACCATCTTACGGACGGGCCCCTCGTCCAGGGACAGGGCCCGGATGGCCGCCCGCTGGCTGATGGAGCAGGGGTTCGAGGTCGAATGGCCCATCAGGGTGTTCATCCGCCGTACGATCGGTTCGGGCCCCAGACCGTATCCGATCCGCCACCCGGTCATGGAGAACGTCTTGCTGACCCCGTTGACGATGAACACGGAGTCGGGGGGGGTCTCACCGACGGACAAAGGCGAGACGAAGCGGTCGTCCCCGTAGGTGATCCGATCGTAGATCTCGTCGCTGACGAGAAGCAGGTTCTCCTCCCGACAGATCGACACGAGACGCTCGATGACCTCCCGGGGGTAGACCACCCCGCTCGGGTTGGCCGGGGAGTTCAGGATCACGGCCCGGGTGTCCTCCGAGACGGCCTCGCGGACCCGGTCGATCTCCGGGACGAAGCCCGTGTCCTGCGTGGGGACCACCACCGGTTCACCACCGAAGTACCGGATCTGGTTGGGGTAGCTGACCCAGTAAGGGGCGAAGAGAATCACCTCGTCGCCGGGGTCGAGCAGCGAGGCCATGAGGTTGAACAGCACGTGCTTGGCCCCACATCCGACGGTGATGCACTCCGGGTCGTAGTCCACCCCGCGGCGAGTCCGGTAGTCGTCGCGGATGGCCCGCTTCAGGTCGGGGTGTCCCGAGGCGGCGGTGTACCCCGTGAAGTTATCGCGGATGGCCTCGATCCCGGCCTGCTTGACGGGATCCGGCGTGGGGAAGTCGGGCTCGCCGGCTCCGAAGTTCACGATGTCCACACCCTCGGCGGTGAGTTCGTCCGCCCGGGCGCTGATCGACAGGGTGGCCGAGGGTTCGATGCGCTCACTGCGCTCCGAGTGGGGGTCCATGGGTTCGTCCTCCGAAGGATCCGGGGATGATGGCACGGGAGACCACGCGGTTCGACGGTCCGGTAACCCTAAAGGGTGCCGGGCGGACCGGCAAGTCGAGGCGGGTCGGGCGGAGGGGCTTTAGAGGGCGGCGTCCTTCAGGCTCTCGGCGTTGTTCGTGAAGCAGGCCAGGATTTCCAGGTTGGTCGACAGATCGACCGATTTCACCATGACGTCCTCGGGCTCCTCCGGGACGAAGGGGGCGAAGTTGAGGACACCCCGGATCCCGTGGTCGACCAGGGTTTCCAGAACCTCCGGACCCGCCTCGGCGGGTACGGCCAGGATGGCCAGCTGGATGCCCGATTCATCGAGGTAGGACCCCAGCTCGTCGACGGGGTGCACCGGGCAGCCTTCGACCTCGCCGCCCGCGACGGCGGGGTCGACGTCGAAGGCGGCCTCGATCACGAAGTTGTGGTCCCGGAAGCCCTCGTAGGACAGAAGGGCCTGCCCCAGGTTCCCCACGCCCACCAGCACGCACGGGCAGGTCTGGAGGGTTCCAAGAATCTCGGTGATGGCCTCGATAAGCCGGTCGATGTCGTACCCTTTCCCCCGGACGCCGAACTTCCCAAAGTTGCTGAGATCCCGGCGGATCTGAGCGTCGGAGAGGTGCAGCCGTTCGGCGATTTCCGTGGAGGAGACGTGGGTTCTGCCGGTGGCGCGGAAATCCTCCATGGTCTTCTTGTAGAGGGGCAGGCGTTCGATCGTGGTGGGGGAGATCTCGGTCATGGGCGGGTGCGAGGACGAGGGGGGGTCAAAGGGGGAGAGGGACCGTCAGAACAGGTCCGATTTAATGCGCTCGATGAGGTCGGAGGGGGCCCGGCGAACGGAGAACTTCTCGACGATGGTCGTTTTGAGCCGGACGGTCACCCTGACCCGGTAGTTGCACCGGTGGCAGTTCTCGAGGTGCTGCTTGAAGGAACGGCGCTCCTTTTCCCCCAGCTCGTTGTCCACGAAATGGTGGTAAAGCCGGCGAACCTCATCGCAGTCCATGTCGTGCCCATCCTCCCGCGTCGGTGATGGAACTCAGACCTCCTCTTCGGCCGACTCGCCGATCACCCCGCGTTCGCGGGCGTAGTCGACGAGCTTCTTTTTGAGGATGTTCCTCGCCCGGTGAAGCCGGGACATCACCGTGCCGATCGGAACGTCCAGGATCTCGGCGATCTCCTTGTAGGAGAAATCCTCGACGTCTGCCAGGATGATGCAGGACCGATATTCCTCGGGAAGCTCCTCGATCGCCTCCACGATTTCATCGGGCATCACGTTCTCGAAGAACTCGTCCTCCGGGTTTCGATCCATCCCCGAGGTGTCGACGTCCTGAATCTGACCGTAAATTTCCTCCGGTGATTCGTAGTGTACCTCGTCCGGGGACGTTTTGTACTTCTTGTACTCCGTGTTGTACAGGTTCCTGAAAATGGTAAACAACCAGGCCTTGCAGTTTGTTCCCGGCGTGTACTGGTCGAAGTAGCGGTAGGCCCGCAGGTAGGTCTCCTGAACCAGGTCCTCGGCGTCCTCCGTCGACCGACTGATGGAACGGGCGTAGTTGTAGAGGGCGTTCAGGTGGGGGAGGGCCTCCTCCTGGAAGACCCGATCCTTCTCCTCGGGAGAAAGGGACTCGTCCTGACCGTCGGTCGTCCCGCCGCTGGAAGGGTCCTCGGAATCCTGGGACACCGAAGGGCCTCCTCGGTCGATGGGCTGTCCGCGATTAACCTGGAAGTCTAGAAGTATAGATGGCGGCGCTTCGGAACCCCAGGGGAGGGGAGGTGTTGAAGGTCCCGGGGGGTCAGCCCAGCGTGCGGCGCCCGTCGAGGTGGGGACGAAGGGCGTCGGGGATGACCACGGAACCGTCGGGCTGCTGGTAATTCTCCAGCAGGGCCAGCCAGCATCGACCCACCGCCAGCCCGCTTCCGTTCAGGGTATGGCAGTACTCGGCGGAACCGTCGGGGTCCTCCCGGTACTGCACCTCGGCACGGCGGGCCTGAAACGCCTCGCAGTTGCTGCAGGAGGAGATTTCACGGTAGCGGTTTTCGCTGGGCACCCAGACCTCCACGTCGTAGGTCTTGGCGGCCGCGAAGCCCGTGTCGCCCGCGCACAGGGTCACCACGCGGTAGGGGAGCTCGAGGCGGTCCAGCACGGTGCAGGCGTCCTCCAGGAGGCCCTCGAGGGCCTCGTATGAGCGGTCGGGGCGGGTAAGGGTGACCAGCTCCACCTTGTTGAACTGGTGCTGGCGCATCAGCCCCCGCGTGTCGCGGCCGTGAGCGCCCGCCTCCCGTCGAAAGCAGGGGGTCCAGGCGGTCTTTTTGATCGGCAGTTCGTCCCCCGGGAGGATCCGCTCACGGAACAGGTTGACCAGCGAGACCTCGGCGGTCGGGAGGAGGTACAGCCCGTCCTTTTCCGTGCGGTACATGTCCCGACGGAACGTCGGGAGCTGCCCGGTTCCCTCCATGGCTCGAGGATGCACCAGGGCGGGGGTCATGACCTCCTCGTACCCGTTCTCCCCGGTCTGGATCTCCAGCATGAAGTCGATCAGCGCCCGCTCCAGGCGGGCCCCGTCGCCGTGGTGGACCGCGAACCGACTCCCGGAGATCCGGGCGGCCGCCTCGAAGTCGAGCAGCCCCAGTTCCTCGCCGATCTCCCAGTGGGGACTCGGTTCGAAGTCGAAATCCGGGGGGGACCCGACGGTGTCCTCCACCCGGTTGTCATCCTCGGTCTCACCCTCGGGCACCGAGTCGTGGAGGTGGTTGGGGATCCGCAGCAAAAGCTCGTGCAGCCGTTCGTCCAGGCGATCCCGTTCCTCGGCGAGGGCCTGGATTTCTCCCTTGAGGTCGCTCATCTCGTCGATCAGGGCCTCGGCCTCTTCGTCTCGCCCCTCCGCCTTCAACTCCCCGATGCGCTCGGACTCCTCGTTGCGTCGGCGGCGTTTCTCCTCGACGGTCTGGATGATGTCCCGGCGATCCCGATCCACCTCGATCGCCTCGTCGAGCACCTCGGGGGACGCCCCGCGCCGACGCAGGCTGTCCCGGATGCGGTCCGGGATGTCACGAACGTGACGGGGACGAAACACGGTGGACAGCTCCTCGTGGGTCGGGAGGCCCCGGCCGTTATCCGCGCTGGATGACGCGGGTGACCCGGCTCAGGCGATCCTCCAGGTCTTCCTTCCGTTGAACTTCCAGGTTCAGCCGAAGCAGCGGCTCCGTGTTGGAGGGGCGGACGTTGAACCACCAGTCGTCGAACGACACGGTCACCCCGTCCGTCCAGTCGACGGTCCCGTCGTCGAAGGTCTCCGCGAGCCGTTTCATGGTGGTTTCCTGGTCCTCGACCTCGAAGTTGACCTCGCCGGACTGGGCGTAGCGATCCAGGGGGGCCACGAGCTCCGAGAGAGGGAGCCCCTTCTCCGAGACCAGGTCCATCACGTCGAGCGCGGCGAGAAGGCCGGAATCGGTGTAGTGGTTCTTACGGTAGTAGTAATGGCCCGACAGTTCCCCGCCGAACGGCGCCTCGACCTCGCGCATTTTTTCCTTCATGTAGGCGTGGCCCACACGGTGACGCACGGGTTTCCCACCGTGGCGTTCGATTTCCTCGGGGACCACCCGGCTGGAGCGCAAATCGTACACGATGGGCGCCCCGGGGTTCCCCCGGAGGTTCGGTTCCACGAGCAGGGCCGTCAGGAGGTCCGAGGCCACGATGTCCCCGTTCTCGTCCACGAAGGCCACCCGGTCGGCGTCGCCGTCGAAGGCCATGCCCAGGTCGTAGTCCCCCGAGCGGACCTCCTCCTGGAGATCCACCATGTTTTTGGTCTCCAGGGGATTGGGCACGTGGTTCGGGAAGGTCCCGTCCAGCTCCCCGTAGAGCACCGTCAGGTCGATCGGAAGACGCTCGAACACCTCGGGCACGGTCAGCCCACCCATGCCGTTCCCCGTATCCACCGCGATCGTGAGGTCGTCGATCCCCCGGACGTATCCGAGGGAGCGCTCGACGTAGGTCGCCAGGAACGACCGCTGTGCGGAGCCCCCGCGGTGGTCGGCCTCCGGCAGCCGACCTTCCGTACAGGCCGACTCGATGGTCTTGATGCCGGATTCGTAGGAGACGGGGCGGGCTTCCCGGCGGGAGAGTTTGAAGCCGATGTATTCGGGGGGATTGTGGGACGCCGTCACCATCACGCCCCCCGCGGCGTCGTGGTGCCCGATGGCGCTGTAATTCATCGGGGTCGAGCACAGCCCGATGTCGAGGACGGCCTGACCGGCCGCGCGAAGGCCGTCGACGAGCGACTCGGCGATCGGCACGGCGACCTCACGCATGTCGTGGCCCACGACCACCGTCCCGTCCTCGAGGAGGTTGCCGGCCGCCACCCCGATGTCCCGGGCCAGCGCCTCGTCGAGTTCATCGGGGTAGATTCCGCGGATGTCGTACGCCTTGAAGATCCCGGCCACGGCGGACCCTCCGGACCACGATGATCACGACCTTTTCGTCTGGGACGGAGACAGGATGTTACCTAACCTCACCCTGAGGACAACCGCGCGAAACGGCCTTAAGAGACGGTAACGAGGCCCTTGTCCGTGATTGACAGACGGGACTGGGTGGGGCACCATTCGAACTTCAACGAGCCGACCCGAACCCGGGGAGGACACCCGTGATTCAGCTGGACGGCGTGCACAAGCGCTTTACCTGTGGACAGACCCTTGAACGGCTTTTCGACCCCCTCGAGGTCAAGGCGCTCCGGGGGCTGAGCGTCGAGCACCCCTCCGGCGTCTGCCTGCACGTGACCGGTCCTCCCGCGGCGGGCAAAAGCGTGCTTTTGAACCTGCTGATCGGCATGTACGAACCTGACCGGGGGCGGGTACGCATCTTCGGGAAGGACCCCACCCGCTCGATGGCCCTGCGGCATAACCTCGGTTTCGTCCGGCCCGGGGCCCGGACCTTCGACCCGGTTCTGTCGCCGACGATGAACCTCCGCGTCTGTGCCTCCATGTACGATCTGAGCCCCTCGCTTCAGCGCCAGCGTGTGCATGAAGCGCTTGAATTCGTGGGGATCGACGAGCCCCAGACCGGCCTTCCTTACGGGGAACTTTCACCCCGCACCCAGAGTCTGCTGGCGCTGGCGGCCGGGCTGATTTCCTCGCCGGAGTGCGTCATGCTCGACGAACCGGCCCGCCACATGGACCAGGACGGCGTGGAGCGGATGAACCGGATGCTGACCGGGCTTCAGGGGAACGGCGTGACGCTCGTGGTGGCCACCCGTCAGCCGGACCTCGTGGAGGGACTCGAACGGCGGGAGCTGCACGTCGTCGACGGCCAGAAGGAACGGTACCGTGCTCCCGGGTAAATGGCTTCGTATTCCGTCCTGGCGGGGGGTGGCCGCGGTCTTCCGGTGGGAGCTGATCCGCAACCTCCACGCCGGATGGGGAGAGGTCAGCCGGGGCGTGGGTCTGCTGGCGGTGGCGGGCATCCTCGTGGGTCTGGAGCCGATCCTCGGCCGGGACTACCTGGAGCTTCTGCTGCCGGGGCTGACCGCCGCACTTCTGCTTCACCCTCCCCTTCGTGCGGGGAGCGTGTTCGCCGGGGAGGAGGTGCTTCCCCGGCGCTGGCGCACCCTGCCGGTGCCCCTTCCGTGGTTCGGCCTGGTCGGCTTCTTACCCCGGCTGATCGTCAACCTGCTGGGCGTCCTCCTTTTCCTGGGCTTTTTCCTCGGCAGCGGGTATTCGGTGCCCTTCTTCCATCATCCGCTGTTCTGGCTGGGCTGGGTCCTGCTGCTCCCCGGGACGCTGGGATGGGGGCTTATCGTCACGGGCCTGTCGCTGCTGGCCGACCGGACGTCGACGCTCCGGTGGGGGTTCCGCCGGCTTTTCGAGTGGCTCGGGGCGGTCTTCGTCCCCGCCGCCAGCCTTCCGGCCCTCCTCCACCCGCTTCATTACGCGGTTCCCCATGCCTACCTCGCCGGGGTCGGCCGGGCTCTTCAGGGCGGGAGCGAGGGGCTGGGTGTGGTGCTTCTGACGGGGTTCGGGGTGAGCCTGGCCCTGCTGCTTCTCGGGGCGGCTTTCTACCTTGTGGTGCTGGACCGCTACGTTCAGCGGGGGCGCTTCGACTCACCGGTCTGAACGGCCGGGGTTAATCCCACCGGCGTCCCGTCCGACAAACGTAGCAGGGGAGCCGACGGGCCGGCTCCACCCCACGGGGTGCGAAGCCCGGCGGGGCGAACGTTGTTCGAGGTCCTCCCGATCCTCCGAACCGGAGTCCCATCGTATGTTCCTGAAGCGGCTTGTCGCCGACGGTTTCAAGTCCTTTTACTCCCGCACGGAAATCGAGTTCGACCCCGGGATCAACGCCATCGTGGGTCCCAACGGGTGCGGGAAAAGCAACATCCACGACGCCATCCAGTGGGTGCTCGGGGAGCAGAGCGCCAAACAGCTTCGCGGTGACGAGATCAGCGACGTCATCGCCACCGGGAACGTGCGCCGGGTCTCCAAGGACACCGCGGAGGCGTATTTAACCTTCGAGGACCCCGATGACGTGCTGGACACCGAATCGGACGAGGTCGAAATCGGGCGGCGGGTGAACCTGGACGGGGAGGGAACCTACTTCCTGAACGGGGATAAAGTTCGCCTGAAGGACCTCCAGGATCTGTTCCGTGACACCGGCCTGGGACAGTCGCTGTATTCCTCCATCGGTCAGGGCGAGGTGGCCGGGCTGGTGGAGAGTCGGCCGGAGGAGCTGCGGGAGATCATCGAGGAGGCCGCCGGGATCGCCACCTACCGGCACCGCCGGGACCTCTCCCGGCGGCGGCTGGAGCAGACCCGGGAGGAACTGGAGGACGTCGAGAAGGACCTTCGGGAGAAACAGGGTCGCCTCTCTCAGCTCAAGGGACAGGCGGAACAGGCCCGGAAAATGCGCGAGGTGAAGGGACGGCTGCGTCGGTGTCGGCTGGAACGGGCCAAACGGAAGCTGAATCGCCTGCAGGACTCCCTGGCCGAGCTGGAGGATTCCAGGGAGGAGGCGGAGTCCGACCTCGAGGACGCCCGCCGGAAGGCCCGGGACGCCCAGGAACGATGGGAGTCCCTCCGGGAGCGAGCCCGGACGTACGAGGCCCACGTCAACCGGCTCGAGGATCGCCTCGAGCGGGCCGAGGACGTTGCCCGTGCGAGTCGGGAGACGATGGGAGAACACGGGACCCGGGCCGCCTCGCTGCGGGAACGCATCGGACGAGCCGCCCGGGAGCTGGACCGCTTCCGGGAGGACGCGAGGGAGGAACTGGCGGAGGCCGCCGCGGCTCATCGCCGCCGTTATCGGCAGTCCCTCGAGCGGCGCATCGCGTCCCGCGAGAAGGATTACCTCGACGCACGAACCCGGGACCTGGAGGAGCGCCACCGGTCGATGAACAAGGCCCTCGAGGATCTTCGGCACCGGCGTGAGCGAATCCTGGAGATGGCCCCGGACGCCGAACCGTCAGAGGCCCCGAACGATCGGCACGACGGGTCGCCTGGCTTTCTGCGGGAGCAACTGCGCGGGACCCGGCGTGAGCTGCGCGAATGTCTTGCCCGCCGCGTGGACGGCGTGCGGCGGACGCGGCGGCTCGAGGACACCATCCGGCGGACACGGTGTCGAACGGCCCTGCACCGTGAGGGGGGGCGCCGCCTTCGCCGCCGGGCCGGGCGAATCCGCCGCGCCCTGCGCGGAGAACAGGACGGAGCCCATCCGTCCCCGATCCCCCTGGAGGCCTTCAAGCAAAGCAGCCGGAGGCTGGCCCGGCTCGCCGACCTTCAGGCCCTGGAGGGGTTCGTGGGGATCTTCGATCGGATGGTCACCGTGCCGGACGCTCACCGCCGTGCGGTTCGGGCCGCCCTGGGTCCCCGATTCCACGCGGTGCTGGTCCGCGGTGAACCCCACGCGGCGAAGCTGGCTCGAACCCTTCCTTCGGACGAACCGACGCCGGTCGTGATTCAGCCGCTGGTGAACGGAGGGGCCCGGGAGGGCCCCAGGGCGGTCCAGCGGGAGGCTTCGAACGGATCGCCGCGGGCGGCGACCTCCCTGCTGGACGCCCCGCGGGAACTGAAGGGGCTGGTGGATCGCTGGCTGGGTTCCGTGCTCGTGGTCCCCGACCTCGAGGAGGCCCGTCGGCGATCGGAGGACTTACTCGGGGGGACCGATTGTTCCCGCCTGGTGACCCTCACGGGCTGCCGGCTCGATCCCCCCGGTTCCCTGAGCACCTACCCCGGCGACAGAGGCTCCACCGTGCCGGTCTGGAGCGGCGGCCGCGTGGAGACCCCGGCCGGGTCGATCACCGTGCGCCGGGTGCGGCGGGAGGGACGCCGCCGCCGTTCCAGAAGCCGCCTGGATGTCCTGGAGGACCTGCAGGAGAAGAATCGCA
>CAZEBV010000047.1:10224-10723 GCA_964510695.1 uncultured bacterium
GGTCACAGCGGGATCGACTTCACGAGCTTCGGTCCCGCTACCGCCGGCTCCGGCAGGAACTTCGGCGGCGGCTGGATGCCCGGGTCGATCGCCGCCGGGATGAGCGGCGAACGACCCTGCACGAGCGGATCCGAGGGGCCGTCCATCGATTCGCCGAGGAACTGTCGGATCGAAGCGAAACGCGTCAGGATCGGCTCCAGCGGCGAACGGACCGCCTGGAACGCCGCCGCCGCCGCCGGGGCGAGCAGCTGCGGGATCTCGAACGCAGGCTCGATGCCCTTGGTTCCTCGTTGAAGGAAAGCCAGCGTGCGCTCGACCGGGGCCGAAACCGCCTGGAGAACCTGACGGAACGGCGCAGGTCCGCCCGCCGGCAGCGCCGGGAAGGACGCCGAACCTGGCACCGCACCGAACGGAACCGGGTGGTGGAAGGGCTGAGGCACCGCCGGCTGCGGGTCGAGACGGACACCTGGAAGGACCTGGTGAGGGACCTGCGGACCAC
>CAZEBV010000047.1:10733-13243 GCA_964510695.1 uncultured bacterium
GGGACGAGCTTCGGGAATCGGCCGACGGCCTGAACGAGACGCTGCGTGACCGGGAGCGGAAACTCGAACAGGCCCGATCCCGACACGAACGGACCGACCGGGAGCTGGCCAACCGGCGGGCCCGGCTCGATGATCACCGTGAACACATTCGGGAGGAGCTCGAGGTCGAGCCGGATCCCGAACGGCTTGAGAACGCAGACACGGGAGATTTCGAGGGGATGGACTCGGACGAACTCGACGCCGAAGGTCGCCGCCTTCAGTCCACGCTCCGGGAGATGGAGCCGGTCAACATGCTGGCCGACAAACAGGCCGAGGAACTGTCCGAGGAGGTCGAGGAAACCCGCGAGCAGCTGGAGGACCTGAAGGAATCCTGCGAGGAGCTGGAGGGCATCATCGGCCGGCTGAACCGCAAGGCCCGCGAACAGTTCCTGGAGGCCTTCGAGGAGATCCGGGACCATTTCGGCCGCCTCGTGGAAGAGCTTTTCCGGGGCGGGGAGGGACAGCTCAGTTTGACCGACGGACCCGTGCTGGAAGCGGGGGTCAAGCTTGAACTCAAACCTCCCGGTGAGAACCTCAAAACCCTCTCGGCGCTCTCCGGGGGTGAAAAGACCATGACGGCGCTGGCCTTCCTGTTTGCCCTTTTCGAGCGTAAGCCCACCCCCTTCTGTTTTATGGACGAAGTCGATGCCGCCCTGGACGACGATAACCTGCAGCAGTTCCTTCACCTGCTCGAGCGATACAGCGAGGAGACGCAGTTCCTTCTCGTCACCCACCAGAAAACGACGATGCAGGCCGCGTCCCGACTGTTCGGGGTGACCATGGAGGAATCGGGGGTTACGTCCGTCATCCCCACCTCCTTCGGCGAAGCGCGAAAACTCCGGGAAGGCCAGCCAGCCTGAACGCCATCGATCCCGATCCCTCCTCCCACGCTCGGGCGGCCCTCGACCTGGGGACCAACTCCACGCGTTTTCTCTGTCTTCCCGCCGGCCTCGAGGGGATTCGTCCCGGGGACGTGATCGATCGCGACGCGGTGATCACCCGGCTGGGAGAGGGGGTGGACCGGACGGGACGCATCACTCGCGGCGCACGGGACCGCGTGCTCGACGCCGTCCGTGCCTTCGACGACCGGGTTCGATCCGTGGGCGGGACCTGGGTGGGGGCGGCGGCCACGAGTGCCTGCCGTCGGGCGGCGTCCTCCTCGGTGGAACCGCTGCTGAACGGGGTGGCGTCGATCACCGGGGTCGAGCCCGAAATCCTCACGGGGGATCGTGAGGCCCGCTACACCGAACGGGGGGTGCGTCGGGTCTTCCCCGACCTTTCCCGGGGACGGATCGTGGACATCGGCGGCGGGAGCACCGAATGGATCACCTTCGGTCCCTCCGGCTCGAACTGGCGGGGGAGCCTCGAAACCGGCGTGGTCACCCTGCACGAGCGCTGCGTTGAAGGGGAGGCCTGGAGCGAGGAGGCGACCCGCTGCGTGCGCCGGGAACTGGACACGGTCTTCCCCCCGGACGACCCCGGCTCCGGGCCGCTGGTCGGGGTGGGCGGGACGCCGACCACCCTCTCGGCACTTCATCACGGCCTCGGTACCTACGATCCGTCGATCGTCCACGGCGATCGATTGACCCGGTCGGACCTGGCGGCCCTCCGGGACCGCCTGGAGAACCTTTCCTACCGGGAGATCGGGGAGCTGCCGGCCGTTCAGGCCGGTCGCGAGGACGTTTTGATCCCCGGTCTTCACATCCTGCAGCGCTGCCTCCGAAGCGCCGACGTCGGGGCGGTGACGGTCAGCGATTTCGGGATTCTGGCGGGCTGTCTCGCCGGCGGGGATCGCCCATGACCGTGCGCCGGGAGTACGTCTGGTGCACGGGGGTGGTCCTTCTGATCCTTCTCGTGGACGCCCTGGGGCCCCCCGTGTGGATGGGCCGGGCCCTGGTGATGGGGCTTTTGCTCGCGGCGGCGATGCGTCTCCCGTCCGGGTGGACCCTGGTTCCCGGGGTGTTCGCCCTTCCGGGCGATATCATGCTGATCGGGCGACCACCTCATTCGCTGGATCTCCTGGTTTGGGGTGCCTACGTGGGCCTCCCCTACCTGGCCGCGCTCCGGGCACCCTCGCACCTTCGGTTCGGATCCGACCCGGAGTCCCCCTCCGACCAGCGCCCCTCCGTGGTTCCGGGGCCCGAACCCGCCGGGGGAGACGTGAGCCCCCCCGTTGCCACGGAAAGTTCCCTGAACCCGTCCGGCGTCCTGGAGGAGCTCGTCGTCAAGACGTTCCGTCGAGCTCACGAGAGCCTGGGGGTGGACAACCTCCTGTATTTCCACGTTCGTCAGCGCGAGGCCACGCTCGGCTACATGATCAACGACCACGGGGACATCGAATCCCGGCCGATCCGGGCCCGGAACGTCTCGCAGGGCGTCGGCTGGGTCCTGCGCCACGAACGGGAGTTGATCCAGCGGGGACGCCAGGTGGATCCCAGGAACCTTCACTACCACACTCGCTCCGTCGACCT
>CAZEBV010000048.1:0-3069 GCA_964510695.1 uncultured bacterium
CCAGAAAAAGGTGCAAAAGCCCCATAAGGACACTCCCCGCAAGCAGGCCCGCCCCGGCCCATCCGACGACCCGAAGGTAACCGTCCGGGGAACGGGGCAATCGAGGCACCTGGGTTTTCCTCCCTCGATTCGGTTGATACGCAGGGTGAGCTATTAAAGTGTGTCAGGAAAACCCCGATATATAAAGTTAACTGGCGTTACCGGGCTCCCAGCAGCTCCAGAAGCTGTCCGGCGGTGCTGGTCTGTTCGAAACGCCGCCGGGAGGGTTTCTCCAGGCGAACTGTCAGCCGGACGGTGCTGGCCCGGGGTGGGGTGGCAAGGTCGATCCTGACGTCGGCCTCGGCCCTCAGTTCCTCCCCCCGAAGCGTGAGCCCGTCGACCCTGATCCGTCCGTCCTCCAGCCGGCCGTTCCCCTCGAGCCGCTCGAGCGTCAGGCGTTCCTGAACGCCCGGAATGGTCTGAACCAGAACCAGGTCGGGAAACGTCGCCCGGACGTCGAAACGCCCCGAGGACGGTCGGGCCAGGGTGACCTCGAGCTGACCGGTCACCCGGCCGTCGACGGGCAACAGTCGTGTGATTCGAAATTTTTCGGCGGTCACCTCGAGCCGGCGCCCCCGCAGCCAGAGAACGCCGGAGAGCGAGGTCCCCGGATGCCCCCGAAACCCCACCCCCAGGTTCCAGAACGTCACCCGGGGACGGAGGCTCAGCGGCAGGGAAACACGGTGATCCCCGACCGCTGCAACCGGCGTGACCTCAAGCCGGAAGGGGGGATCGTAATCGAACGTTTCAAGCACCACCCCGTCGGGCAGTCGTGACTCCACTTCATCCCTGACCCACCGCTCGAGGGACGGTCCCGGGAACCAGAAATAGAGGGCCACGATCAGCCCGAGGGCGAAGGCCAGCCCCCCCTGAACGACCGAGGCGCCCCCGAACCAATCGCTCGAAGGGTCCCCGGTGCTCCGGGACGGGTGTGACGCCTCCTTCAAGAGGGGCCCAGGTTCAGGAGGCGGAAGGTGACGTCGAATTGCTGGGCGTCGACACCGACGCGGGCGATCGTCAGTTCACGAACACCCATTCGACGCTCCGTTTCCAGATCCCGGAGGAGAACCAGGGCGGGTCGAAGCGGAATCCCCTCGAAACGAACCCGGTAGGCCGTTCGGCCGCGGGGGCCCTCACCGGAGGGGGTGAGAGCCGTCAGTCGATCCTCGCCCACACCGGTGGACCGTGCCTTCTCGCCGAGGTACGCCAGTGGGTTCGTCGTCGTATCGGACTCGGCGGCGGAGGCGAGGTCCCGCCGGGCTCGAAGCTCCATGTAGGTCGCCAGGGTCCTTTCGAAACGGTCCGTCCGCTCGCGAAGATCCGCTGTTTCTCCCGCGGCCGAGTAGGTCCAGTACAGCATGAACACGGCCAGCAGAAGCGCCAGTCCGAAGGCCGCCTTTTCCCGGTTGACCTCCTCCGTGAGCGTCTCCCACCCGGGAAGGTGCTCAAGCAGGCTGAGGTCAGCCACGGTCCGCCGCCTCCCATTGAACGTCCAGGTTCACCTCGAACCCCGACTCCACATCCGAGCTCGTCGAGGTGATCGAAGCATCCGTCACGTCATCCTCCCCCAGGAGGTGGTCCCGCACCTCCTCCGCTCGTTCGAGGGAAGAGGCCCGGAAGATCACCCGCCCCCCTTCCGGTTTCAGCGACAGTCTGAGCAGCCTCGCCTCCTGGGAGGCAAGGGCCCGGTCCACCTGAACGAGACGCGGGAACTGGCGGGGAACGCGGGAGGGATCACCGGTGTCCCGAAGACGGTTGACCTCACTGCGAAGCTCATCGAGGGGGAACTGGGAGGGACGCCCCATAACCTCCTCGAACTGTCGGTCCATACGCCCCCTGAGGGCGGTCTGGGTTCGGTGGTGGACCCCCATCCACACGGCCAGGGACACGAGCAGAAGGGCCAGAAGAAGCCAGGCCTGCCGACGGTATCGGGCCCACCACGAATCGTCGGCGCCCCCCAGCAGCTTGAGAGATCGATCCGGATTCTCCGGAAGCAGCTCGAGGATGAGCCGACCCCAGTCCGCGCCGTCCTCGCCCAGGGCCCATTCCGGGCAGCCGGGACGCTGCTTCAGGTCGGGGTAATCCTCCTCGATCGTCTCCCGGACCCCCTCCAGGTCCTCCTCCCGGGGATCCCGGAGGAATCGGCTCCAGCGGGGAGCCTCGCCGTAGACGCCAAAGTAACGGCCGGAGGGGAAGGGGATCTCCAGCAGCGTCAGCCCGTCGAAGGATCGTTCCGCCAGCAGACGCTCGAAGCAGTAAACCGGAGGGGCCGATCCGTCGGAATCCACGAAGGGGTCGAGAACGGCTTCCTGAACGGCCAGACCGAGCACGTCCACGTTCTCCGGCGTGGCTTCGCCGACGACGAACTGACAGCGGTAGTCCGAGACGGGCCCCGGGAGGAAGTTCCCGAACATCTCCTGCAGCACCGTCCCCCGGTCCCGGTCGAGCTGGGCGGGGACCTGAAAATGCTTGCGGAACGTCAGCGAGGGCCCTATCAGGACCGGTCCGTCGCCGGATCGTGAGGAGACCGCCTCGATCGTCCCGGGGCCAACCCGATAGCGATCGTCTCGCGTCACCAGCCAGAAAGCATCCATGCGGCGTCATCGCTCCCCCGCGAAGCCGAATTGAGCTTCCCCCTCCAGGTCCACTGCACTCCCCTCGTACGCGGCGCTTCAGGGCGTTCCGTCGGTCGGGGAAAGCCCCTCACCCACCGCGTCGCCGATTCCGTGTAAGCCGTCTCGCTCCAGTCGCTCCAGCACGCCCCGGTTGATGTCACGGGCGACGGAGGGACCCCGATAGACCAGGCCGGTGTAAAGCTGAACGAGGCTGGCTCCGGCTTTAATCTTACGATACGCGTCCTCGGCGCTGAACACGCCTCCCACGCCCACGATCGGGACGTCCGTGCGAGACGCGAGGTAGCGGACGATCCGGGTTGAACGGGACGCGATGGGTCGACCGGAGAGTCCTCCCTCCTCGGACCGGTGGGAGCTTCGCAGCGTGTCCGGACGAGCCACCGTGGTGTTCGTGGCG
>CAZEBV010000048.1:3079-13198 GCA_964510695.1 uncultured bacterium
CAGGACCTCGATCAGCCCCTCCAGCTCGTAATCGTGGACGATCTCCAGCACGTCGTCGAGGGCGTCCCGTGAGAGATCCGGCGACAGTTTGAGAAGCAGCGGTCGGGCCCCCTCGGCGCGGAGGGCCCGAAGGATTCCGGTCAGCCGTTCAGCCGCCTGCAGTCGGCGAAGATCCGGCGTGTTGGGGCTGGAAACGTTGACCACGAAGTAGTCGCCGGCGTCCCGCAGACGACGGTAGACCTCCACGTAGTCCCGGGCGGCCTCGTCGAGAGGGGTTTCCTTCATCTTCCCGAGGTTCACGCCGACCGGGACCGGGCACGGGGGGTGCTCGACCATCCGGCGGGCCACGGTGCGAGCCCCCTCGTTGTTGAACCCCATGCGATTGATCAGCGCCCGGTCCTCCGGGAGACGAAACAGCCGGGGTCGAGGGTTCCCCGCCTGAGGGCGGGGGGTCACCGCCCCCACCTCCACGTGCCCGAACCCCAGGCTCGCCAGCGCCGGATAGACCCGGCCGTTCTTGTCGAACCCGGCGGCCACCCCGACCGGGCCGGGGAACTCCAGGCCGAAGAGCCGCGTACGCAGCCGGGGGCTCGGTGGGCGGAAAATACGGCCGAGAAGACGGTGAAGGGAGGACTTTTGAACCCCGACAAGAAGCCCCTGAACCAGCCGATGAGCCGTCTCGGGGGGAAGCACGAACAGAAGCGGACGCAGCCACTGAAACACGGGCAGTCGGCGAACTCCTTTCCCGAAGACCGACGTGGCGAAGCGGACGGACCGTGCTGACAGTCGTGGGGGCTTCGCCGACGATGATCTACTTCCGTCGGGGTAACTTTACGGTCCTGAACCTGCGAAGTAGCGTAAAGGAGATCCGGAAGCCGGCCAAATCACGCGTTCACACGGGGCCTCCCCGCGGGGCGGCCCGCGTATAGGTTACCGTCCACGACTCCACGACCGAGGAGTTCGAGCCCGTTGCCCGACGACGACCTGGAATCTCAGCTCTCGGAGTTCCGTCGACGCTACCGGGAACGGGATTCCTCGGAGGACGTCCCGTCCGAGGAATCCCCCGCCGAGCCCCCCCCGGAGTCGCCCGACGATCCGTCCGAATCCCCCGCGGACGAAGCGCCCGAGCGCGGGGACCCCGATGAGGAGGAGACCCAGGAGGACGCCCGTGACGATCGGGACGTTTCAACCTCTGGCGACAGGACCGGGGGTCTGCCGCTCTGGCTCTGGGGTGTGCTTGGATGTTCCACCCTGATCGTTCTGTCGGGCTTCGCCGTGGGGTTCGGTCTCTGGGGAGGATATCGTCTGCTTCGGACCCGGGTCCTTGTTTCCCCCCCGGACGGCGTGGACCTCGCCCGGGAGATGGTTCGCTTCGAGATGCCCGAGGGCACCCGCAGCCGCGCGGCCGTCAACCTGATTTACCGGCTGGCCATCGTCGAGAACCGTCCGGACCCGCCCACGGCCCTCCTCGCGGTGGGCTCCTTTCCCGCCGGCTGGACCGGAAACCCCCGGGAGGTGTTCGTCGACCGGTTCGACCGACACTTCGAACGGGGGCGGATAACCTTCCGTTCGGCGGCCGGGAACGGACGTGAGGCGGCCCGACAGCTCTGCGATCGATCGATCACCTACGAACGTCGCGAGGGGAGCCTGGACCAGGATGACTCCGAGCGAACCGTGGTCATGTACCACACCTGCTTCCGACGTCAGGGGGAAACTCTCTGTCTTCGCTGTCTGGGCCTGGGGGAGGACGCCGAGCAGCGGGCCCGGACGCTGTTCGAGTCCCTTCGCTGTCCCTGAGGGAGCCCGGAGGGCGGGGTCAATCCGGGGAACTTGATTTCTTCTCCCCCCGCTTCATAATGGGGGCAAACTTCACGGGAGTGATGCTCTTTGAGTCCGTCGTCCAGATCGTTCTTACAGGTCCTTCCCCTCGCGATCCTCGTCCCCTGTCTTCTCCTTGTCGTTTCCCTCGCCCACGCCGACGATACCGTCGTCTTCGTCCACGACACGCACCTGCACGGTGAACTGGAAAACCCGGGCATCTTCACCGCCGAGAACGACACCGGGAGCCGCCCCGATACCAACGTGGCCAAATACTTCGGCCTGGCCGAGCAGATCCGTGCCCGGCGCGGCGAGACCTACGTGCGGACCCTGGGGAGCGGGGACGATCCCCTCAAGTACCTTCTCGGATGGGAATACAAGGGCGAGCACATGATCGACGCCCTCAACGCGGGCGGACTGGATTACAACACCTTCGGCAACCACGAGTTCGACGCCGGCCCCCCCACCCTCCGGGATCTCATCGCCCGCAGCGACTTCCAGTGGGTCTCCGCCAACGTGGTCCGCCACAGCGACAGCGAGGTCTTCGGCAAGGACCTGGGCGTCAAAAAATACGACACCGAGGTCATCAACGGGGTCACGGTCGGCTTCACCGGGTACGCCCATCGCCATGCTCCTGACATCACCATCATGGGGCACCGGGTGGGGCTGCTCGAGCAGGTCGACGTGGCCGATTCCGGGACGGCGCTCGGGAACGTGGTCTCGACGATGAAAGGCCAGGGCGTGGACCTCGTGGTCGTGTTGGGTCACGCCAACCCGCCCCACCACCGATGGGTGGCGCAGAACGTCAACGACGTCGATCTGATCGTGGGGGACCACGCCGAAAGCGAGGCGGCCCTGTGTGAGAAGGTCAGCCCGCCGGACTGCGTGCCGGACTACGTCGACGGAACCCACATCGTCACCATCGAGGCCGACCTCGAATACCTGGCCGAGTCGAGGTTCACCCTGGACAACACCGGGAACGTCACCGACACTCGGATCGTCCGCCACGACCTGGCCGACGACCAGGACGCCCTGACCGGGGACCCCATCGACACCTCCCCGGCCGTTCAGACGGTCATGGACACCTACATGCCCCCCTACTACGCCAAATACGAGGACACGATCGGCCGCACGGCGGTCCCCCTCGACGCGACGGGGGCGACGATGACCACGGGGGAGTCGGCCGTGGGCGACTACCTGGCCGACGCCACCCGGGCCGAGTTCGGGTCCGACCTTTCGTTTCACATCCCGATGCCGATGGCCCTGACGGGCGGCAGCACGCTGCCCGCGGGGGACCTCCCCCACCTGGACATCTACCGAACCTTTTCGGTCGCCACCATCAGCGACCCCGAAAACGTGTTCCTGCCCCCCGCCGACCTGGTGGTCAACATGGCGATGACGGGGGATTCCATCGCCCAGCTGATGACGGTGGCCCTGTCGAACAAACCCTCGGGGGGCGACCTCTTCTTCCCCATCACCAGCGGCATGTGGTACGCCTACAACGAGGATCGACCGGTCGGAAGCCGGGCCTCCCACATCTACATTAACGGGGAGCCGCTCGATCCGTCGAAGACCTACGAGTTCACCACCTCCTCCTTTCTGGCCAAGCCGAGGGCCGCCGCCCAGGAAGCCGGCATCGATCCCAGCAGCCTGCCGCCGGCCATCCTCGACACCGTCGGGACGGCCCGCATCCTCAACAGCCGGCTGATCACCAAGCAGGAGCTTCTGGTGGACAAAATCGACCGGGAAAGTCCAATCGAACCCGAGGTCGTCGGACGGGTCAGCCGGGCCCACGACACCCGGCCCTCCGACGCCGGCGGGACGGTCACGATAACCAACGCCGACCTGGGCCGCGGAGCCCCGGAGGCCGCGCCGCCGCTCGAGCTTCAGGTTTCGGTCGATCCCTCGGTGCCGGCCGGTTCGGACACCTTCACCGTGCTTGCCTTCGGGCCCACCCATCCCCGAACCGTGGACATCGGCAACAAACTCACCGATGCCGAACTGGCCCTCCGAAACGAGAAGCGGGATACCAACTTTCAGGTCGTGCTGGACGTCGAACCCCGCGTGTCCGACACGTCCGTTCTTCACCCCGATTCGGTCGCCCTGACGATCGACGCCAGTCAGGCGGACACCGAGGGTTACACGGACTTCAAACCGGCCGTCTACGAACCGGGAAGCGGCTGGACGACGATCGCGGAGAGCCGCGTTGAAAACCGGGACGGCGCCCGGATCACCTTCCGTCCGCCCCACTTCTCCAGCTTCGCGGTGGTGCACAAAACAAGCGGGTCGGGTGGAAGCAGCGGCAGCTGCCTGGTCGAGCGTTCATCCCTGCCGAAGGGGGCCGTTCAGCGGCTTCGAGCCCTGAGGGACGCCGGCCTCGAGACCGACCTGGGGCGCTGGATCACGTTGGCCTACTACGACCTTTCGGACCGGCTTCTCGGGCGTTAAACGCCGCTTTCCCCCTCGTTGGAGCCGTCCTCGACGGGACGCACACAATCCGGGTCGTCGTTCGTCGGATCGTTCACCCGACGGCTGACCCGGTGCACCCGCACGTCCGGGGGAGCCCCGTCCAGCAGGCTCCGCAGGCGGCTTACCTTCTTTTCCCCGGGATCCAGCCAGGTCCCGTAGTCCCCGGGGGATAGGATCACCGGCATCCGATCGTGGATGGCCTCCAGCCTGCCGGAAGCCTCCCTCGTCAGAATCGTGCAGGAATTGACGGCGCGTTCCGCCCCCTCCCAGCGGTCCCATAACCCGGCGAACCCGAAGGGGCCCTCACCGGGGGGGCGGACGAAGAACGGCTGTTTCCCCTCCGGTCCCTCCTGCCACTCGTAGAATCCGCTGGCGGGAATCAGGCAGCGCCGGCGGCGAAAGGGTTCCCGGAAGGACGGTTTGTCGTGCACCGTTTCCGACCGGGCGTTGATGAGGGCTGCCTCGAAGTCCTCCGGATCGTCGACCCAGAAGGGCACCAGCCCCCATCGAAGCCGAGCCAGCGACCGGGGCTCGTCGGGCGTCGCACGCCCCACCGCGGCGATGTCCTCCGTCGGGACGATGTTGTAGCGGGGCTCCAGCCGGGGCGTTTCGGGAAGATCGAACGAGGCGGCGACCCTCTCGCCCTCCGCAAACAGGCCGAAACGTCCGCACATGACGTTACCCTCCGTTCGTGACCGAGCCCCCGCGGGCACCGGGCCATTGTACCCGGTCCGATCGCGGCGGTCGACGGCCATCTCAAACGCCCCGCTCCCGTTGAACGCGTCGGTTCCGGGTCCGGGTCGGGTTAAATCGGGTGACTTGCCAGTTCGTGCAAACAAAGTGCTATTATGTCCGGGTTCAAAGGGTGTCAGCGGTTATTTCGTAATCGAACGGGACCGAAGCGTCCGGGTTCCCCTGGGAGGAAACGGTTCGATGTCGCTTCCCGATCGAGCTGGGTCCCTCCTCCTCGAGACCACCGACCACCCGGTCCTCTTCACTGACCCCGAGGGAACCATCCAGTTCGTCAACCCCGCCTTCGAGGACCTCACCGGTTTCTCAGCCGAGGAAGCCGTCGGGGAGAACCCGCGCATCCTGAAATCGGGCCTCCACTCGGACGACTTCTACCAGGATATGTGGGAAACG
The DNA here is from genome assembly GCA_964510695.1 of uncultured bacterium. Lineage (GTDB taxonomy): Bacteria > T1Sed10-126 > T1Sed10-126 > T1Sed10-126 > CAZEBV01 > CAZEBV01. Next base: position 8,510 of record CAZEBV010000048.1, read on the forward strand.
ATCCGGGCGGGGGAGGTCTGGAAGGGGGAACTCACCAACCGCCGCAAAGACGGCACCCTCTACCACGTGGACCAGACCATCACGCCGGTTCATGACGACGGCGGGGACCTGATGGGCTTCGTGGCGCAGGCGGTGGACATCACCCCGCGGGTCAGGGCCCACGAAGAGCTTCGGAACCGGGCCCTGCACGACGAACTGACCGAGCTGCCCAACCGTGCCCTCCTCCACAACCGTCTCCAGCAGGCCCTCGACCGTCTCGAGCGGGACCCGGAGCAGGGTTTCACCCTGATGTTTCTGGACATCGACCAGTTTCGCCGGGTGAACGACAGCCTCGGCCACGCGGAAGGGGACCGCATTCTCCAGGAAATCGCTCGACGGCTGGACGAGAGCGTGCGTCCCGGCGACACGGCCACCCGGGACACCGCCGCCCGTTTCGGCGGGGACGAGTTCATCCTCCTTCTGAGGGACACCCACGACCTCCACGACGCCGAGAAGATCACCCGACGCCTGCTGCGAAAAATCCGTGAACCGATCGTGGTCGAAGGACGGAAGGTCAAACTGGACGCCACCGCGGGCATCGTCCTCAGCTCGCCGGATTACGAGGACCCCGACACCATGATCCGCGACGCGGACACGGCCATGTATCGGGCCAAACACAAGGGCACCGACTTCGAGTTCTTCACCGAATCGATGCACGACCGGATGCTCAAACAGTTCCGTCTCGGGATCGACCTGCGGGAGGCCCTCGAGAACGAGCAGTTCGAGCTGCACTATCAACCCATCGTCTCGATGGACGACGGGACGCTCGAGGGATTCGAGGCGCTGATCCGGTGGCACCACCCGGAGGAAGGGTTCAAGGCCCCGGCCGATTTCATCCCCGAGGCGGAACGATCTGGGCTGATCGTTCCGCTGGGACGCTGGGTCCTCCGTCAGGCCACCACCCGGCTCAACCGGTGGCGGCACGACGGCCTGATCGACGAGGACGTCTTCGTGAACGTCAACCACTCCCCCCGGGAACTCTCCGAGCCTGATTTCCTCGACCAGATCCAGTCCGTGCTGCAGGACGTGAACCTGCCCCGGGAGCGGCTCAACCTGGAGTTCACCGAGAGCACCGTGGGACGCAACATCGACTTCATGGACTCCCGCATGGAGCGCCTCAGCTCCCTGGGGCTCAGGCTCTGCGTGGACGACTTCGGCACGGGATACTCCTCGATCGCGCGCCTGTCGCGCTGGCCCATCGACTTCCTGAAGATCGATTACTCCTTCGTCAGCGGCATGTGTGAGGAGCCCCAGCAGCGCGACCTGACCCGCGGCATCGTGGAGTTCGCACGTCGAATCGACCTCGACGTAATCGCCGAAGGGGTGGAACGCCCCGAGGAACACGAGATGCTGCAGTCCTGGGGATGTCCCATCGCGCAGGGTTTTTACTACGCTCGGCCGATGCCCCCCGGGGACGTGGAGACCGCCCTCCGGTCGAGCACGAACGGCCAGGTCACCTGGTCCGAGGCGTAACGTCCGGGAGGCACGTTCCCGCCGCATCCGGGTCCCGCCTGTTCGTCCCGCTCGCCGCCCCCCGGCCCCTCCCGCACACCACAGTCGGAATCCGTGGATGACGTCACCCGCCCGACGGAACCGACATGCCGGGACACCCCCTCTTCCCCGAAGGTATGGCCGTGGTGGATACGGCGGGTATGATACGGAGAGAGTTCACGGAACCGTTCTCCTGGGCGGCAGCCGCCCCGCTGGTCCCCACCCTCTTTCGAAATTTTAAAATTTCGAAGGGGGGGGGAAGGTGGAAGGGGGTGAACGACGTGGAAGAGAAACAGTACCGGACCGTCCGGCTGATGAAGGTCCTGTCCAACCCACACCGGTACCGCCTGCTGATTCGAGTGGCCGAGGAAGGGCCCGTCGCCTCCCGCGTCCTGGCCGATCGGATGGAACCGTCCCTCAGCAGCGTGTCCAACCACCTCGGCAAGCTCAAGAAAATCGACCTCGTGCAGTCGCGCCGGGACGGTCGTCGATCCCTGTATCGACTCAAACGGCCGGAACTCTACGAACGGATCCGGTCCCTGGAGGAGCTGCTGTCACGCTGACGTCCGAACGGCGCTATCCCGGCAACTCGTCCAACCCCGCCCGGACGAAAAGTTCGTGAAGACGATCACGAAGGACCGGCAGCTCGTTTACCCCCAGAAGATCCGGAAGCGTTCCCACGCGGTTGGCGTCGTCCCAGCAGGGAACTCGGTCGGAAAGGGTGACGTTCCAGGAGGCGATGAGGTCGGCCCCTGGACCGTTTCCCGGATTCAGGGTGAGTCCCTCGGCGGGCTCCCTCAGCACGAAGGCCGCCGGCAGGACGGCGCTGTCGAGACAGAGGATGGGACGTCGAGCCCGGTAAAGCCCCAGGAGATGAAACTTCAGCCGTTCGGTCACGCGAAGGTCGGAACCGCGCTCGTGGTAATCCGTCCAGGTGGACAGGGCTCCCCCGCCGCCAACCAGCACGGCCGCGTCGAGCGTCTCGGCGTCGACGTCCCGACAGTCACGAACGTCGCCCCGCACGATACGGGCGGCCTCGTCGAGGGCGTTTCGTGAATCGGATTCCCGGCCGGCCAGGCGGTGGTTTCGGACCCCCCCCTGCTCGACGTCCCGCCCGAGGGGAAGACAGGTGTGACCGGTCTCCTCAAGCAGCAGCTGGCTGAGAACGGCCAGGTAGACGTCGCTTCCGTCCAGGGAACCACAGCCGGAGAGGTACAGACCGACCCGTCCCATCAGTAGCGAACACGGAACGTCTCGAACTCCCCGGTTGCTTCCCCTGTTTCCTCCTCCAGGGATTCCACCCGGGCCATTCGGGGACCCTCCCTCACCGCGTCCTTGAGAGCCTCGAGCTCGGACGGAGGGGCCTCCGCGAGGACCGTGACCGAGCCGTCCGGGTTGTTTCGAACCCATCCGGTGAGGGAGGATAGACGGTCCGCCCGGCGAACCGTGAAATTACGAAATCCAACCCCCTGCACGCGCCCGGTGATCCGCAGCCTCATCCGTCGCTCGGCGTCGGCCATGGGACTCGCCCCGTGGTGGTGGTGATCCATCGACCTCGATGCCCGTGATGAGGGAGCCATCATTATAGGACGACTCCCGGAAGGCTGTCCGGCCCTACCGGGCGGCGGCCAGGGCCCGGCGCACGGCCTCGTCGGGCGACAGGTCGTGGTCGAAGGGAAGCGACGGATGATCCCAGCTCCCCACGCCGAAGACCGGACGATCGAACTTGAGGGCGAACGCGAGCTCGGTCAGCGTGCCCAGCCGACCGTCGACGGCGATCATGGCCTGTCCCGACAGGGCCACGGTCAGGTTGCGCGCATGGCCGACGCCGCTGGGAAGCCGAAGGTCGAGGTGGGGGTTCCCGGCGGATAGATCACGGCCTTTGAGAACCCCGATGCTGGTCCCTCCGGTTTCCTGGATCCCGCGGCAGGCCGCCTCCATCACCCCTCCGCCGCCCCCGCACACGAGCACGGCGTCGTTTTGCCCGAGGGCCCGTCCGACTCGGCGGGCGGCCCGGATCGACTCCGGCGGCGCGTCGGCCGATCCCGTCACACTGATCTGGGGCCCCTTCACCACGACGAGGTCACCTCACCCATCGGTCCTCGCTGTATTCCCGGTACTGAAGCGCCTCGGCCATGTGTCGATCGTCGATCGTCCCGTTCCCCTCCAGGTCGGCCAGGGTGCGCCCGACCTTGCGAAGCCGATGGACCGTTCGCGCGCTGTAGCCCCGTCGGTCCACGGCCTCCCGAAGGAGCTGATGGGCCGATTCGTCGAGGGGACAGTGCCGATCGAGATCCCCCGCCGAGAGTCCGGCGTTGACCGTGAAGGGCTCCTCACGGTAACGGTGGGCCTGTCGGTCCCGGGCCGCAGCGACGCGTTCACGGAGCGTCCGGGTGTCCGTCGGGGAACCCTCTTCCCCGCTCAGGGCCTCGTAGTGGACGGGACCCACGGAGAGGTGCAGGTCGATCCGGTCCATCAGCGGACCGCTGAGCTTACCATGATAGCGATCGATCTGACTGGGGCGGCAGATGCAGTTCCGATCGGGATGGGTCAAATAACCGCAGGGACAGGGATTCATGGCGCCCAGCAGGAGGAACCTCGCCGGGAAGGTCTGGGACCCGCTCGCCCGGGAGAGATGAATCGATCCGGTTTCCAGAGGCTGACGGAGGGTCTCAAGGATCGATCGCTGAAACTCCGGCAGCTCGTCCAGGAAGAGCACCCCGTTGTGGGCCAGGCTGGCTTCGCCGGGCCGCGGGGTCTGTCCACCCCCGATCAACCCGGCCCCCGAAATCGAATGATGGGGAGCCCGGAACGGCGGTGTCTCCACGAGGGTACCCCGGTCGATCAGTTCCCCGGCGACGCTGTGGACCGACGTCGTTTCAAGGGCTTCCTCCCGGGTGAGCCCGGGGAGAATCCCGGGCACCCGTCGAGCCAGCATGGATTTTCCGGTCCCCGGTGGACCGACCATCAGTACGTTGTGTCCCCCGGCCGCCGCGAGGCATAGGCCTTTCTTGGCGGACTCCTGGCCCCGCACGTCGACGAAATCAGGGGGCTCAGGCTCGTTCGGGGGGTCCCCCGGGGAATCCGGGCGGCTGGCCTCGATCCGACCCTCCAGGAGCCCCACCGCCTCCCGGAGGTGTTTTGCGGGACCCACCCTGA
>CAZEBV010000049.1:0-10573 GCA_964510695.1 uncultured bacterium
GGGGGGAACACGGCTCGACTACTCCGTCGGGGCGCTCGCGGAGGGTTTCTCGAAGTTGTCAAGGATGCCGTTGACGAAGGAGGCGGTGCCCTCGTCACCGTACCGCTTGGCCAGTTCCACGGCCTCGTTGATGACCACCGCCTTGCTGGTGTCCATGTGGTGAATTTCGTAGAGGCCCGACCGAAGAAGCACACGCTCCACCGGGTAAATGCGGTCGATCCGCCAGTCGTTCAGGTGACCCGAAAGCGTCTCGTCGAGCTCATCCTGATGGTCGAGAACCCCCTGGATCAGCGTTTCGGCGAAGGAATCGGACGTCTCGGGCTCGTAGTGACCGCTGACCTCCCGAGCGTAAAGAGCCTTGAACACCTCGTCCCGACTCTGGCGGCGGGACATGATCAGACGTCGTCGTAGAGGTTCAGCATCTGAAGCAGCGTGAGGGCGGCCTCGCCGCCGCGGTTGCCTTCTTTGACGCCGGCCCTCCGGATGGCCTGATCGGCGGTGTCGGTGGTGAGCACCCCGTTGACCACCGGCACGTCGGCCTCGTACGAAAGCCGGCCGAGGTGGTGGGTCACCGTGGCACTGAGGTGGTCGAAATGGGGGGTCTCCCCCCGAATGATGGCCCCCAGGCAGAGCAGCCCGTCGTGATCCTCGTTCTCCCAGACGCGCCGGGCGGTGCCGGGAAGTTCGAATCCCCCGGGCACCCGGTAGACGTGCACGTCCTCCGAATCAACGCCGGCGCGCTGCAGCGTCCGGAGGGCCCCGTCCTTCAGTTTATCGGTCACATAGTCGTTGAACTCCGCCAGGAGCATCCCCACGGAGTACCCTTCCCCGACGTAACCGCCTTCACTTCGTTCAACCACGAACTCTCATCCTCCCGGCGGGGTTGTCCGGCACGGGGACCGGCCCCTCATCCCTGAAAGCGCTCGAGCATGTGTCCCAGTTTGTTCTTCTTGGCGCGCAGGTATCTCTCGTTTTCCTGGTTCGGACAGACCTCGATGGGAATCTGCTCCGTCACCTCGAGGCCGTAGCCGTCCAGGCCCACGATTTTTTTGGGGTTGTTCGTCAGCAGTCGAATGGTGCTAAGCCCCAGGTCCTGAAGGATCTGCGCCCCGATACCGTACTCCCGCATGTCGGCCTCGAAGCCGAGCGCCTGGTTGGCCTCGACGGTGTCCAGCCCCTTGTCCTGAAGGTGGTAGGCCCTGATCTTGTTGGCCAGGCCGATCCCCCGTCCCTCCTGGATGAGATACAGAAGAACCCCCTGTTCCTCCTCCGCGATCAGCTGAAGCGAGCGGTGAAGCTGAGCCTGACAGTCACATCGCTGACTCCCGAAGACGTCCCCGGTCAGACACTGGGAATGGACCCGGACGAGCACGTCGTCCGCGTCCTTCACGGACCCGCGGACCAGGGCCACGTGCTCCCGATCGTGGATGACGTTGCGGTAGGCCACGGCCCGGAAATCCCCGAAGCGGGTGGGCAGCGTGGTCTCGGCGACCTGCTCGATCAAACGATCGGTGCGGCGCCGATGACGAATGAGATCCTCGATCGTAACCAGGGCGAGGTCGTGTTCCTCGGCGAAGGTCTCAAGCTCCGGCCGGCGGGCCATCGTGCCGTCCTGGCTCATCACCTCACAGACCACCCCGGCGGGCCGGTATCCCGCCAGCCGGGCCAGGTCCACCGCGGCCTCCGTGTGCCCGGCTCGCTTGAGCACACCGCCGCGAACCGCCCGGAGCGGAAAGACGTGCCCGGGCCGCTGAAGGTCCCCGGGTCCGGACGAGGGGTCGACCGCCGTCTGCACCGTCTTCGCACGATCGTGGGCGCTGGTCCCGGTCGTGACGTCCTCCCGGGCGTCGATGGAGACCGTGAAGGCAGTCTCCATCTCGTCGCTTTCCTCCGCCATGTCGGACAGGCCCAGACGATCAATCATCTCCGGGTGCATCGGAAGACAGATGATGCCCCGGGCCTCGTGGGTCATGAAGTTGATGGCCTCGGGGGTCACGGCCTCGGCCGCCATCACGAGGTCGCCCTCGTTCTCGCGGTCCTCGTCGTCCACCACCACGACCATGTTGCCCTGCCGGATCTCCTCGATGGCCTTCTCGATCGTGTCAAACGACGGCTCGTCGGGCATGGACCATCACCCCTCGTGATGTCGGTCCGTCTACGGATGGCTTCCGGGGAACGGAAGCGAAGGGAAGCGGACGCTCAGGGCCGTGGGTCGTCGTTCCCCTCCGCCCCGGACGGTTCGTCCGGTCCAGTGGGGAAAGGGACGGACTGTGATTCGCCGGAAAGCGGCCCCAATCCATGGTACAGGTATCGGGCCATCACATCAACTTCCAGGTTCATCGTGTCCCCGGCACGTCGGTCCGCAAGCGCCGTTTCACGGTAGGTGTGAGGGACGATGCGCACCCGGATCGACCCGTCCTCGGTCACCTCGTTGACCGTCAGGCTGATGCCATCAAGGGCCACGCATCCCTTGGGAGCCACGTAGCGTCGGTAATCGGGAGGGACCTCGACCACCAGGTCGTAAAACTCCCCCCGATCCTCGAGGGCTTTCACCGGCATGGTCGTATCGACGTGACCCAGCACGAAATGCCCCCCCACCTCGTCCCCGACACGCAGCGACGGCTCCAGGTTCACCCGGTCTCCCGACCGCCGATCCGAGAGGGTGGTCCGGTCGAGGGTCTCCCCGCTGACCTCCACCGTGACGGCGTTCTCCCCGAATTCGGTCACCGTCAGGCAGGCGCCGTCCACCGCCAGGCTGCTGCCGAGCTCCAGGCGCCAGTCCGAGAGGGCCCCGGCCCGAACCGTGAGCCGACGCCCCTCACCCGTAAAATCCTCATCCGAGGTGATGGTCCCGATCGCACGAACGATGCCCGTGAACATGGTTCGATCAACCTTCCTTCGCGGGGTGAACCCACCCCGCCCGGGATTCAGTCACGTTCGATCCAGGCGGGGCCGATCCCGCTGACGAACCCGTCGGGAACCCCGCGGCTCACAAGGTCATCGTAAAACAGACGACGCACGTAGACGTCCTCCCCGAAGCGCCGGACCTCAAGCAGCCGGGCCCGGGGGCGATCCGAGACCGCCTCGCCCGGCAGGTCCCGACCCACGGAGGGCACCCCGTCCCCGAAAAATCGGCCGCTGTAAAAAAGATGAAGCTCGTTCACCATCCCCGCCTCCAGCAGGGTCCCCGCCAGGTAGCCGCCGCCTTCCACGAGAAGCCGACCGACGTGCCGTTCCGTCAGGGCCTTCAGGGCCTCGGGCCACAGGATCCGCTCGTCGCGGGTCGGAGCGTACTGAACGGCCACGGGTCCCTCCGCCAGCCAGGCCGGCAGACGATCCCGTCGATTCTCGGGCAGAAGCACCACGGTGGCGTCCGCCCGCTGCGTGAACAGGTGCGCCTCCGCGGGGAGTGCCTCCGGCCGGCGGGCCACGACCACCGCCCGCGGCTGATGGGTCCGGTCGGTCACCCGATCCGTCAGCCGCGGGTCGTCCCGACGCAGGGTTTTCGCCCCCACCATGACGGCGTCGACCCGGCTGCGAAGCCGGTGACCGCGGGCCCGGCTGGCCTCCCCGGTGATCCAGCGGCTTTCACCGGAGGACAGGGCAATTCGCCCGTCGGCCGAGGTGGCCAGCTTCAACTCCACCCACGGCCGGCCGGTGGCCTGTCGGTGGAAGTAGGCCCGGTTCAGCCAGCGGTACTCGGGGCGCCGCAAAGGCCCCACCACCCGGATCCCGGCCGACCGGAGGGTCTCCAGGCCCCGGCCGTCCACCCGGGGATCGGGATCGCGGTGCGCGTAGACCACCCGGGCGGGCCCCCGTTCGACGAGGCGGGGGACGCAGGCCGGCGTCTTCCCGTCGTGCACGCAGGGCTCCAGGGTCACGTAAAGCACGCCGTCCGGGGGCATCTCGTCCACGGCCGAAAGAAGGTGGGCCTCCGCGTGGGGTCCTCCGAACCGGCGGTGAGCCGCCTCGGCCAGCACGCCCCCGGGGCCCACCAGACAGGCTCCGACCAGCGGGTTGGTCCCCGTCGTCCCCCGTCCCTCACGAGCCCGCCGGAGAGCCCGCTCCATGTAACGGGGATGGACCGGGGTGGGCATCCGTTCAGGGCCGTCCTGATCCGGCGAGGTCAGCCGCCGGAGGAGGCGGTGGAAAAGGCGTCCTCGAGGAGAGCATCACAGAAGACGTCCGGGGCGAAGGGCACCAGGTCCTCCAGTTCCTCACCGGTCCCGACCAGCTTGACCGGCACCTCCAGTTCGTCCGCCACGCTCAGCGTCACACCCCCGCGTGCCGTGCTGTCGAGTTTGGTCAGCACGAGGCCGGTCACCGGGAGCTGTTCGGCGAAGGTCTTCACCTGGCGAAGACCATTCTGCCCGGTCGAGGCGTCCAGCACCAGCAGGGACTCGTGGGGGGCTCCCGGCAGCCGTTCGCCGGCCACGTCGACCATTTTGCGAAGCTGATCCATTAGATCGCCCCGCGTGTGGAGGCGGCCGGCCGTGTCGACGAACAAAAAGTCAGCCTCCCGACTGACGGCCGCCTCGAGGGCATCGAACACGACCGCGGACGGATCGCCCCCCTTCTCGTGGGCGATCACCTCCACGTCGAGCCGGTCCCCCCAGCTTTCGAGCTGATCGATGGCGGCGGCCCGGAAGGTATCGCCGGCCGCGAGCAGGACGTCGTGCTCCGGTAGGAGCCGGTGGGCCAGTTTCGCGATGGAGGTGGTCTTCCCGCTGCCGTTCACCCCGTTGAAAAAATACACGCTGGGCCCGTCGGGGTTTTGGATCAGCGCGGGGTCCCCGGCCCCCCGGAAGATCTCGTGGATCCGTTCACGGAGGAAGGACTCGGGGTCGGAGACGCTCTCGCTGCGAAGCGGTTCCAGCAGGCTCTCCACCGTGCGGAGGTTGACGTCGCTTTGAAGCAGGGCGGCCTCGAGGTCGTCCAGGGCCTCACGGCCAAACCCGGACCAGATGCTTCGCACGCCCTGACTGAAGCTCGACAGCGCCGAGGAAAGCCGTGAACCCTCCTCCCCGGACGCCGCCGTCTCCCCTTCGGAACCCCGGGTCTCACCGGGAGCACGAAACTCGAGCACCACGGCACAACCTCCCGTCACTCGGATGAACGTAGGTGAAACGACGCCGGTGTGGACCGACGCTGCACGGACCCCTCAGGTTATCATCCCGCGGCCCCGGCGGGTCGAAGCGCGCTGGTGTATGGTAAACTCATCGCCGTTCGCAGGATGAGCGCCCGTAGCTCAGTCTGGATAGAGCATCGCCCTCCGGAGGCGAAAGTCGGGGGTTCAAATCCTCCCGGGCGTACCATTTTTCTCTCCTTCAACCCCGAAGCGGATACCGGAGGCCCCGCCTCCTCTCATGAAAAACTGGATTCCTTTCATCGATTTCATCCTCCGGCTGCTGTTTGGCACCAAGCAGGAGCGGGACCTCAAGCGGCTGGAGCCGCTCGTGGATTTTATCGGCCTTTTCGAGCGCGCCGTGCACGATCGGGACGACGAGTGGCTCCGCGAGCGCACCGAGGTGTTCCGGGCGTTCCTCGAGGATCCCCCCTCCGCCGCCGACCGCGGCGACTTCTACCGGGAGCTGCTCCGGGAGGCCCACGAACGGCTGGGCACCCTGGACCCCGAAAAACGGGCCGAGGCCCTGGGCGAACGCCTGCGGGAGAACCGGGGGGAACTCTCAACCAAATACGAGGGAGACGCCTTCCAGGTCGCCATCGAATCGCCCCTCCGCGAGGACAACGTGGAGGGGCTCACCGAGGACTACCGGGAACGGCTGTCGGCCTGGCGGGAGGAACCGCTCGAGGACCTCATGGAACGCTTCGAACAGGGCTGGAGTCAGTTCATGGAGGAGGCGCCCGAGGACCCCGAGGAACGAAACCTCTGGCTTCTGATGCCCCTCGCCTTCTCGGTGGTTCGCGAGGCGGCCCACCGCCGCCTGGGACTGCGCCACTACGACGTCCAGGTTCTCGGGGGCATCGTGCTGCACGAGGGGCGGATCGCCGAGATGAAGACCGGGGAGGGCAAGACCCTCGCCGCCACGATGCCGCTTTACCTTCGGGGCCTGACGGGACGAGGTTCCCACCTCGTCACCGTGAACGACTACCTGGCCCGGCGGGACGCCCGCTGGATGGGTGAGGTCTACGAGAAGCTGGGCATGGAGGTCGGTCTCATTCAGGAGGGGATGCCCCCGGAGGATCGACGCCCCGCCTACGAGGCCCCCATCACGTACGGAACGAACAACGAGTTCGGGTTCGACTACCTGCGGGACAACATGGCCACCCGGCCGGAGGACACGGTCCAGCCGGAGCGCTACTTCGCCATCATCGACGAGGTCGACTCCGTGCTGATCGACGAGGCGCGAACGCCCCTGATTATCAGTGGACAGGCGGACAAGCCGATCTCCCTGTACCGGAAGGTCGACCGCGTGGTCGCCCGGCTGGATCCCGAGACCGACTACGAGGTGGACCCCAAGAAAAAGACCGTAAGCCTCACCGACGAGGGCGTGGACAACGTCGAGCAGCGCCTGGGGGTCGAGAACCTCTTCGACACCTCCAACATGGAGCTGGTTCACCACATCAACCAGGCGATCCGGGCCCACGAACTCTACGAGCGGGACTCCGAGTACGTGGTTCAGGACGACCAGGTCATCATCGTGGACGAATTCACGGGACGGCTGCAGCCGGGACGCCGGTTCGGGGAAGGCCTCCACCAGGCCATCGAGGCCAAGGAGGACGTGACCATCGAGCAGGAGACCCAGACGCTGGCCACCATCACCATCCAGAACTTCTTCCGGATGTACGACGTGCTCTCCGGCATGACCGGAACCGCGGACACCGAGGCCGAGGAATTCGCCGAGATCTACGACCTCGACGTGGTCGTGGTTCCCACCCACGAACCCGACATTCGGGTGGACTACGAGGACGCCATTTACCGGACCGAGGACGAGAAATTCGACGCCGTCGTGGACGAAATCGAGCACCTGCACGAGCACGGCCAGCCGGTGCTGGTGGGCACGGTGGACATCGAGAACAGCGAGCGCCTGGGCCGTCTGCTGGAACGCCGGGGCATCGACCACAACACCCTGAACGCCAAACACCACGAACGGGAGGCCGCCATCGTCGCCCACGCCGGGGAGGCCGGCGCGGTCACGATCGCCACGAACATGGCCGGTCGGGGCACCGACATCGTTCTGGGGGAGGGTGTCATCGAGGAGGGCTGCCCGGTCGAAGCGGACGACCCCGACGAGGATCCGTACTGTCCGCACGATCCTCTCTGCGGCCTGCACGTCCTGGGCACCGAGCGACACGAGGCACGGCGAATCGACAACCAGCTTCGCGGCCGAACGGCCCGCCAGGGGGATCCCGGGGCCAGCCGGTTCTTCGTCTCGCTCGAGGACGACCTCATGCAGCTGTTCGGGTCCGACCGCATTTCGGGCATGCTCGAGTCCCTCGGGCTCGAGGAGGGTCAGCGGATCGAACACTCGTGGATCAGCAAATCGATCGCCCGGGCCCAGTCCAAAGTGGAAACACGCAACTTCGAGATCCGCAAGCGCCTGCTGGAGTACGACGACGTGATGGACCGCCAGCGGGAGATTATCTACGAGGAGCGCCGCAAGGCGCTGGAGGAGGACGACGTCAGCGACACCATCCTCAACTTCCTCGAGGCGCAGGTAGAGGAGTGGGTCGAGGAATACGGGCAGGCGGGTCTCCCGGCCGAGGACTGGCCCCTCACCGACCTGCTGGACGCGGTGGAGGCGCTGGTGGGCTGGCGGCCCGAGGAGAGCCTCGTCCGGGAGTGGCGGGAACTTCGGGCCGAGGCGCTTCAGGAGGCCCTGCACGAGGCGCTGCTCGAACAATACCGCCGCAAGGAGGAACAGCTGGGCAAATGGATCATGCGGGACGTGGAGTCCCAGCTGCTTTTGCAGACCATCGACAGCCACTGGAAGGAACACCTCTACAACCTCGACAGCCTCAAGCAGGGAATCCAGCTTGAGGGCATGGCTCAGCGCGATCCGCTGGTCGAGTACAAACGTGAAAGTTTCGGGATGTTCGAGGAACTCCAGCGGCGGATTCGGGAGGAACTGCTGGGGTTTCTGTTCCAGGTCGAGACGGTCACCGAATCCGCGGCCCCCACGACCATGGGCCTGGAGGACGCCGAGTACCAGCACGACGAGGCCATGGACATGGCCGACCTGGTGGGGTCCGAGGAAACCGCCCGGTCCCCGGAGAAGGCACAGGCGGTGGGAGCGCAGTCCGAAGGCGGCCCGGATCCGGTGGTGAAGGGGGAGGACGTGGGACGCAACGACCCCTGTCCCTGCGGAAGCGGCAAAAAATACAAGTACTGCTGCGGCGGATAACGGTCGTGCCCACCGCCTCGACCGCCGAACCCCTCCACGAAGGAGGCCGCCCCGGATGAACCCATCGGACGGATCCGGCGATTTGACCCCGGAGGATTACCGGCGGCTGTTCTCGCTGGACGCTCGCTGGCTGCTGGGCGCCTTCGCCCTGATCCTCGGTCTGATCCTGCTGAGCCTCCTCTGGTTCAACCTGAGCATGCAGAATCGGGCCCAGCGCAAGATCACCGAGGCGAGGACGGTCCTGAACCGGGTGGACACCCTTCCCCGCTCCCCCACGCTGGACACGCTTGAACTTCAGGAGATGGTGGTGGAGACCGAGGACGCCCGCGAGTGGATCCTCGGGGCCCTCAACCGGGACAGCTACCCTCGGCAGTTCCGGCGCCGGCTCCGGGAACGCTACCTCGACCACACGGCCCACTACGATCCCCCGGAGGGCTGGCGGTCAAACCTGCCCCCCGAGGTGGCGGACTGGGCGCGGCGTCGAAAGGAGGAACGACGGGAGGAGATCCGGCGGTTCCTGAACCGACTTCCGGCGGCCCTCACCCGGACGCTGCGTCACCTGAACCGGGCCGAAACCCTGGCCCGAACGGTCCAGCCGGACGCCCCCATGGGCGGCGTCCGTGAGCGGTTTCGGACGGCGGGGGACAGGCTTCGCCGGACCGTTCGGGAGGTCGAGAACCTGCTGGCCGATACCCCCTACCGCGGCGAGTCCCTCCGGCTGCCTCCGTCCCTCTTTCGGGCCATCAACGACCTGCCCGATGCCATGACCCGGGTGACGATGCATTACCGGCGATTGGCCGGTCTGACGAGCGGACCGGATGCGCTGGTGTACGCCGAACGAACCCTGCGCGACGCGCTTCGCATCGACCCGGACAGCCCCCGGATCCACTACCACCTCGGTCGAGTGTACGGCCGCATGGGCCTGGAGGTCCTGAGCAGCGAACAGTACCTGCGGGCGCTTCGGCTCGATCCGGACCTCCAACAGTCGGAGGAACTCCTGGAACGGTTTCGCCGCCGGGTCAAAAAGCGGCCCGGCGATCCGCGCCGTCACTACGACCTGGGGTTCGCGCTGCACGTGACGGGGGACCACGAAACCGCCCGGCGTCACCTGATGCAGGTCCTCCGGCTGGAGGAGGGGGAGTCGAGCATGGTCGAGGTCCTGGCCCGCAAGCGGCTGCGGTACCTTCAGACCGGCGAACCCGCTTACAGCAAGCTCCCGAACTTCTAACCGTGGCCGCCGCGGACCTTCGGCTGATCCACACCACCGTAAAGGACGCCGAACAGGGGTATCGACTGGCTCGGCGGCTGGTGGAAGAACACCTGGCGGCCTGCGTCAGCGTCGGGGAGGAAGCGGTGGCCTCCTTCTACCGCTGGGAGGGTTCCCCCGAGGAGACCGCCGAGCACGCTGTGTGCGTCAAGACCCACCGAAGCCGCCTCGAGGCGGCGATGCAGACGCTTCGGGAGCATCATCCCTACGACTGCCCCGAGATCCTGGCCGTGGAGGTCCGGGACGCGGACCCCGACTACGAGGCGTGGGTGCGGGAGCAGACGCGGCCCGACGACGTCCCGTAGCGTCCCGCTCGGAGGCTTACCGCTCGGGGTTGGCGGTTCCGATGACCCCGATGCCGATCCTCGCGCCCGCGTTCCCGGTGGGCTGTCCGAAGTCGTCGGGTTTGGCGTGCACGATGACCCCCCGGCCGACGACGGGGTTGTCGTGGCCCACGACGGAAATGTTTTCGATCACCCGGTCGTAGGTGGCCAGGCCGGTGTCGCTGGCCGTCAGGTTGCCCAGGTCCCCGGCGTGGTGCGGTTCGTCCGCGTTGGGCCGATCGTGGTGGTTCGTGCCCTCGGGATCGTAGTGTCCGCCGGCGCTGGTGCCGTCCGGGGAACGGGCGTCGCCGAACCGATGCAGGTGAAACCCGTGCCTGGCCCCGGGCTTCAGGCCCCGAACCCGTGCCTGCACCCGGACGCCGGACTCCGTCCGGGTGAAGGTGACCACACCCCGCACCGAGTTCCCCGCCGTGGGCTGAATCACCGCCACCGCCTGATTCTTACGGGGATGATCCTTTTCGTAGAGTCGATCCTTGCCGTAATGCTTGGCACATCCTCCCACGATCACGAACAGGGCCACCAGTGCCATCGCTGCAGTCAGACGCAGGCTTCGCACGGCCAATCGCTCCCTTCCGTTGGTAAATTCCGTCCCGGCT
>CAZEBV010000049.1:10583-13096 GCA_964510695.1 uncultured bacterium
AGGAGTACGGAAGGGTAAGACGTGGGCGCGGGGGACTCAAGGCCCCTACGCCAGGGTCTGGATCCAGAAGGAAACACCCAGGATCACGAACGTGTACCCCACGCAGCCCGCGTAGACCCAGGACCACGGCACCCCGCCCTCGAGGGTGGGACTCGAGGCCGGGAACCGAAGGGGAGCCACCCCGGCCAGTCGACCGCGCAGGCCGGCCGAGATAACCGCAACCGCGGCGGCGGCCGTGAATCCCGTCAGACCCCACCAGAGCCAGGAGACCGGCGTCAACCGCCACAGGGCCACGTTCAGAAGGATCCCCGCCAGCACCCCCAGCCTCGTCCCCCTCGCCTCCGCCCAGACGGTGGACATGCCCAGCAGGAAGGCCGCCAGAATGGGCCCGTAAAAAAGGTTGCCCACCTGGTTGATCATCTCCACGAGCGTCCGGTCGACCTGCTGGAAGTAGATGGCCGCCCCGACGCAGAACACGCCCCAGAGAACCGTGATCACGCGGGAAACCCAGACGTCGTGGGCCTCGCCCCCGGCGTCCTCCCCGGTCAGGTAGGGCTGATAGAAGTCGCGGAAGGTCGAAGCGCTCAGGGAGTTGATGGCCGAATCGAGGCTCGAGAACAGGGCCGAGAGCACCCCGGCGAACACGAACCCGATCAGCCCGTGGGGAAGATACCCCACGATGAACAGCGGCAGCATCCGGTCCGCCCGATGCTCAAGCACCGACTGAAGTTTTTCCACCGAGCGCCCCGTGGCATCCGCCACGACCTCGAGCCCCTCCGGCTGGACCATCAGGGCACCCACGAGCACTCCCACGAAACAGTAAAGCACGACCAGCGGAAACCGTCCGAAAACGTTGACCAGAAGCGATTTGCGGACGGCGTTTTCGTCCTCCACGGTCAACTCGCGCTGCACCTGGCTCTGGTCGCAGCCGTAGTAGGCCATGTAGAGGAACAGCCCCCCCAGGAAGACCGGCAAAAACGAAAAGGGCTCCCCGCCCAGCCCCAGGCCGCCGTGGAAAATCTGGAAGCGGGCCGCCTCGTAGCTGTCGATGGCCTCCCGGGGCCCGACGTGCATCAGCGCGACGCCCCCGCAGAGGACGATCGCGGTCGCGATGATGGCCATCTGCAGCACGTCGCTGAGCACCACCACCCCGATCCCCCCCAGCACGTCGTAGAGGATCGTGATGACGCCCACCAGAATGATGCAGGGGACGGTGCCGATGCCCAGCGCGGCGGACAGCACCACGGCTCCCTCGAGGACCACGATCCCGGTGGCCAGCCCCCGGCTGAGAAGGAACAAAAAACTCACCAGCGCCCGGGTGCCCTCGTCGAAGCGCTCCTCGAGGTACTCGTAGATGCTGATGAAATGCTCCCGGTGGAAGACGGGCACGATGACGGCCATGACCACGATCAGGGCCAGCGGCAGGGCGAACTCCATCGCCATCCACTTCATGCCGCCGTGGTCCTCCAGCGCCACGAAGGCGGGGATGGAGACGAAGCTGATGGCGCTGAGCTGGGTGGCCATCGTGGAAACGCCCGACTGCCACCAGCGCATTCGGTTTCCGGCGAGATAGTAATCGGAGAGGGTGTCCTGAAACTGGCTGAGGGCGACGCCGATCCCGATCACCACGGCCACGTAGACCGCGATGACCAGCCAGTCCAGGACGCTCATCGGGACGGTTGTGTGGGGGAGACGGGCACGACCTTCGGCGTGTGGGGGACTCGGTTACCCGACGGGCACGGAGGGTTCGGGGACCTGTTCGTCGGCGTGGTAGGAGGAGCGCACCAGCGGCCCCGACTCGACGTGATCGAAGCCCATCGACCCGGCCCGGTCCTCCCAGCGGGCGAACTCCTCGGGGTGCACCCAGCGGTCGACGGGAAGGTGGCCCTCGGACGGGCGCAGATACTGCCCCAGCGTGACGATGCGCACGCCGCGGTCGTGGAGGTCCCTCAGCGTGCGCCTCACTTCGTCGTTTCGTTCGCCGAGCCCCAGCATCAGCCCCGATTTGGTGGGGAACCCCCGGCGGGCGGACCGTTCGAGCAGACGCAGCGACCGTTCGTAGCGGGCTTTGGGGCGCACGGTCGGATACAGGCGGGGGACGGTCTCGACGTTGTGGTTCAGGATGTCGGGGTCGGCCTCGAGGATGACGTCCAGGGCGTCCCAGTCGCCCATCAGGTCGGGAATGAGCACCTCGATCGACGTATCGGGGTTCAGCTGTCGGATGCCGCGAATGGTCTTCGCCCAGATCGAGGCCCCGCCGTCCGGCAGGTCGTCCCGGTTCACGGAGGTCACGACGGTATGGTCCAGCTCCATCTGCTGGACGGCCCTCGCCACCCGAAGCGGTTCCATGGCGTCCACGTCGAGGTCGTTCCCGGTCTTGACGTCACAGAACCCGCAGGCCCGGGTGCACGTATCCCCCAGGATCATGAAGGTGGCGGTTCCCCGTCCCCAGCACTCCCCGAGGTTGGGACAGCTCGCCTCCTCGCAGACCGTGTTGAGGGTCTTCTCCTCCA
>CAZEBV010000050.1:0-2349 GCA_964510695.1 uncultured bacterium
CCTGGGAACTCGAGGTGGGTGATCCCCCCGGGGACTGGCTCGCGCGTCTGCGGTCCCTCGAGCGGGTCGAGACGGCCGACGTGATCGACGACAACCGCTTCAGCGTCGTGTTTACCACCGGTGAGAACCGGGCTCGACGGGAGCTTTTTGACCTCTGTCGGGACGAGGAGGTTCCCATCCTTCAGCTCACTCGCACGGAGCTGGACCTGGAGGAGATTTTCCTGGAGCTGACCACCGAAACCCGAACCGGACAGGACGGTGCCCCGGAGTCGGAGGCGGCCGATGGATCCTCGTAAGGTCTGGGCCGTCGCCCTGCGGGAGTTCGGGAGCTACTTTACCTCTCCGATCGTCTACGGGTTCCTGGCGGTTTTCCTCCTGCTGACCGGCTACTTCAACGCCGGAACCATCGCGCGCTCCGGACGGGCCGAGCTGAACCTCTACGTGATCCTTTTTGTCTTCATGTTTCTGGTTCCGCTTCTGACGATGGGCCTGATCACCCGCGAGTACACCGGGGGTACGCTCGAGGTGATCTTCACCAGCCCGGTGCGCTCCTCCGAGTTCGTGCTGGGGAAGTACCTCGCCGTGCTCGCCGTCTACGGCGTGGCGCTGCTGTTTCTGCTGGAGTTCCCGCTGTTTTTGATGGCCGTGGGGGACCCCGACTGGATGATTCTGTTGACCCAGTTCCTGGGCCTCTGGCTGGCGGGTGGCAGTTTCCTCGCCCTGGGTCTGTTCTGTTCCTGTCTCACCGAGAACCAGATCATCGCCGCGGTCTCCACGTTTTGTGTGCTTCTTTTGCTCTGGGTTCTCTCGCTCCTTGAGGGCATGCTCCCCCCTTCGATGGGGCCCGTGGTTAACAGCCTGGACCTGGCCCCCCGACTGGAGAATTTTCAGCAGGGGGTCGTGGTGCTCAGTGACGCGATCTTCTTCCTCTCGGGAACGGTGTTGTTCCTGTACGCCGCGATGCTGTACCTGAACACGCGGACCTGGTCGCGGTAGCATGTCCCCGCTGATCCAGAACCTGCGGACGGCCGTCAAATTGCTGGCGGTGGTCGCCATCCTGGTCGTGCTGAACATGGTGGTCGATCGGTACGACCGGCGCTGGGATCTGACCGAGGCCCGTCTTTACACCCTCTCGCCCCGCACCCAGGAGACGCTCGATGACCTGAGTCAGGACGGGACCCTGCTCTTCTTCCACACCGATCAGCTTCAGTCCGGCCCGGCCGACGCGGGCATGATCCGCCGGCTGCTGCGCCGGTACGAGGACCGAAGTTCCCGGGTTGAGTTCCGGGAGGTGGACCCCACCCGCAACCCCAACCTAGCCCGCGAGTACGGCATCCGTGAGAACAACGCCATCGTGGTTTCGGTGGGGGAGAAGAGCAGCACCATCAATTCGTTCGACCTCTACGAGTTTCAGGGGCGCGGCCGGGGACGGGGACCCGGGCGAGGCCAGCGGCAGTTCCGCGGGGAGTCCGCGGTCACGTCGGCCCTGATCAAACTGACCCGCGGGACCGATCGAACCGTCTATTTTTCCACCGGACACGGGGAATACGACCGTCAGCCCGGTCGGGGTCGGACCGCCTCCGAGTGGGTCGGGGCGCTGGAAGGGGACGGGTACTCGGTGGCCTCCCTCAACCCGCTCGTGGATACGCTTCCGGACACGGGCGATCTGATCGTGGTCCTCGATCCCCGGGAAGGCTACTCGGAGGACGCCGTCGAGCGCCTGCGGCGCTGGTACCGGCGCGGAGGTAACCTGCTCGTGGTGGGTTCTCCGTCCGCGGCCGAGGGTGCCAGCGCCCTGCTGGAGGGGACCGGGCTGCGCCTGGCGTCCCGACAGATCCTGGCCTCCCGCGACCGTCGTCCCCCGATGCGGCCGCTGTTGTTCACCCCGAAGCTGGAGGGCCATCCCGCGGTGCGGCCGCTTCGGGACCAGGGGCTGACCCTGCTGATCGGCCGGGCGGCTCCCCTCGAGACGAGGGGGGACACCCCCCGGAAGATCCTGACCACCGGCCCGAACGCGTGCTCGAAACCTCTCCTGGGTCCGGAGGAGGAATTTCAGGTCACGTGCAGTCCCGTGACCGGCGACGAGGAGGGGAACTTCACGGTCGCCGCCTCGGTTCCAAGCGAGGCCGGCGGGCGCCTGGTGGCCGCCGGCAGCGCCCTGACCTTCGGGGATCGCCTCCTGGTTCAGGCTCCCGGCAACCGTAACCTGGCCCTGAACCTGGTCAACTGGATGCTGGAACGTCAGGTGTCCCTGGGGATCGCCCCCGTTCCGCTCGACTACAACCGGGTACAGGTCAGCGCCTCCCAGGCCACCATCCTCCAGGTCGTGGCGCTGCTCCTGGTGCCGCT
>CAZEBV010000050.1:2359-13095 GCA_964510695.1 uncultured bacterium
TGGTGGAAGCGCAGAAATCGCTGAGCGAGGACTGGCTGCTCTGGGGGCTGCTCGGGCTTGCCCTTTTCCTGGCGGGAGGGTATTACGCGCTGGGGTTTCTGGGGGAGGGAGAGGCGGGCCCCCGCTGGGTGTTTCAGGGGGTGGACCCCTCCACCGTGACCGCCCTTCGATCCTACCGGGGTGACCGTCCGCAGGTCACGCTGCGTCGGACGTCCGGGGGAACGTGGTCCGTCGCGGGGCCCCGCTCCGTCCGGCTCGACCAGTCGGCCGTCCGGCGGTGGGTGCGGCGGCTGCTGGACGTTAAACCCAGGGAACGCTTCCCGGCGTCGGCCGAGGGGCGTTACGGTTTCGACACCGAGGCCCGCCGGGTGGAAATCGACCAGGACAAACGAACCCACCGGCTGTACCTCGGGGGGAGCCCGCCGGTCGGGACGGGTTTCTACGTGCGCTACGGGGAGGCCGGCCAGGGGCCGATCTTCCTGTTGCCCGACAGCGCCGAAGATCAGGTTTACCGTACCCTTGACGACGTGCGCCGACGGGAACTCTTTGCCCACGGTGCGGAATCGGTTTCGAGTCTGACGCTGGAGGCTCGCGGCGAAGAAGTCACCTACGAGCGCGGCGGACGGACGGGCTGGGCCGCCGGGACCGCCGGTGGGACCCAACCCCTTGACGACACGGGCGTCGACGCGCTGGAGGAGGGGCTCAGTTCCCTGCTGTACCTTCGGGCCGAAACGTTTTACGACACCGAGCCGCCGCCGACCCTACACCCTCGCCGGGGATCGATCACGCTCGGGTTCCAGGACACCGCGGCCCGTCTGGTTCTGGGGGGCCAACAGGAGGGGAAGCGCGTCGTGAAAGTGGACGATCGTTCGCCGGTGACGGTGGACCAGGACCCGGTGCGGAGCCTGGGCGATCTCCCGTTCCAGCCCGCCGGCTGGCCGGACCCGCTCGAGCAGGCGAGGCCCGGCCCCCTCGGACGCCGGGGAGAGGGGGCTAGTGCTCGGGGCCTTCCGGGTGCGTCAGAATGAAGAGGAAGGTGGCGAAGGTGCTGAAGGTTCCGAAACCGACCAGGTAGGCCCAGTGGCTTTCCCGGATGCCCATCACTCCGCTGAGGACCGCCAGCAGAAGGAACACGATCGCGGAACCGCGAAACAGCCACGTCATCGAGAACGCCTCCAGGGAAGGTGAACTCGCACTTTCCTCGCAGCGAAATGGACCATACCATACAACAATCTCCGGCCGATTCATCAACGCTCTTCATCCCGATTTTATGACCATCCGAAGGGATCGGACACCGGCCCGGAGGCCGTGACGTCAACCAGTGCTCACCCCACGGGAGGAGGCGAACTATGAGTTCCGAAACCGACGAAGCGCGGCACTACACGACCGGCGAAATTGCCCTGTCGATGATCCTGGTGTTCGGGGTCCTCACCCTGCCCACGCTCGCCGGCCTGGTCTACTACCTCTGGTACCTCTAACGGTTCACCGGACCGAATCAAGGCGGCCCGACCCGGGCTGAACCACGTCAGCACGAACCATCCCGACCGCTTCACGGGTCCAGCCTGCGCCCCTGGCGATGCAGGATCATGAGCGTTCGGAAACGGTTGAGCCTTTTCACGCGCCGCACCCAGTCCGGGCTGAACACCTCCAGCCAGACGTCCGACGAACCCCGCTTGAGCGCCACCCGTACCCGGGCCGGTGACCCCGGGTCCACCCAGTCCGTCACCCGGAAGGCGGCGCCGATGCGCACGGCGCCGCAGAACGAGAGATGGTCCGGGGGATCCCGGCCGCTCTCCCGGGCCCCAGGAGCCTCGAGCCAGGTCCTCACCCGCTCTTTGACGGCCCGGTAGGTCTCCCGGCAGCGGTCGGGCCCGGAGGGTTCAAAGCGCGTAACCCCCTTGAACAGGCCCCGGCTCGGGTGCACGTAGAACGCCGTCGTGATCGCGTCCCGGTAGGGGGGGAGGTTGAGGTAGATCATGCGTTTGCCTCCCTCCATCGACTCCGGGCGCACTGCCAGCTCGAGTCCGGGGGCCCCGCCGATCAGGGATTCGAAGCGAGGATGGCCGTGATGGAGGACCACGGTGTCCTCCGAGGCTCCCCAGGGCACCCCCGCGAAGGACGTGATCCGGGCCGGCGTGTCCGGGCCGCCGGCCGAGGCGGGGCCGAACGACGCGATCGTCAGAACCAGGAGGAAGGACAGGCCGACGGTTGCCGGCGGCGGGGCCGGAGACGGCCGTTCAGGCAAACCGAAAACTCCCGAGCATGGCCGGGAGGCTCGACCAGCGAAAGTGAAGCGTCGACCGGGAGATTGGGCCCTCCGCGTCCTCACGGGTGAGCCGCCCGTGGAGGGTGGTGTGCGTGCGCAGCAGGTTCCATGGACGCAGGTTCCGTTTTTCGCCGCTGAAACGGTGGGTGAGGCCCTCATGGTGAAATTGGAACCGGTAGATGATTTTTGCCTCCCGGAAGTAGCGAAGCCGAATGCTTCCCTCGAAGGTGACCCCGTCGCACAGCTCCCCGATCGTCACCGTGCCGCTCATTCGCCCGGTCATGTACCGTTCGGAGAACGGGTTCAGCCATTCGGAGAAAAGGTGTCGGGATCCCCATCGGGCGGCGAAAGACATGGGGTGCGTTCCCGGGGGACCCCATCCGGGTTCGAAGCGGTGGGTGCCCCGCATTGTTTCCGTCATCCTGAAACCCACGCGTCGTTCCCGGATCAGCGTGGACAGACGGCCCACGAAACTCACGGCTCCCGTTCCTCCCTCGGGACGGCCCGCTTCCATGCTGAGATTCACCATCGAGGTTACCGTCAGGATACAATAGGCGCCTCACGGCGTTATCATGGAACATCCGTTTCAGGGTCCGTGCCCGGACGGACGGGAGCCTGCGGGCTCACGTGTTGATTCGACGACGATCAAGGGAGGTACCGCCGGGATGGCTCGCGACCTGCATGCCCGATACGACGGTGAGGCGCCGTTTTACGAGGTCTGGTACGGAAAGGTGAATTTTGGTCCGGACCGTGCCTTCTGGTTCCGGTACACGCTGCTGGACGGGCGGGTCAGGGAAGCGGCCAGCTGGGCCATCCTGTTCGCCGACGGCGGCATCGAGGGGGATCGAACCGTCGGCCGCCTGGATGCACTGGGGCTCCCGGATACGGGGGAGACCGTCTACCGACTGGACGATCAGGTCCTGACGGGCTCGGGGTGCCGGGGCACCTGCGGAGGCCTCGAGTGGGACCTGGCGTGGACCCCGCGCCGGGAGGGGTTCCTCTACGCACCGCGGTGGATGGAACGTTTCGGACTGCTCGGGGGCAACTACGACAGCTGCCTTCCGGACCTGCGGGTGAGCGGCGCCGTCAGGGCCGGCGGGGAGAGCTTCGAGCTGGAGAACGAGCCCGGGATGGTCGGGCATATTTACGGAACGTCGATGTCGGGTCGAGCCTGGGGATGGATTCACTGCAACGACTTCGAGGAGCACGACGCCACGTTCGAGGCCCTCGCGATCGAGCTCGGGGGGATCGCCGGGCCCGTTTCCCCGGTGGCCTGGTACATCCTGGACCTCCCGGAGCAGCGGCACGTGTTTCGACCGCCGGGCACCCTGTTCGGCGCGGAGAACCGGCTGGGGCCCGAGGGCTGGTCCTTCACGGTGGGATCCGGCCGTCGGACCCTGGAGGGGGAGGTGCGCGCCCCCGGGGAGACGGCGCTGGTGGAATACACGGACACCGACGGTTCCCACCGGTGGTGTTCCAACAGCAAGCTGGCCTCACTCGAGCTGACGTTTCGTGAGGGGGACGAAGGCCCCCGGCGGCTCCGCTCGCGGACGGCATCCGCCTTCGAGTGGGTGACCGTAGAACCCCCGGATCGGTCGGTGCTGGTGGATTAGCGTTCGGATTTTCTAAGGGAGGGGGTGTGGCTGACCTGGCCTGTTACGTGGTTCTGGTTCGTCTTACGCCGGACGCCCTGAACACCATCGAGGAAGCTCCGGACCGCCTGAGGAAACCCCGTTCGGTGCTGTCCGAGGAGGGGGTGGATCTGGAGAAGGTCTACCTGACCCTCGGGCAATACGACGGTGTCATCGTCGCGAGCACCCCGGACGACGCGACCGTGGCCCGAACGATCCTGAAGGGGGGGCGCGAGTGGGTTCTGGAGACGGAAACCCTGAGAGCGTTCCCCGAGGAGGAGTTCCGTGGCATCGTGGGGGATGTCTCGGAGGACCCGGGTTAGCCGGCGGGGCTACTCGCGACGCCGCTTGCGAAGCTGCTGTTCGTAGAGGTTCTTCAGGGAGATGTAGGGATCCAGGGCGTGCTGTTTCATCGACCCGTACTCCCCGATTCTGAACGAGTAGTCGTTGACCGTTCGAAGCACGAACAGCCCGGTCGTGACCGCGAGGTCATCCTCCCCCTCGACGTACGTCAGTGGATCAGTGTACACACCCGCCGTGTAGGCCACGGTGCCCCGCGCGGTGGACGGGCCGAGAAGGGGCCAGACCACGTAGAACCCGGGGGAAATCCCCCATTTTGAGAAGGTCTGGTCGAAGCCCCGGTCGACCGGTTCCAGGTACCATCCGGCCGGGTCGAAGAGGCCGCCGATCCCCATCGTCGAGTTGATGACCAGTCGTCCGATCGCCCGTCCGGCGTCCGAGGGGCGTCCCTGCAGCAGGGCGTTCAGGAAGTGGGTGGGTTCACCCAGGTTGTTGAAGGCGTTCCGCAGGGAGGTCCTGACCGGCCGGGGTACCACGGTGCGGTAGCCCCGGGCCGTGGGTTCCAGCCCGTACAGATACAGGCGGTCGTTCACCCAGAACATGCCGCGGTTCCAGGGCTCGAGCGGATCCGGGATCGGGGCGGGCTCGGCCTCGCCGGTATCCTCCGAGGCAAATGGGTCCTCCGCGAACGGATCGCGGGGCGGTTCCTCGGCGGGCTCGGCCTGCGCCAGATGCAGCGACCGCGTGGGCTCACGCGGTGAATCCATCCTGGTCCGTGGG
This sequence comes from uncultured bacterium, assembly GCA_964510695.1. Taxonomy (GTDB): domain Bacteria; phylum T1Sed10-126; class T1Sed10-126; order T1Sed10-126; family CAZEBV01; genus CAZEBV01. The sequence continues at coordinate 7,337 of CAZEBV010000050.1, forward strand.
GCACGGTCGGCCTCGGACGAGGGGCGTTCGGCCCGGGCGAAATCGAGGGGCTGGCCGCCGGTCAGCAGAACGAGGGCCAGCCCGAACGCGGCCGTGAGACGGTTGACGGTACTCAAGGAACGAAAAACCTCCAGACGGTGAAGGATGGTTCACGGGCATCGACCAGTCGGACAAGTTTACAGACCCGAACCCTCCCGGTCAGGGGATTTTTTTCGGTCGTCGGCGGTTTCGGAGTCGCTCGTGTCGCCGTTTTGGCCCCGTTTCCGGAGGGCCCGGCGAAGCTGTTTTTGTCGCTCGAGGTCGATGGGGAAATTCCAGACCACGGCCGCGAGAGCGAGGTTGAGAAGGACGGGGGGGACGACGTAAAGCAGGCGGAAGTTGAAGAGGGTCGTCGGGTCGTTCGGACCGCCGGGTGTGAAGCCAATCACGTCTAGGGCCCAGTACGCGATGCCCACCGAGAGGGCTCGGCCGATTTTGTTGGTCATGGTGAGGGTCGAGTACAGGGACCCCGTGCGTGCCGAGCCGGACCGGAGGTTGTCGTCGTCGACCACGTCGGCCATCATCGATCGGATCAAAAACGGGATCGCACCCATGGTGAGTCCGTAGATCCCCCAGCATACGAAGGTGAGGATGACCCGGCGCTCCGGCAGCACCAGAAGGACCGGCAGGGAGGCCGCCTTGATGAGGGCCACGTAGGCGACGGTCCGATGTTTTCCCAGCCGGTAGCTGATTCGTAGAATCGCCGGGATGAAGGACAGGCCGGCCGTGAAATAGACGAGCAGCATCGCGCTGGCCCAGGCGTCCAGCTCCAGCACGTCCTCGGCCAGGAACATGAACATCACCGAAACGAAGCCCATCGCCAGACCCCCGGCGAGATCGCCCCCAAGGATCCGCAGAAGCCCCTCGTTGTCGAGAATCGTCGAGACCGCCTCCCGCCAGCCCGGCGATCCCTCCTTCTCGGGCTGGGGACGTTCCGGCACCCAGTAGACCGCGGCCCCGACCGTGAGGGGGAGCAGGACGAGGACGTACCATCCCATCGCGGCCACCCGTTCGCGGGCCACGTCGCCGGACCCGATTGCCTCGATGATGGCCGGCAGGATCAGCACCGTGATCATGCCGGCGATGAGCGTCCCCTGACGCCAGCCCTGCACCCGGGATCGCTCGTCGTAGTCGGGGGACAGTTCCGCCCCCCAGGCCACGTGGGAAATCGTGATCAGGGTCCAGCCGACGTAGAGGACCACGAGCCAGACGAGGAGGTAACCGGCCCCCACGGGTCCGGGGACGAAGCCGGGGGGCATGAAAATCTGATACACGGCGAGGAGGATGATGGGGACGGCGAGGATGATCCAGTGGCGCCGCCGTCCGAGCCGGGATTCGAACCGGTCCGAGAGGACCCCGAGAACGAGATCGGTCAGGACGTCCCAGAAACGGCTGATCATGAAAACGGTGCCCACCACCCCCAGGCCGAGACCGATCTCCTTGGCGTAGAAGGGCGGGAGGTAGACGAAGAGGGGAAGCCCCATGGCCGCGATGGGCGCGGCGGGTCCGGCGAAGGCGGCGAGGGTTCCTCGGCTCATCCGATCGGGGTTCGGATTCTCCATGGTGTCCTCGGTGGCGGAGGGTCAATCGAGCGCTCCGGGGGCGGCGAACGGATCCCGTTCCCGGGCGGTGGGGCCGGTGGACGCGGACCCCGCGTACGAACGGTTCGTGTTCTCTCGAGGATGTGCTGTAAGATGGCTTGGGTGAACGCGAAGTGTCAAGGAGCGGTCGTCATCTCACCGAGCGGGTCCCGTCGGAGCCGGGATCCGCGGATGGAGGCTGAGGTTGTCATGGAGTGTCCGTCGTGCGGTGCGACCGTGTCGGGTTCGAACCGCCGCTGCTCCCAGTGCGGTGAGAAGCTCGGCTGGGGTCTGAGTCCGGAAGCCGAGCGACTCGGATGCGGCATTTTTCTCCTGCTGGTCGGTGTGGTTTTCCTGGGGGGAAGCCTTTATTACATGATGGGCCAGCGTACCCGTCAGGCCGAGGAGACCGTCCCGAAGATCCCCCTCGAACAGCGCCTGCGGCGGGGAGCCCTGGAGGCCTGCCGGGGATTCGTGGAGGACCAGGTGTCCCCCGGCGCCCGACCGAGCTGGCCGGAGGAGGACCCGGGGAAGGTGACACGTCGGCTGGACACGGGACTGTACCACGTCAGCGCGGCCGTGAACCTGGACCGGGAGGAGGCCACCGAAGAGGAGGCCACCGAACGGGTGTCCTACGTCTGCATGACCCGCTACCGGGAGAGGGATCGAACCTGGGCCCTCGTGAACGTTCAGCTGGACGCCTGATCGACCGCTACTTGACCGCCGGGGTGTCGTTCCGGAAGAGGTCCTCGGGGATATCGATCCCGAGCGGTTTGAATTCGCTCGCGCAGAGGGGGACGACGCCGGTGGCCCGGTGGGAGCCGACGATTTTCTCGTCCTCGATGCCCTTCCGCTCGAACTCGAACAGCTCGGAGAGGATGAACTGATCCCCCTCGAGGCCCTGAAGCTCGATAATGTCCGTGATTCGCCGGCTTCCGTCCGCCATCCGAGTCTGCTGAATGACGATGTCGATCGCCGAGGCGATCTGCCCGCGAATGGCCCGTTCCGGCAGTTCCATCCCCGCCATCAGACACAGGGTGGACAGCCGGGCCAGGGCATCCCGCGGCGTGTTGGCGTGGACGGTCGTCATCGATCCGTCGTGTCCGGTGTTCATCGCCTGAAGCATGTCCATGGCCTCCCCACCCCGGCACTCCCCGACGATAATGCGATCCGGGCGCATCCTGAGCGAGTTGATCAACAGCTCCTGCATCGTGATCCGTCCCCGACCCTCCACGTTGGCATCGCGGGTTTCACACTGGAGAACGTGGGGCTGCTGGAGCTGAAGTTCAATCGCGTTCTCGATCGTGATGATGCGGTCGTCCTCGGGGATGAACCCGGAAAGGCAGTTCAGGGTGGTCGTCTTGCCGGAGCCGGTTCCCCCTGAGATCAGGATGTTCAGCTCCGCTTTCACGCAGGCTTCCAGGAACCGGGCCATCGTCCGGCTCAGGGTTCCCATGTCGATCAAATCCGTCATCCGGTAGGGTTCCTTCCGAAACTTCCGGATGGTGAGGGTGGGCCCCTGCATGATCAGGGGAGGGATGATGACGTTGACCCGTGAACCGTCCCTGAGGCGGGCGTCCACGTAGGGCTGGTTGGCGTCGATGCGGCGTCCGAGGGGTTCGACGATCCGCCGGATGACGGTCATCAGCTGATCCTCGTCCCGGAACTGGACCCCGGTCCGTTTGATTTTACCGTCCTTTTCGACGTAGACGTCGTCGGGGCCGTTCACCATGATTTCGGTGATGTCGTCACGGCGGATCAGCGGTTCGAGGGGACCCAGCCCCAGGACTTCGTCGGCCACCTCGTCGATCATCTGCTGGCGTTCCTTGCGGGTGAAGGAGGTCCGGTCCCGGCTGGTGAGTTCATCCACGATGTCCTCGAGGGTCCCGACGATTTTCCGACGGTCCACGGAGGGCTCCTTCGTGACGAAGGCCTCCTGAAGTTCGTCCAGGGCCAGGGCGTGGACGTCCTGTTTGAAGTCGTTCCACCGGCGGCTCTGGCTCCCGCGGGAGTTCCTCGACTCCGGCGTGGAACCGTTTCCGTACTTGGCGATCAAATCCTGAAGGTTCATCCGTCATCCCCCGTTGCATGTTGAGAGATTCGCGAAACGTCCGATAAAAGTACCAGAGTGACTCGGTAAACCCCACTATCATACCTGAAGAATCCCCGGGCGTGGGTTTTTTCGCTCACACGGAGGTTCGGTGGTTGCGATGGCCGACATGCGGCCCGGTTCCAGCCCCGGGCACGGTGAGCAGGGCGGCTGCGCGGAGATGGTGGTGTACCTGTTCTTCCTGGTGTTTGCGGGGGCCGTGGTCCTGGGGCTGGCGGGCGTGATGGGATCGGCGGCGGGGCTTTTCGACCTCGATTGGCTGCTGGGGGAGATCCTGCGCCGCCTGCCCGATTTTTTCTTCTCGTGAGCCGGGGGGCGATCTTGCTAGGGGCGAGTCCAGCGGTTACCATGCGCGTTCCAAACCGAAGCGGCCGTCAGCGTCGATTCGATGTTCCCACGGAGGCTCCCCGATGAATATTCGTCGTCGAGCGTCACGGCTGTCGGTTCTTCTGCCGTGTCTTATGGTGCTGATGATGCTGTCCGCCTGCGCCGCGCAGGTTCAGCGGCTGGGGAACGACCTGGAACCGGGAATGACCGAGCAGCAGGTCAGGGAGACCCTGCGCCAGGCCGAGGGGCCCAAGCACGTCCTGGAGTTCGAGTTTCAGGGGGATACCATCCAGGTTCTTCAGTACGCCGGGCACCCCTTTCACGGTTCGGTCTACGACATCGAATACCTTATCGTCAACGGGCGCTACCGCACCGGGGGTGCCTACGAGAACGAATTTGACCACGAACGGGTGCACAACCTGCGCACCTACCTCGCCTCCCACAACGACCGGAACCTGAAGAAGCTGGAGAAGGGGATGGACGAGGACGACGTGTTCCGGATCATGGGTGAGGTGCCCCGGTCCGACGTTCCACAGCCCGCCTCCATCACCGGGTTCAACGGTTCGGAGGGCAACGTTTACCGAATTCACAAGTATTACACCCAGGAAGGCTTCCGGAACATGACGCCCGTGATTTTCAAGAACGGCAAACTGCAGGGCATCGGGTGGGATTCCCCGGCCTTCAAACGCCACGAGAAGCATCTGCTACAATAACCCCTCAAACCCCTCCGAACGACGGCTCGAGGAGGGAGCTTAGCTCAGGGGTAGAGCGCTACCTTCACACGGTAGAGGTCGCAGGTTCGAATCCTGCAGCTCCCACCATTTTTCTTCCCTTCATCATGGGGTTTTCGGATAATCGGCTAAAGGTGCCTTCGATACCAAATGTGTCTCAATGACCCAAAATGACCCGAACCGTGGACTATATACAATCATTTACCTACTACTCTCTGGCCGATTATCCTTCTACCTATCTCTATAACTCATAGCCATCCCCTAAAATATCCTCGTCCTCTAAGAGCTATCAGCCACCTTCAGAGCCCTTCGGCATCGTATCAGAGGCATGACACCACCCTTCCCGTGCACCGCCCGCATACGAACGTGCGAGCCCCCTCTCGAGCAGCAAAGAGGATGAGGTTCTGGGTGTCGGCATAAATCTCCGACACCAGCCGCTCAGGCCCCTCCTTACGGTTCCGTGGGTTAGGTCTGTCGGATCGGGGGTTTACAATGCAAGTTCGACCTCATTTGACGATAAGCAAGGAGAAGCGAGTCTGTGGATCCTGGCCGTGGTCGTTTCAACGATCGGATATCTCAAGCGTCACAATGGGGGTCGGTGAATTTATGGGTTCCCTGCGGAGGTTCTTGACGACGATTGATCGGGACCTTGGTTATTTGATGCTTCGTCTGGGAGCCGGTTTGATGATTGCCGTCCTTCATGGGTGGAGCAAGATCACGGGCGGTCCGGCCATGTGGCAGAACGTGGGAGAGACCATGAGCCTTCTGGGGATCGGATTTGGCTGGACGTTCTGGGGATTCATGGCCGCCTTCTCTGAGTTTGCCTGTGGGTTGTTGGTTGCCGTGGGGTTTTTAACGCGACTGGCCTCCTTTTTTCTGGTGAGCACCATGAGCGTGGCAGCCTTCAGTCACATTGTGGGGGAGGGCTCGCCGGAGATGGCCTTTATCTATGGTTTGGTTTTTCTCACCCTG
>CAZEBV010000051.1:0-5612 GCA_964510695.1 uncultured bacterium
GATCTCAATCGATACGCTGCGGTGGGACCTCGTTCCTCCTCGGGCCCCCGAGAAAGTTAACCTCCCGCACCTCGAGGAGTTTCGGCGCGACAGTGTCGTTTTTCCGAGGCACTTCAGCACGAGCAGTGCCACTCTCCGTTCTCACGCCAGTCTTTTCTCGGGGCTCTTGCCGCCGCTTCACGGTGCCGGCAGGGGAGGATGGCGAATCCATCCGGACGTTCGGCTGTATCCTCAGCTCCTTGACGAGCTGCGTTACCACACCGGCGGGTTCGTGGGCGGCGGCTGGGTCAGTCGGAAACTCGGGTTTTCCCGGGGTTTCGATCGGTACTGGGAGTACCCGCCCGGCCACGAGGAGATGGTCCCCGGGGGACTCAGACTGCTGGAGACGCTTGCGTGGGCCCTGGATCGGGGGTTTCTTCTGCGGGTTCGGAGGAGAGGGATGGGTGGAGATTACCTGAGGTCGTTCGACGTGACAGTGGGGCGGGCCCTCGAATGGGTTCGCTCGGTGCGCCGGCGATCCCGGGATCGCCCTTTTTTCCTGGTCCTGCATACCTACCAGCTTCATGACTATAAGCGTATTTACCCGGAAGCCCTGGATCGGGTTCGGGAGAATCACCCGGAGCTGATCGATGCTCCGTTTGCCGAGGAAGTGATCAAGAGCGGAAGAGGACGCATGCTGGAGGCCCTGCATCGGGTCACGCGTCCCCCCCGGCTGAAGCGCTTCCTGGAGCGGCTTGAACCCGAGGACCGGGCCCGACACCGCCGGTACGTTGGAGGCCTGACCGAGCCTCAGGATGCCGTGTTCGATCGGAATCTAGAAACCCTGGACGTGACGCGAACCCTCCGGGAGTTCGACCTTTCCCGGGGGAAGCGCCGCCGGGCGCTGATTCAGGTGAAGGGGTGGCTGGTTCGTCTTATGAAAATTCAGCGTCATCTTTACCGGTACGGCATGGAAGGGGTGGATCGAGCCCTCGGACGACTGCTGGGCGCTCTCAGAAGGGGCGGCCTTTACGAGGACGCTCTTATTGTTTTCTGGTCCGATCACGGGGAGGGATTCCGGGAGGATTCGACGGCCGCTGGACACGGCCAGGGCCAGCTCGACGAGGTGCTGGTTAGAACCCCGCTGCTCGTGAAGCTCCCCGGCCGGAAACATCGCGGACGAACGGTCGATCACCTGGTCCAAACAACGGACGTTTTCCCCTCTTTGTTTCGCTACCTCGGGATCGAGCCGGCGAGGCCCCCTGAACCGGGTCCCGACCGACCGCAGGCCCATCTGCTGACGTCCGGGGAAACCGAACCGCGCGCCATGGTGCGCGGTCTCATAGGGGCACGAGGTTCGGCCCCCCATCCTAACCTGTCTGTACGAGGCGATTCCTATAAGTTCGTCCGAAGTCACGATGAGAGTCGGGACGGCTGGTTCGGGGTCCGGGCGCGCGGGCTGGTCGAGGATCGGCTCGATACGGCCGACGTGCCGTCGTCCCGGCGGAGGATCCTCAGGCGAACGATGGCGGAGTACCTCTCGCTGCAGGCTGGAAAACCCGCTGGCGGGGAGGTTCGCGGGGATCGGCTCGACCGGACCCTCAGGCGTGAACTGGAGGGGCTTGGTTACCTGAAGTAGCCGTGGACCGAAGCTCCCGGTGATTGCCTTATGGCTCAACTTGGATAGCATCATAACTGTGCCATCGGAGTGGTTTCGTACGTTACGGGCAGCGCATCGGGTGGTTACCGAATGGTCAACACACTGATCAGCGCACCCAGCTGGGCGAGCGATCAGATTTACCTGCCCTACATCTACGGGGTTCTGAAGACCTTCGCCGACCGGGACCCCGAGCTGAAGGAGACCGTTAACTGGCTCAAACCCATTTACTTCTGCGAGAAACCGCGGGAGGCCATCCACGACTACGACCTGCGGGAACTCGACATCCTGGGCCTCAGCTGCTACACGTGGAACTGGTTCGCCCAGCAGGCCATCGCCGATGAAGTGAAGCAGGTCAACCCTGACTGCCTCGTGGTGGCCGGCGGGCCCCACTGCGACTACGACAACCCCGACTTCTTCGACGAGAACCCCTACATCGACCTGATCGTGAAGCAGGACGGCCACGTTCCCTTCCGTGAGATCCTGCGCTGCCAGCTCGACGACGATCGGGAACTGGAATCCATTCCGGGACTCTACCTCCCGGGGGAGGACGGGGTGCCGACCCTGACGGATTCCCCGCACCTGCTGGACGAGGAGGAGATCCCCGCCACGAGCCCCTTCCAGGCCCAGTCGGAGACCTTCCGACAGATTATCCGGGAAATCGAGGCCCGGGACGAGCCGATCGCCGCCGTCTGGGAGACGAACCGGGGCTGTCCCTACCACTGCAGTTTCTGCGACTGGGGTTCCCTCACCTTCACGAAGGTGCGCAAGTTCAGCATGGAGCGGGTTCAGCGGGACATCAACTGGCTCACCGAGCACGGCGTCCACACGATCTACTCCACCGACGCCAACATGGGGATCTTCGACCGGGACCCCGAGATCATCCGCCACCTGTGCGAGCGCAAGGAGAAGCACGGCTTCCCCAAGGTGCTCATCTACAATCCCACCAAATCGAAGGCCACCCACCTGCCGGGGATCGTCAGGAACCTGCACGACTCCGGCCTGGTGCCCCGGGCCGTCATGAGCATCCAGCACACCAACCCGGACGTCCTGGACGCCATGGACCGTAAGAACCTCACGAAGGAGGAAATCGACGACCTCGTGGCGTTCAACCGGGCCAACGACATCCCGATGTTCGTCCAGCTCATCCTGGGAAGCCCGCGCGACACCTACGAGTCCTGGCAGGTGTGCCTGACGGACCTCATGGAGTGGGGGATCCACGGGGACTACCATGTGTTCAACTTCGACATCCTCCCCAATGCCCCGGCCGCCGACGATGAGTACATGGAGGAGTGGGGGATCGAGACCACGGTGAGCACGAAGCTGCCCGCCGGCGGCACCCGGAAGGACAAATCTTCATTGGACCTGGCCAAGAAGAACCTGATCACCCGCACCAGCACCTTCAGCCGGAAGGACTGGATGCGGATGTGGGCCTACACCTACTTCGTGCAGGCGTTTCACAACATGGGCCTGACCCGTCGGGTGGTGCAGTATTTCCACCACCTCGAGGACGTCTCCTACCTTCAGTTCTACCGGGCGATCACGGACGAACTCGCCGGGCGGGACGACACCCTGTTCGGGGATTTTTACCGGTCCATGATCGAGGACAAGGAGAAGTTCCTGGAGAACCCTCGCGACCGCTACCTCGATCGCACGACCCTGTCCAACCTGCCCGGCTATCCCTACAACCTGAAGTGGGAGGAGTGGCTGTACGTGCAGGTGGCCCTGCACCGGGAAAGGGCCTTCTACGAACTGGAATCCTTCCTCCTGGAACGCTTCGACGTCCCCGAGGAGCGGGTCCGGGACCTGATGAAGTTCCAGCATCAGTCGCTGGTCTGGCCCGCCTACGACCCGGCCTCCGGAAAGACGTTCACCGGCCGATTCGATTGGCCCGAGTATTTCGACCGGGCCGAGGAACAGTACTCCGACCCGCCCCTCCGGGAACGCCGTCGTTTCGTGATCGACCAGCGTAAGCTGGGGAGGATGGGGGACGGGGAGATCACCTGGGCCGGCCTCGAGGGCGACGAACGGATCCACCGCTGGATCGACCGGGTCGTCCGCGAGCCGTACCAGCGGCCGGACCTTCTGACCATGCACGAGGTCGAGAGTCAGCCGGTTCCCTCCCTGTTCGAACGGGTTCGACGGGGGGCCAGCCGATCGATTCGGAAACTGGCCGGAAGCGCCTGAGTTTTCTTCGACGTTCCCCCGCAACCCCACTCCTGATTTCCCCCGGCCAGCATGACGTTCCCGTCAGAGCCCCTCGCCGTCCTCGATTGTTTTCCCCCCCGGCGAAAGGTATTGTTTGGGTGGTTTCGAAGCGGTAATTCGACCGCGTTCGGGGTACCCGGCCATGCGCAACGTGCTTTTCAGCGTTCCCAGTGCCACGGTGGATCCGACCTACCTTCCCTACGTCTACGGCGTGCTGAAAACCTACTGCGACCAGGACGAGCGTCTGGCCCGAAACTACCGCTGGCTGAAGCCCATCTACCGCCGGCGTCATCCCGAGGACCTTCTCGAGGACTACGACGCGGCATCGATCGACGTGCTCGCGCTGGGCTGTTACCTCTGGAACTGGTTCGCTCAGCAGGCGATCGCCCGACGGGTCAAGGAGGCCAACCCGGACTGTCTGGTCGTGGCCGGGGGGCCCAACTGCTACGGGTCCCGCCCCGATTTCTTCCGGGGAAACCCCTACATCGACGTGGCCGTCGCCCGGGAGGGCGAGGAGCCCCTCCGGCGAATCCTCCACCAGCGGCTGGATGGTCAGCGGGACTGGTCCTCGATTCCGGGGCTGTACCGGCCCGACGAGGAGGGGGTCTCCCGTTCCACCGGCGATCCCGAGCTGCTCGACGAGGAAAAACTGCTGAGCGTCAGTCCCTACCAGGCCCAGTCTGAGGTCTTCCGGGAGCTGACCCGGGAGTCCCAGCAGCGGGGGGAAGTGGTGTTCGGTGTCTTCGAGACCAACCGGGGATGTCCCTACGAGTGTTCCTTCTGCGACTGGCAGCAGCTCACCGACACCCGGGTGCGCCACTACGACCTCGAGAAGGTCAAGGACGACGTTCGGTGGATCGTGGAGAACGACGTCGACGCGACGGGCCCGACCGACGCCAACGTGGGGATGTTCGACCGGGACGTGGAGATCAGCCGCTTCATCTGCGAACAGGCCGAGCGCAGTAGCCGCCTGCGGACGGTGCACTTCAACCCCACCAAATCCAGCGCCGAACATCTTCCCGAAATCATCCAAAATTACCACGACGCCGGGCTGATCTGTCGGGCGGTCATCAGCATCCAGCACACCGATCGATCCGTGCTGGACGCGATCAACCGGGCCAACCTGACCCGGGAGGAAATCAAGGACCTGATGGCCTTCAACCAGCGCAGGGGGATCCCCATGGTTATTCAGCTGATCCTGGGCTGTCCCAACGACACCTACGCCAAGTGGAAGCGCTGTTTCGGGGAACTGATGGAGTGGGGAGGGGACGGCGAGTACTTCGTCTCCAACTTCCACGTGCTCCCGAACGCCCCGGCGGGTGATCCCGACTACCTCGACGAGTGGGACGTGGAGACGAACCTCACCCGCAACGTCACCGCGGTCGAGGTGGACCGGGACAGCGTGCTGCCCGACATCTCGCAGAAGCAGCTGATCACGGAGACCTCAACGTTCGACCAGCAGGAATGGGTCCGGATGTGGATGTTCACCTACTTCGTCCAGGCTCTGCATTCGAAGGGGCTAACCCGGAAACTGGCCCTGTACTGTCATTACGGGGAAGAGGTCCCGTTCGAGGATTTCTACGGGGTGATCGTCGACGAGCTCGCGCGGGAGGACGGAACTCTTTTCGGACGACTTTACCGCGAAATGGCCCGGGAGAAGGAGGCGTTTCTGGAGGGGGAGGACACTCTGCTGGACCGCCGCAACCACCTGGAGGAACTCCCGGATTACGGCTACTACTACAAGTGGCAGGAGTGGCTTTTCATACGG
>CAZEBV010000051.1:5622-12946 GCA_964510695.1 uncultured bacterium
GACGTTCTACGACGAGCTTCTCGGGTTTCTGCTGGATCGCTTCGACATCGATCCGGGTGCGTTCCGGGACCTGGCCCGATACCAGCGGGAAACCATGGTCGACTTCCGCTACGATCCGTCAACCGGGAAGCGGTTTTCGGGGTCGTTTGACTGGGTCGAGTACTTCGCCCGAGACCGGGAGGATCTGGCCCGGGTCCCGTATCGCCGGAGCACGGACTTCGTCGTGGATCAACCCCGGCTTGACGACGGGGAAAGTCCTGTTCTCTGGGCCGAATTGGACGGACGGGAGCGTCTGGTGGAATGGATCGAGACGGCCGTGCGCGACCCCAACGGTCGTGGCGACCTGCTCACCACGCACTCCGTTCGGCGAGCCGCGGCTCCCGGCCCGAACGGCGACGGCGACGGGGTTCTTCGCTCGTTCGGGCGGATGGCCCGGGATTCCCTTCGTACGCTGATGCTGCGTTAATTGTTCAGTCGGTTCCTTCTCCCGCTGTTGACCCTGATCCGGTGACCCTGAGGGATTTTACGGCGAGCATGACGAGCCGCCGTCGTTCTCGACCTGGAGGAAGACGTGCCCGGTGGATTTCGGGTACGCCGCCGACCCCGTGGCCGCTCTACCCGGAGAACGCAGCGCCCGTCCCGGTCCGTTTTTTGGATTGAAACCATGCCCCTGAGCGACGTCGATCCGTCCCGTTATTTCTCCCCTCCTTCCGACGACCTCCATCCGGGGGTCCGGCTGCTTCGGGAGATCGCCAGCCCGAACGATCCGTATCCCGAGTGGGCCCGACTTCAGGCCGAGCAGGACGTCCACGTCGAGAAAAACGAGGACGAGGTGAGAGTCAGCCTCTACGGTTGGGACGTGGTGCGCGAGGCGTTCCAGCGTGCCGACGTGGGCCTTTCCCCCGTCTACCGTGAGCAGCTTGAGCCCATGACGGGACCGGGGATGCACTGCGTGGATCCCCCCGAACACACTGAGGTTCGATCCACGATCGAGCCGATGTTCCGGGAGTCGGTCCAGGCCCTGACGGACCGGGGGCTGCGGGAGGTCGCCCGGGGCCTGCTCGGGGCGTTCGACCCCGGGGATCGGGCCGAGCTGATCGCCGATTTCACCACGGAGTACCCACCCCGGGTGATCGCGCGGGTCCTTGGGCTGCCCGAGGATCATCGTCCCTGGTATCAGTTCGGGGCCTACCAGTTTTCCGCCGGGTACATGTTCAGCCAGATGGGGGCCGTGGAAGACGGGTTTGTCGAGGAGGCCCGGGACCGGCTGGAGGCCTACTTCCGGGCGCTTGTTTCGGCCGTGTCGCCCGCGGAGGCCCCGGGGCTTCTGGCTCGCCTCGTGCATGAGGAGTCCGGGGGACGTAAGCTTCGCGAGGAGGAGATCATCGGTTTTCTGATGCACCTGGCTCCCGCGTCCGGAACCTCGGGCATGGCCCTGGGGTCCCTGATCTACGGCCTGTTGACCCACCCTTCCCAGCACCGGCGGGTTCGGGAGGACCTCGGCCGCGTCCCCCGGGCGGTGGAGGAGGGGCTGCGGTGGGAGCCCCCCTTCGCCATTGTGGAGCGTCAGGCCCACGGGGCGCTGACCCTGGACGGAACCACGATTCCGGAGGGAGCCCGATTGATGCTGCATATCGCGGCGGCCAACCGGGACCCTCGCCGGTTCGACGATCCCCACGCGTTCGATTTCAGCCGTGAGCGCCTGGGCCACATGAGCTTCGCGGCCGGCCCCCACGTCTGTCTTGGGGAGACCCTGGCGCGGCGGGAGATGCGGGCGGCGCTTCGGGTGCTCTACGAGGAGTACCCCGGGCTTCACCTGGACCCCGAGAAGCGGGACGAAGCCTACCTCGGGGGCGGCTTCTGGCGCGGCGTGGTGCGTCTGCCCGTGGTGCTCGAACGGTGAGTCGTCCGACGGCCGCCGGGGGCATACGGGGAGGTGTCCCATCCTGAACCAGTTCGACCCGGAGGGGTTCCCCACGGATCGTCTTCGGGAGCTGTACCCGCCCGAGGATCCCCACCCCGAATGGGCCCGCCGACAGGAGGAGGGGTCCTGCGTCCTCGAGGACGGGGACGAGGCTGAACCCCCCCGATTGGGCGTCTACCGCTGGAGGCTCGTTCGGGAGTGCTTCCGGCACGAGGACGTGGTTCTTTCCGACCTCTACCACGACCGTCTCCGTCCGGTCATCGGCCCGGGGATGCACTGCCTGGACCCTCCGGCCCACACCGAACTTCGGTCGGCCATCGAGCCGGTGTTTCGGGAGACCCTCGGCGACCTGAGCGATCGCCGGCTCCGTGAGCTCATCGGGTCGGTCGTCGAGTCGCTGCCCGACCGGGGGGAGGTGGATCTGGTATCGGAGTTCACCACGGTGTTTCCGTTCCGGGTGCTGGGGGCGATGATCGGGGTTCCCGAGGAGGACCTGGAGTGGCTGCGGGTGGCCACGTTTCGCTTCGGGTTGAACTACATGTTCGGCGGTCCGGGTTCGGGGGGGACGAAGGACCTCGCGGCTCCCCGGGACGAGCTGTTGTCGTTTTTTCGGGATCTGGTCCGGAAGCGGCGAAACCAGTCGGGAAAGGATGATTTGATCGAAAGGCTGCTGGATCTCAGCGTGGACGGCCGGTCGCTCGGGGATGAGGAAATCATCGCCTTTCTTCTTCACCTGGCCCCCGCTGCCACCGCCACGACTGCCATGGCCAGCGGGATGCTGTTCTACGCGTTAATGAGGCATCGACCCCAGTCCCGACACCTCCGGGAGGACCTTTCACGGGTCCACGATGCGGTGGAAGAAGGGCTGCGGTGGTCCCCGCCGTTCGCGGTGGTCCAGCGTCAGGCGAAAGCGTCCCTGACCCTCGGGGAAACCGAGGTGCCCGCGGGGACCCGGCTGGCCCTTTTCATCGCGGCCGCGAACCGGGATCCGGAGCGGTTCGACGACCCCCATGACTTCGACCTTCGTCGGGACTCCTCCGCTCACCTCAGCTTCGCGGCCGGGCCTCACGTCTGCCTGGGAGAGAGCCTGGCGCGGCGGGAGATGCGGACCGCTATCAGGGTCTTCTTCGACCGGTGGGAGGAGGTCCGAATCGACCCCGAACGACGGGAGAAGGCCTATATCGGGGGACGCTACTGGCGGGGAATACCTCAGCTTCCCGTCCTTCTTTCTGGCTAGGGGTGACCCCCCGGCTCCATCACATCAGAGGGTCAGTTCCCGGACTTCCCGGGCCTGTTCAGGTACGGGTCAACGATTTTCGACGGGAAGGGTCGTGTGTTCATGCGGAGTAGATCGAGGGTTGATTGTCCCCGACTGTTCGTCCTGTAGGGGTCGGCTCCATGCTCGAGAAGCAGCTTCAGGATCGAGGGGTTGACCTGGCTGGCGTACATCAGGGGCGTCATGCTCCCGGCGTCCTCGCGGGCCTCCAGGGAGGCGCCCCGGTGAAGAAGTTCCCGGATAATGGCCTTTCCACCCCGGAGTCTGAACGGCTGGTAGGTGATCATCACGGCCGCCATGAGCGGGGTAACGCCGGGCTGGGCGGGTCTTCGGGTGCGGACGTCCGGGCTGCTTCCGGCTTCGAGGAGCATTTTCACGACACGGGTGTTTCGTTCCCGCGCGGCGGCCACCAGGGGAGGTGTCCCATACCAGTATACTCCGTCGCTCGGTCCGCCCAGTTCGAGCAGACGTCGGGTCAAACCCACGCGGCCGTGATGGGCGGCGTGGACCAGGGCGGGGGTGCTTCGGGCCTGTCGAGCCGGGGAGTCCGACCGACGGAGGAGCTTTCGGGCCACTTTCGGATGATCCGCAAGCAGGGCGCGGGAGAAGGGCGTGCCCCCGACCCGGTCCCACCGGTCAGGATTGGCTCCGTGCTCCAGAAGAAGCTTGACGGACCGCTCGTGTCCCTCCAGCGCGGCGTCGAATAAAGCTGTTGCTCCGGACGGCGACTCCGCCTCCACTCGGGCCCCTGACTCGATAAGGATCCGAAGGGTTTCCGGGTGCCCCCCTGAAGCAGCGTACATCAGAGGGGTGCTTCCGTGGCGATCACGAGCCTCCGTCGACGCCCCCGCCTCCAGGAGCTGTCGAACCACGCCCCGATGGTTTCGCCGGGCGCCCACCATGAGGGGGGTCGCGCCGAAGCGATCCACGGTGTCGGGGGAGTGACCCCGCGAAAGCAGTTCCTCGACCGTCCCGGAACGCCCCCGACGGGCGGCGAGGTGAAGGGAGGGAATCCCCGGGGGTTCCCCGGGGGCAGCCTTCCGGGGTCCCGGTCCACGCCGGGCCGCCGGACCGCCATCGGCCCGCAGTTCCTCCGGTGTCAGGTTGACGGGAATAAGCCCTTCTCCCGCTGCCAGAAGGAACAGAAGGCTCAAAAGTAGTCCCCCCGTGCCCATTGCCCTCCCCGTCCGGGAACTCAGCTCGGGCATCCGTCGTTCCTCCCGTTTGAACCGCATGAGATGTCGACCCGGTGAATGGAGGATAGGATACGGGATCCTGATGCTGCGGTCGGCCCACCTACCGGTGTTGGTTTCAGGGGCAGCGTCCCGGGAGCGGAAGGAGGATCCACCTGGAACGATGATGCCCGACCTTGAACTCGGCGGTTGTAACGACGGTTGTGTGGTCTGGAACGGGCTGTACGCGATCGGCCTTCTGGTGGTTCTGGTTTCGGCCCTCTGGCCTTTCGCCGACGCCCTCGGTTTTTACTTCGCGAAAAGCGGCATCGAAGAAATGCTGGTCTCCGCTCGCATCGCCTCCCCGGCGGATCTGGGTCGGATTTTGACCCAGCCCGTGCTGAGCGGGGTCCGGGCCGACGCAATTTACTACCGACCCGTCTCGACGCTTTCCCTGAGCCTGGATTTCGCTCTATGGGAGTATGGGGCCCGAGGTTACCATGCGCTGGATCTTCTTCTGCACGCGGCGGTCGCGGGTTTTTTGTTCCACCTCGCTTACGTCATGAGCGATCGTTACGTCTGGATCGGCCTGGTATCGGGGCTTCTTTACACGCTGCATCCGATCACCGTGGAAGTCGTGCCCGCCGTAGCCCACCGTCAGCAGACCCTCATGGCGGTGTTTCTGCTGATCGGACTGATTGCCAGTTTCCACCATTCCCACCGTGACGGCGGTGGAGGCTGGCTGATGATGGCCCTGGCGAGTTTCCTGCTCTCGGTGGGTGCGAAGGAGACCGGGATCATCTTCCTACCGCTGGTGCTGACGCATTTGCTGCTTTACGATCGCGGGGAGGGGGGATCCTGGGGGACCCGGATTTCCGGCTCACTTCGGAGGTGGTTGCCCTACGTTGGGACCGGTGCCGCCTACGTACTGTGGTGGGGTTGGGTCACCCGGGCCCGTGCGTTTGTCGGCGGGGGGACCTCCATGCAGCCTCCTATTCTACGTCGATCCATTCTTCACTCCCTTCACCTGCAGCTGTTTGTTTATCCTCCGCGGATTTTCCCCCGTTATTTTGAGGCGCTGCTGGCTCCCGTGTGGTACTTTCCTCGTTCGTGGTTCGGTTCCCTTCCCGGTGCGTCAGCGGCTGTCCCGTGGGCATTACCCCACGTTTTGGTGGTGGTGCTCTCGGGGATTTTTCTTCTGGGGGCCGGCCTGGTCGTCTGGTTCGATCCCCCCTCGATCGTCGGGGGGGATCGGAAAGGAGACGGGCGCAGCGGATCCGGTGAGCTTGCCTCCGTAACCGGGTTTGCGGTGGTGTGGTTGTTTGTGCCGGTTCTGTTTTTTTCGGTTACCAACGCCCATCCAAGCCCGAAGCGATCGTACGCCGGTCTGCTTCCTCTTAGCCTGCTGGTAGGAACGGCCGGGCTGGCCGCGGTTCGCGTTCTCGGCGTGACGGTCACGGATCTTTATGCTCGCCGATTCGAGAGGATGAGGCACCGAACTACGGCCGTGATCGCTTCCGCAGTGGCCGTGGTTTTAGTCGGCGGTTTTTATGCTCTCAGCACGGCTTTCGTGTCACCTCTGGCACGGAACTATCCTACGTGGCAGCACAGCCATGACCTGAATCGACACTATTATCGGGCCCTCTTCAGGGAACTTCGTAAGCTGCCCCCCGGATCGGACCTTCGGCTGGTGGGGGTTCCCCGGTGGGTGGGCCAGCGTGAGCCGTTTCCCAGGGTGGGTACCGTGGCCCTGCTTCTACGACCAGAACCCATGCTTCAGTGGCGTTTTTCACCACACCGCTTCGGGGAGATACGCTGGTCCTATCGGGACGTGTTCGACCCCGCCTCCTCTCGGCTCGAACTGAATACACGGCGGCTGGGAAGCCATGATTACGCCATCGTTACCCGCATGGGCCAGGGGGCTGGTTGAGCGGGCATTATCCCTCCGGCGGTCCCCATCGCTGCCGCACGTAGTCCTCCATGGGGATGGTGTCGAAATGCTCGAGCAGTCGGCCGAGTTTGTTCTCGAACCCTCGGCGTCCCCAGAAGTGACCGAATTTCGCTCGCCAGCTCGCCGGGGACCATAGTTCCGGCCGGCCGGGTGCGAGTTCCCAGGGGTGAAAGTAAAGTACGGGTGGAGCTGGACCGGTGGTCAGGTAACGGTTCAGCAGCCACCGGGTGAGCCGGTAGGGAAGCAGGCGGAAGGTAACGCCGCCCCCCACAGGCAGGCCGAACCATCCGAGTGACTGGGTGGGCACTGGAATCTCCCGGATGGGCCCGATGGTCTCCGGTCGGTTGCTGACGGACCTGTGCCCCAGGACGGGATGTCCGGGTCCGATCAGGCTTGAATCGTAGCGGAATTGATGCCGGGCCAGCATCCGGCTGAACCAGGCCATCTCCTCCGGGGCCACGGAGAACGCGGGGGCCCGGAAGCCCACGGGATCCTTCGCCCCCGCCGCTCGAAGGGCCTTCCGCGAGTGGACCACGTCCCGTCTGACGGCCGAGCGATCCCGTCCGGAATACCTCTCGTGTCGATGTCCGTGGGCTCCTACCTCGTGTCCAGCCGCCAGTATTTTCGGGATGAGCTCGGGGTGACGTTCGGCCACGCGGCCCAGGACGAAAAACGTCGCCCGCGCCTCGTGACGGTCCAGTATGTCAAGCCATCGGGGTATCAGGACGGGAAGGCGATCGGACAGGCCGGAGGGGGCATCGTTGGATCCGGTTTCAAGCCCCTGGTAATCCTCCTCCACGTCGATGGTGAGGATAACTTCATTCGTCACGTCCGTTTCACCCTCACCCTGCCTGGATCGGGTCGGTCGTGGGCGTCTCGATCCCGGGGGAGGACCCCCGTCGTGGGGTTCCCGTTCGGGATAAGGATCGTGACTTTCAAAAATATCCCATGCCGCGCAGCTGGCGCTGAAGGGTCGGGTTGGCTTTCCTCGAGGATGGACG
>CAZEBV010000052.1:0-12915 GCA_964510695.1 uncultured bacterium
CCCGGGTAACGGTGGAAACCCCGCGACCAGGCCGAGTTTCGGATTACCCACGACTACTACGACCACCGGGGAGCCGACCGGGACGTGAACTGTCTGTTCCCGCTTGAACTGGGACACCGTCTCTCGGAGTCCGGATTGATCGGCCCCATGACGGACCGTCACCTCAGTTTTATGGGCCATATCGAGGATCCCCTGGTGCCCCGTCTGCTGGAGGAATCCCTGCCGGCGATGTGGGAGGAGCTGGATGATCGTCCCGGGATGGTCC
This sequence comes from uncultured bacterium, assembly GCA_964510695.1. Lineage (GTDB taxonomy): Bacteria > T1Sed10-126 > T1Sed10-126 > T1Sed10-126 > CAZEBV01 > CAZEBV01. Next base: position 266 of record CAZEBV010000052.1, read on the forward strand.
TGTTGTCCCCCGGGTGAGGAACCTGCCAGCGGACCGTGGGTCTGATCGCGCGTTTCTTCGAGAATCGGGGGGTTCCAACGGCCTCGATTTTCCTCCAGCGGGGGATGGTGGAGGCGGTGCCGGCCCCGCGCATGATGCTGCTTCGATGGCCCTTCGGCCATCCGTTCGGCGAACCCGGCGAGCCGGAGCTTCAGGCCGCGGTGCTGCACCGGCTCGTGAGGCTGTTCGAGGTCGCGGAGGGGTTTGGCCACCTGGACGAACCCGGGTGGGCGTGGCGCCGGACGGAGCCGCAGCTCCCCGAGGAATGGGCGTCGGTCGTCCGGGGGTCCGAAGGCCCCTGAGGGGCCGGGGTGGGATCGAGGAGCTTCCGGAGCGTGCCGGGGTTAGTTACCCGGACGGGCTAATGGGGCTGGGCCGGTGATCGCTCATGTGGGGGGGCGAGCTGGCCTGACCGTACGCGCGTTCCATCGTTTCGGGTCGGGGGTACATAAAAAAACTCCCGCCTCGGGGGCGGGAGTTTTGTCCGTATGGCGAAACGCTGACGCCTAGTGGACGGACTCGGACGAGTCCACCCGTTCGACGCCCGTCGCCGAGAGACCCTTGTCGGTCTCTTCGAGTTCGAACTCAACGGCGTCGTCCTCGTGAAGGCTTTTGTAACCTTCACCCTCGATTTCCGAGTAGTGGACGAAAACGTCCTCGCCAACTTCCTGTTCGATGAAGCCGTAACCCTTGTCGTCATCGAACCATTTGACGATTCCGGAAGCCATTGCGGTTCCCTCCTTCGTGTGCAGGTTGCTTCACGAGCGTCGGTCACCGCAATTGCCACCAATTACGTGTGCCTACCACCATGAAGTCGCGGTGTAGCGCCTGCTTATTATACATACAGGGCCCCGGATGCACAGCCGACACGGTTTCGAGGGTTCCTCAGGGGGTTTCGCGGCCGCCCGGCCCGTACACTCGCGCCTCCCAGAGGCGCAGCCGGGAGGTGGCCTCCAGGGGACGATCGACGTCCCGGTTGGCGATGAGCAGCTCGACGTTGCCGGGGGACAGCCCGGCCGGCGGTTCAAAGGGGGTTTCTTCGTCGGACCAGTTCAAAAGGACCAAAATCTCCCTCTCGGCCCGTGAAACGGTGTAGACGTACAGCGAAGGGTGTTCCGGAAGCCAGAGCCGGTAGTCACCCTCGGGGAGCACGGGTACCTGTCGGCGCAGTTCGATCAGCCGGCGGCAGTGGTGGAACACGGAGTCCGGGTCCTCGCGGTTTTGGGCCACGTTGATCCGGGTGTGGTTCGGGTTCACGGGCAGCCACGGGTCGCCGCCGGTAAACCCCGCGTTCGGTTCGTCGGTCCACTGCATCGGGGTCCGGGCGTTGTCCCGACAGCGGGCCCGGAGGACGTCCCTGAGGTCCTCGAACGACACGTCCTCCCGTTCGAGGGCCTGCTGCACCCGGCCGAGCGTTTCGGGGTCCTCGATTTCCTCGGGACCCTCGAACGGGTAATTCGTCATGCCGATCTCGTCCCCCTGGTAGAGGAAGGGAGTGCCGGGCATGGTCAGCAGGAAGGTGGCCAGCAGTTTCGCGGAGGCCGTCCGGTGGCGTCCGTCGTTCCCGAAGCGGGAGACCGCACGCGGTCCGTCGTGGTTTCCCAGGTGCAGGCCGTTCCAGCCGTCCAGCCGGTGCTGCCAGCGGGTGAAGACCTCCTTGAGTTCGGGCAGGTCCCATTCGCGAACGGACCCCCAGCCCGCCTCGAGGTCGACGTCCAGCATGACGTGATCGAAGTGAAAAACCATGCTCAGGGGACCGTTGGGCCGCACGTAATCGCTGGCGTCCTTCACGCCCGCGGCCACGCATTCACCCACGGTGATAAGGTCCTGGTAATCGGAGAGCACACGCCGGTCCATCTCGGTGAGATGGTCGATCAGGTTCGGGCCGTTGGCGAAATGTTCCACCCCGACCCACGGAAGATCGGGGTTTCCGTCGGGGAGATCGTCGGGCTTGGAGATCAGGTTGATAACGTCCATCCGGAACCCGTCGATCCCCCGATCCAGCCACCAGCGCATCATGTCGTAAACGTCGTTTCGGAGGTCGGGGTTCGACCAGTTCAAATCCGGCTGTTTTTCGTGGAATAAATGCAGGTAGTAGGCTCCGACGGAGTCGTCGTAAGTCCAGGCGGATCCCCCGAAGGCGGACTCCCAGTTGTTCGGCGGCCGCCCCGGTTCCCCGTCCCGCCAGACGTAGCGATCGCGGTAGGGGCCCTCGGAGTTCTGCCGGGCCCGCCGGAACCAGGGGTGTTCGTCGGAGGTGTGGTTGACCACGAGGTCCATGATCAACCGGATGCCGCGGCGGTGAAGCTCATCCCGGAGCCGGTAGAAGTCCTCCATGTTCCCGAAAGCCCTGTGCAGGCTCCGGTAGTCGCGGACGTCGTAGCCGCCGTCCGCGAACGGGGAGTCGTAAATCGGGTTCAGCCAGACGGCGTCGACCCCCAGTTCATCCAGGTGATCGATCCGTTCGAGGATGCCGGGGAGGTCACCGAGGCCATCGTCGTCCGTGTCGTTATAGCTGCGCGGATAAAGCTGATAGACGACGGCGTCCTTCCACCACGCTCGTTCCCGGGGGGCGGTGCCCATGGTTGGATCTCCTCTGAATGCCCGGTTCGTGACGGGTTCTAAAGGGGTGGAGGAACCCCCGGACCGGCGGTTCGTCGGAACCGCCTCGGCGGCCCGGGTCGAAGTTCCCGAGCTTCAACGGTCTGACACGGGTCGGGCACCGGTCTCCACGGGGGTCCCGATCCGATTCGGTTCGGGACCCCAGGGGCGTGTGACATCCCACGCCGGCGGCCGGCGGCGTCAGCTGACGCCGGGCAGGTCCTCCGGCGAGGCTCCCCCGTTGCCGCCTCCCCGGAGCATGAAGTACCGGTTGACGAAGGCGTATTCCTCCTTGTCCCTGGCACGAAGCACGTAGAGCGGGTCGTTCGGTTCGGTGTTCTCGACGCCGTAGAATTCAAAGGTTCTCGATTCTTCGTCGCGGGTGACGAACACTGACTGGGCGTGGTCCAGCACCTCGAGTTCGGGGCATTCCCGTTCGAGCCCACTCAGGATATTACGGGCCTCCTGGGCCGAGAATTCGACCGCCATGAGTAAGGTTCCCTCCCGGTTGGGCGACTGAAGTTGAAGGTGGAGCATCCTTATTCTTGACGTCGACGCACGCTTATTGCAAGGCAATCCCCCCGTTGAACGGTGGATTCATCCGCCCCGCGGAGCGTACCGCCACGGGTTATGCTTACCGCGGGGCACCGGGTGGGAGACGCAGCGGTGATTTTGAACGAGCCAGGAAAGGGGGAGACGAGGATGAGCCGGCCCGTGGACGAATACTTCCATCCTCCGGGGGAGGATCCCCTCTGGAACGAGAGTCACTACTTCGACTTCGTGGGGGATCACCTGCAGGGACACGCCCGGCTGGGCTTTTATCCCAACGTCCCGTGCACCAGCCTCTGGATCTACTTTCACTCGGAGTCGGGTACGTTCGGGTTCCACGACGAAGCTCTGTCCCCCGAACGGACTCACGGAACCACCGTCCGGGGATCCGGCTGGCGGTTCGATTGTCGTCCCGGGGAGACGACGTCCCGCTGGACGTGTCGCTGGCAGGGAGAACTGGCACGCCTTGATTCCCGGGGGATCGAGCCCGATGCGGGCCGGGTGCCGGCCGAGGTTCAGCTCATTCTGAACGGTCGGACCGAACCGTTCTTTTACTCGGAGGGGGTGGGGCGGGGGTAGGGGGGAGGGGCCGCTCGACCGGCGGCGGCCGATCGATACGAGCAGCCGATCCACGTCGAGGGCCGGGTGGATCTGGACGGAAAGCGCCACCGGGTCGACGCCCCGGGGGAACGGGATCATTCCTGGGGCCCCCGGGACTGGTTCGCGATGGACTGGTGCTGGTGCAGCGGACGGTTCGAGGACGGCTCCGCCTTCAACCTCACCCGGCTGCTCGGGGTTCCCTACCGGAACGGGTTCTGGTTCGACGGCACCGCGGCGGTGCCCCTGAGCGACGTGTCACTGCGGTCGGACCCGGCGTTCGAACCGGGGACCGCCCGGGCGTGGAGCCGCGGGGAGATTACCCCCGAGGTTCAGTTCGACCTGACCTGGTCGGACGGGGGAACGGTCATTGAGGTGGATCCGTTCGCCACCACGCCGATCCGCTGGCGGCGATCCGACCGGGGCACACCGACCCTGGTGTCGGAGGTCGACGGGGCCGGGCTTCTGCTGAACCGTTCGGCCTGCCGGATGGACCGGGAGGGGGTCCCCGGCCGCGGGTACCTGGAGTACGGTCAGCGGATCGACCGACACGCGGGGGAAAGTTAAGCCGCTTCGAGCAGCCCCACCGTACCGAGTCCGCCGTTCGCACAGATGCTGACGATGCCCCTCGTACCGGGCTCCCGGTCCGCGAGTTCCCGGGCGGCCTGGCTCAGAATCCGGGCCCCCGTGGCGGCGAAGGGGTGTCCAAGGGCCACGCTGCCTCCCGTGGGATTGACCCGTTCCGTCGGAAAATCACCGAACCGCGCGTTGACCCCCACGCGCTCCTCCAGGAAGTCATCGGACTCGAGGGCCTCCACGTGGCAGGCCACCTGCGCCGCGAAGGCCTCGTGGATCTCCCAGAGCTCGATGTCCTCGTAGCGCAGGTCGTGGCGGTCAAGCAGGCGAGGGATGGCGTAGGCGGGGGCCATCAGCAGACCTTCGTTGAAGATGTCGACCCCGGCGACCTCCCAGTCCACGAGACGAACGCGAGGGTGGTCATCGCCGAAGCGATCGAGCCCGTCCTCCGTGGCCAGCCAGACGCCGGCGGCGCCATCGGTCAGGGGGGAGGAGTTGCCGGCGGTGATGGTGCCCGTGTCGGGATCGAAGGCGGGCGAGAGCCCCTGGAGGGCCTCCATGGAGGTGTCGGGCCTGGGGAAGGCGTCCTCGTCCGTGCCGTCCACGGGGACGATGAGGTCCTCGAAGAACCCCTCCCGCCGGGCGTCCACCGCGTTCTCGTGGCTGGCCAGCGCGATTTCATCCTGGCGGCGGCGGGGGATTTCCCAGTCCCGGGCCATCTCCTCGCAGTGTTCCCCCATGCTCATGCCGGTCGAGCGGTTCTCCACGCTCGGAACGAACAGCCCGAGGTCACCGAAGGAGAAATCGGCCAGCGTCCCGGCGGCGTCACCGGCGCCCGAGGCCTGCGTGAGGCGCCGAAGCCAGTTCGAAAACCCCTGGCTCAGGCCGACCTGAACGTTGCTCATCGATTCGACCCCGCCGCAGAGGGCCACCTCCCGGTCGCCGCGCTCCAGCAGCCCCGCGGCGTCGAAGACCGCCGCCATGCTGGTGCTGCAGGCCATGGCCGTCGACAGGGCGGGGACGCTGGGGTTCAGGTCGGCGTCCAGCCAGATCTCGCGCGCGATGTTGCTGTATTCGAGGGTCATGGCGACTTCGCCCCAGACGACGGCGTCGGGATCGTCCCCCAGTTTCTCCACCATCGCCCGGGCCACGGGCACGCTCATTTCGATGCCGTTGCGGTCGGCCAGGTCGCCGTCGACCTTACAGAACGGGGTGCGAAGGCCGGGAAGGAGCCAGAAGTCTTCGGAATTCATGGGAACCTCCGTTGCGGAAAGGGATCAGGGAACCGGGCCCCGGACGGATCATGGAGCCTGAGCCCACGATATCAAACGCGCCGCGAGCTTACGAACCACGGTTTGTTCCGCCGTCGGGACCCTCACCCCCCGACAGATTCACGGCCAGGGGTGAGGTCGGCTGGAAGGTGCGCACCTCCACGATCCGGCCGGGGAGGGTGAACCCAGCGTCGAGAAGACGCTCCTTGGTGGTCCTGAGGACTTCACTCCGAATGTCCCCGAGCGGGCGACCCCGGACGGCCGAATCCACCCAGTAGTGGCAGAGGAGGTCGACGGTGTCGGTGGTGAGTTCCTGAATGATCACCTCGGGAGGTGGATCCTCCAGGACGCCCTGGACCTCGCCGAGCGTGTCCCGGAGGAGTTTTCGCGCCGCCCGGGCGTCGTCCTCGTAATCCACGCCGACGGTCAAGGAATATCGGCGAAGCCCGTCCCGGGTGTAGTTGACCAGCGGCTGCTTGATGATGTCGGCGTTGGGCAAAAACACGTCCCGACCGTCCACGGTTCGAACGTGCGTGCTGCGAAGGTTCAGGGCCCGCACGTGACCCTCGAACGACCCCGAGGCGATCAGGTCGTTGATCTCGAAGGGACGGTTTACGGCCAGCACGACCCCGGCGATCATGTTCTCCCCGATGTCCCGGAAGGCGAACCCGATGATCAGCGCCCCGATGCCCCCGCTGGCCAGCAGGGCGGCCGTCAGGCGATGCAGCCCGAGGATCGGAAGCGCGGCGAACACCCCGAGGACGACCACGAACACGGTGGTGGCCCGCTGCATGAATCGGCCCACCGTCGCGCCGCCCCGTCCGAAGCGGGCCAGGCGATCGGCCAGCCGACCCAGCCAGCGGCCGACCAGAACGAAGACCACCAGGACGGCCAGGGCGGCTAGGAGGCGGGGGAGAAGAATTTGCAGGTCCGCCGGGGCAAACGGCAAAAACGGCGTCCAGGACTCCGGCACCAGCGTCATCCTTCGTCCTCCCGGGCGGTGGGTTGAACCCTGACCTCGCATTATACGCCCCGGGAGCCGGCGGGGGTCAACGAGCTTGAGTGTAAGGCCGGTCTCGTTCAGACTGGTGAGATCCGAGAATGTGCATCACGGTGCCGGGAGCGATGAACCGTGTCGTCCGAACGGGTCGAAGCGCTGCTGGAGACGATGGATCTGCGGGACAAGGCCGGCCAGCTGGCCGGGGACTTCGTGGGCCTCGCGGCGGAGGACGAAGAGCGCACCCTGGAGGAGCTCCGGGAGCACGTCCGGACCCACCGGCTGGGTTCGGCCGCTCCCTTCGGGGTGCCCCCGTCCCCCCACGACGATCCGGAGGAGGCGGCCCGGATCGCCAACGACCTGCAGCGCATCGCCGTCGAAGAGACCCCGCACGGGGTGCCGCTTCTCCTCTGTGCGGACGCCATCCACGGTCACGCCATGATGGCCAAAGCCACGGTGTTCCCCCACAACCTGGGCCTGGCCGCCGCGCGCGACCCCGGTCTCGTGGAGGAGGTCGCGAGCCTGAGCGCCCGAGAAATCGCCGCCACCGGTGCCAGGCAGACGTACAGTCCGGTCTGCGACGTGCTGCGGGACCCCCGCTGGGGCCGTACCTACGAGACCTTCGGAGAAAGTCCGTACCTGTGTGCCCGGTTGAGTGCCGCGAAGGTCCGCGGGTACCAGGGGGAGGAGGGCCACGAGGCCCCGACCGTCGCCGCCACGCCGAAGCACTTTCCGGCCTACGGGAACCCCGAGCGGGGGGAGGACGCCTCGGCGGTCGACTGCGGCCCGTCCGCCCTTCGCCGGGTCTTCCTGCCGCCCTTCCGCGCGGCCCTCGATGCCGGGGCCCGCGCGGTGATGCCCTGCTACAACACCCTCGACGACCGGCCGGTCCACGCCTCCGATAAATACCTGACGGAGCTTCTGCGGGAGGAAGTGGGTTTCGAGGGAGTGACCGTTTCGGACTGGAACGCTGTCTGGATGCTGCACGATGATCAGCACATCGCCGAAAGCCGACGGGAGGCGGTCCGTCAGGCCGTTTTTGCCGGCCTCGACGTCTGTTCGATCGGGGGGACGGAATACGTCGAACACCTGGAAGGTCTGGTCGAGGAGGGGGTCGTCCCGGAATCGCGCCTCGACGAGAGCCTCCGGCGGGTCCTGTCGCTGAAGGAACGCCTCGGGTTGTTCGAGGACCCCTACGTCGAGCCCGAGCGGGCCACCACGGTCCTCGGGGCCCCGGAGCACCGATCCCGGGCCCGCGAGGCCGTCAGGCGGTCCCTGACCCTGCTGAAGAACGAGGACGATCTTCTTCCGCTGGACGAGGACGTCGGGGAGGTCCTCGTCACCGGACCGGCCGCGGACGACCTGTGGTATCAGGTCGGCGGCTGGAGCGCGATCGACCGAACGGCCCTCGAGGGAACCACGGTGCTGGAGGGGCTGCGGGAGGTGGCGGGGCCGACGACCCGCATCGTCCATGAACCCGGCACGGGCCTGGAGGAGACCGTGGACGTTCCGGCCGCCGTGGCGGCCGCCGACGACGCCGACGTCGCGGTGGTCGTACTGGGGGAAGGCTGGTACGTGCACGAGTTCGGACCCGCCGTTCTGACCGGGGGAGCCGACGCTTTTCCCTCCCGTCACTCGATGAGTTTCCCGGACGCTCAGCAGGACCTCCTGGAGCGGGTCCACGCCACCGACACCCCCACCGTCCTGGTGACGATCACGGGTCGTCCGATGGTGATCCCCTGGGTGGACGAGCATCTCCCGGCGGTGGTGGCGGCCTACTACCCGGGCACCGAGGGGGCGGGGGTGGCCGACGTGCTGTTCGGGCGGGCGGACCCGGGCGGACGTCTGCCCGTTTCGGTCCCCCGTTCGACGGGCCATTTGCCGACCCACTTCAACCACCTTCCCCACCCGTACCCGGTGGGGAAGGACAGCCATCCTCCCTCCTACGACCCGCTGTATGCTTTCGGACACGGGCTCAGCTACGCCGAGTTCGAGTATGAATCCCTCACGTGTTCCCCCGAGGACCCCGGGGCCGAGGATCCCCTCGAGGTGAGCGTGGTGATCACCAACGTCTCCGACCGGCCCGGGGAGGAGGTCGTGGACCTGTTCGTCACCGACGAATACAGCAGCCGCGCGACCCCGGTTCGTGAGCTGGCGGCTTCCCGGCGGGTGACCCTGTCCCCCGGCGAGCGCCGCGAGGTGGTTCTTACGGTCCCGCCCGATCGTCTGGCCGTCGTGGGGCCGGACGGCACTCGCACCGTGGAGCCGGGCACGTTCCGGTTTCGGGCGGGCGACCTCGAGGAGACGGTGACGGTTCAGGGCGATTAGTCGGCGTCGCCGGGGACCGCCGTTTCTTTACACCCCCCCACCCGGGCTGGTACGATGCCCGGTGTGACACCCATCCGGATTCGTCCACGGACGAACCCGGCGACGAACGCCGTTCATTTCCCACCGGAGGGTCCAACCATGTCACGATCCGAATCGTCCACGAGGCTCGACGACGAAGGGGGCGAGGAGTTTTCGTTCGCCCGGTTCGCGAATCAGCCCTTCTATCAGGCCACCAACGAGCGTCTGGTGGAGCTGGCGGATCTCGCGGGATGCGGGCGGGTCCTGGATCTGGCCTGCGGGACGGGGAACGTGACCCGCCTGATCCTGGATGCTTTCGAGGACCTCAGGGACCGCTGCGTGATCGCCATGGATGCCTCCTCCCAGGCCCTGAAGGAGGCTCAGGAGGAGCTCGCGGAGGCGGGGTCGTCGGTGGTGCGTTTCGTCGAGGCCCACGCCGAGGAACTCTCGGAACCGGTGGAGGAAAGCGTGGACGCCGTGGTCTTCTGCAACGCCATCCACATGGTCCCCCAGAAGGACAAGGTGGTCGAACAGGTTCGGCGGGTCCTCGCCCCGGAGGGGCTCTTCGCCTTCAACACGTCGTTCTTCGAGGGGTCCCACCCCGAGGAGTCCGAGGCCTTCTACCGCCGGTGGATGATGCAGGCCATGCGCGTTCTAAGGCGGGAGCACGACATCCGCGTCGACCGGGATGAGAAGGTCGCCTCCCGGCTGCAGCTGTCGGTGGAGGAGTACGAGGAACTGCTCGGCCGGCACGATCTTTCCGTGCGGGACCGGCGCGTGGAGTCGGTGGGCGTTCCCCTGGAAGGCTGGCTTGGCATCAGCGAGTACCGTGAATTTATCCGGGGGGCGCTGCCCGGCGTCCCGCTCGAGGAGGGGCGAGCGGCCCTGCAGGAGGCGGCCCGGACGGTGTTCGACAAGCTCGAACTCGAGGATGTCCCCCGCAACTGGCTGCACGTGGTGGCCCGCCGCTAGACGCGAGGTTGACCCGGCCGGCCCCGATGGCCCGTTTCAGGGTTCTCCGTCCTCGTCCTCCCGCAGCTTGAACTTCCGGATTTTTCCGCTGGCCGTCCGGGGAAACTCGTCCACGAACACGACCCGGCGAGGGTGCTTGTAGGCCGCGATGTTGTCGAGGCTGTATTCTTTGATCGCCTCCTCCGTGACGTCCTTTCCCGCTTCGTAGCCCGGTTTCAGGATGAGGTAGGCCACGGGCACCTCGTTGCGTCGTTCGTCGGGCTCACCCACCACGGCCGCGTCCGCGACGGCTTCGTGTTCCCGCAGGAACTCCTCGATCTCGCTCGGATAAATGTTGTAGCCGGCGGAGACGATCATCTGTTTTTTGCGGTCGACGATCTCGAAGTAGTTGTCCTCGTCCCGGCGGGCGATGTCGCCGGTGCGGAACCAGCCGTCCTCCGTGAAGCTCTCCTCGTTGGCCTCGGGCATATCGTGGTAGCCCTTCATCACCTGAGGGCCCCGGACCAGCAGCTCCCCGTCCCCCCCGATCGGGACCTCACGGTCGTGGTCGTCCACGATTTTACAGTCCGTCATCCGAAGGGGCTGCCCGACGGTTCCGTGTCGGGGTCCGAACACCGAGTTCGCGCCGGAGTGAGTGGCACCGTTGGTTTCGGTCAAACCGTAGCCTTCGGCCATGTCGACGCCCGTGGTCTCCTCGAATTCCCGCTGCACGGTCACCGACATCTTAGCACCCCCTTCGCCGGCGGCCTCCAGGCTGGTGAGGTCGTAGTCCCCGAAGGCTTCGTGGTTCACCATGTCCACGTACATGGCCGTGACCCCGATGAACCCGGAGATCTCCTCCTCCTCGATGATTCTCATGCACTCCTCGGCGTCCCATTCAGTGGGGTTTCGCATGTGGACGCAGCCCCCGTACACGAGCGGCTGCCAGGTCGAGTGCGTCAGCCCCGTGATGTGATACAGCGGAAGGTACATCAGGCTGCGGACCTCGTGGGGTTCCAGGTCCATGGCCAGCCCGGCGTAGCCCTGGCTCACCATGTTTTTATGGGTCAGAAGCACCCCCTTCGGACGACCGGTGGTTCCGCTGGTGTAAGGCTGGATCGCCACGTCGTGCGGACCGCGCTGCACCCGGAGGGGCTCCCCCTCGACCTCCTCGAAGGGAACGTCTCCCCCAGGGGGGTCCTCGCCGACCGTCACGATCATCGGGTCCATCCCGGAGCGGTCCAGGGTCTCGCGGACGTTCCCACGAAGCCGTTCGTGGGTGATGATCAGTCGGCCCCCGGTGTCCTCGAGCTGATACTTGATTTCCCGGGCTTTGTACTGGGGGTTCATCGGGGAGATCGGCGTGCCCGCCTTGAACGCCCCCAGGATGGCCACGAGGTACTGGGGACAGTTGGGCAAATAAAGCAGGATTCGGTCGCCCTCCTCGAGGCCGAGGTCCCTCAGGCCCCCGGCGAAACGGGAGGACCAGTCGCTGATGTCCCCGTGGCTGAAGCGGCGGTCGCCCGTGTCCACGGCCGGGTAGTCGGGGAACCGTTCGGCAGTCTCGTCGTGCATGCGGGCCGCGTTGCCCTGAAGGACGTGCTCGGAGAAGTCCTCAACGTCCATGGGAAGGAGGATCACTCCCTCAGCGTGGATGATGACGATCCTGCGGTCAGGCGTTCCCTCCCGGGGCGTCCTCCCCGAGGGACTGGATGGCCCTTACGAGCGGTTCGTGAAGCGGTCCGTTGGTCGCGAGGAAGCCTCGTTCGTTCTTGAGACTGGGTTTGTTGTAGACCTGAGGGCTGTCGTCGATTTCCGTGAGTTTCCCCCCGGCCATCCGTAGAACGGCGTCGGCCGCGGCGGTGTCCCATTCCCAGGTCGGGCCAAAGCGGCAGTACACGTCGGCGGATCCCTCGGCCACCATGCAGATCTTCAGGCTGCTGACCCGCTCCAGGGTCTTCCCGAAGGGGGTCGTTTCGATCAGACGCTCCAGCTGATCGCTGGGATGGGAGCGGCTGTGCACGAGGGTGGATTGGCCCAGCTCGCTCGTCCGGGAGGTGAACAGTTCCTCGGTTTCTCCCTCTCGACGGACGACGGCCGTCTCGGGCCCGGCCCGGTAGACGAGCCGGGGGATGGGCGCGACCACCACGCCCGCCACGGGAACCCCGTGATCGACCAGTCCGATGTTCGTCGTGAACTCGCCGTTTCGGTTCACGAACTCGCGGGTCCCGTCCAGGGGATCCACCAGCCAGAAGCGCTCGAACCCCCGACGGACGTCGTAATCGCGGTTGGAGGCGGACTCCTCGGAGATGACCGGAACGTCCGGGGTGATCTCCTCCAGACCGGCCGTTATGATCCGGTCCGCTTTTTCGTCGGCTTTCGTCAGGGGAGATTCCCGATCGTCCCGTTTGTACTCCACGTCGAAGTTCTCACGGTAGACGGCGAGGGTGGCGTCGGCGGCCTGACGGGCGAGCTCCTCGACCTCATCCAGCACGGCGGACAGCGACAAGCCGGGAACCTCCCGATGCGTTTGATAGAAACGAAGCGGATTATAGCAGACGATCCGGCGCCCGGTGGCCCTTCGCTCGCGGGTGGTCAAGGCAGGTTGTGGCCGGGACCCTGTTAGTTAAAATTCACCCTCGTTCGCAGGCCCCCGATCCCCGATCCTTTGGAGTGACCATGGGCAAACAGGCCATCGTGAGCTTTCCCGCGGACCAGTGGGC
>CAZEBV010000053.1:0-12892 GCA_964510695.1 uncultured bacterium
AGCATCATTCTTTTCCCGAGGGTTGAACCCCCCTGAACCCCCCGTGGCTAGTTACCGAGAACGCGGGCAGGGCATGGTCGATTACGGCCTGATCGCCATCATCGTCATCGCGGTCTTCGTGGCCCTGGGACCCCAGCTCACCGAGATGTTCCAGCAGACCGTCGACGAGCAGTCGGTCGGGGAGGGGCAGTCGTCGGTCAGCGCCGCCATCTACGGAAACGGGGGGGACGGCAGCGGAAGCGGCGGCAACCTGACGCCCATGCAGTAGTAAGGAAAACGGACGTTGAATTCACTGCGTGACCCGTAGCGGTAGCGTGTCCCCCTGTCCGCTTCGATACGCCGCCTGACCCCCTCCCCCACTTCACGAAGAGCGTAACCCAAAGGACGAACCCACGTTTGGCCCCTCCTCCCGGATCATCCGGTGCGGGCCACCGGCACCTCCTCGAGCCGGGTCGTGCAGCGTTTCGAGGCCGGTCGCCGCATGGCCCAGTCCCGCCGCAGACCGTTCCCGTCGATTAGGAGAGCCTGAAGGGAAAGAAGGGTGAGCCGGAAGAGAATCGCAGAACCGGTACGCTCACTCCCACAACTCGGGGCGGGTCAAAAACACGAGCTTCTCCTGCTTCGGGGTCCTCCTCACTCGTTCGGGGAACACGAGTCCCTGCATCGACGGATGGGAGCTCCGCTCGGAGACGGCGTAGAAGGAGGGGCGTCCGTCAGGGTGAACATGGCGTCGGAAGAACCCTCAGAGGGCATGGATGGCCTGCGTCATCGCGCCTGGCCCGGGTCGCTTCCGTAATCGCCGAAGGGCTCGTCACGCTCCCGCACCGCCTGTCGGAACCCGACCTCCTTCGCCCGCTCCACGAAGTCGAGCCCCTCCTGAGTGTGGCGGGCCACGCCGTCGAACAGGGTCCCCAGACGGCGGCTGGAGCGAAGCCCCATCTCCTCCAGGGGCTGGTTGCAGAGCATCTTCAGCATGATCAGCTGATTGATCGGCACCCGGGCGATCCGGCGGGCCAGCGAGTCGGCCTCCTCGTGCAGCTTCTCGTCCGGCACGGTCCGGAGGGTGAGCCCGATCTCCTCGGCCGTTTCGGCGGGAATTTCGTCCCCCGTGAACAGGTACCGTTTCGCCGTCTGAAGGCCCAGCCGATAAACCCACATGGCCGTCGTCGGGATCCCCCAGACCCTCGAGGGCGGATACCCGAAGGAGGCCGATTCCCCCGCCACGATCAAATCGGCGCACATCACCAGGTCCGTGCCCCCGCCGATGCACCATCCGTTCACGGCGGCCAGGGTGGGTTTCTTGCAGTCCATCAGTTTCGTGAAACACTCCACGAAGGTCTCCATGACCCGAAGATCCTGCACCGAGTCCCAGACCCTGCCCTCCTCCGCTTCCTCCGGGGAGGACTCAGCCCCGGCCTCGACGGCCCAGTCCAGGCTGTAGCCTGCACAGAAGGCGGGCCCCTCGGCCCGGAGCAGGATCACGTGCACGTCCTCGTTTTCGTCCGCCGCGTCGACGGCCTCGACCAGCTCGTCCCGAAGCGTCGGGGTGATGGTGTTGTACTGCTCGGGCCGATCGAAGGTGACCGTGCAGACGCCCTCATCCCGGTCCACCCGCAGGGTCTCGTAGGCCACGGATCTCCTCACTCCCTCGACGTGTTCGTCTTCCCGGTCCGCGGTTTCGGAGGATCCAGCCTCCTTTCGGTTCCACCCGTAGTTTCGGCACCCCGAAGCGCGGAATTGAATCGGGGGACCCCGGTGAAGTGGGGGGTTCTCCGCCCGGGTGGGTGGTCATCCATTCTTGGGCCGCGGCCGGGCACGGTCGGCATCGGATTCCGGACCGCGGCCGTCCGCCCCCCCTACGAGCGGCGGAACCGCCGTGGCTTCAGACCCCGAGCGATCAGGCGCAGGCGTCCAGGTTGCCGAAAGGGTCGACCTCGTTCGTCCAGCCGACGGTGCCGTCGGGCAGCCGAACCTTCACCCACCAGTCGCGGTGGTACGCCTCCCCGCCGTCAACCAGGTACTCCCCCCGGCATCCCTCGTTCACCCGGGGACAGTGGGCCCGGAACGTGTAGGAACGGACCAGGTGGGTATCGCCGCGATACCACACGTGCGAATAGCCCTCGCCGACGTAATCCAGGAGGAACAGGATCTCCCCGGGCTCGGCCCGAACCGCCCGGGAGCCCGACCGACCCCGATCCAGCCGCATCCCCACCCGCATCCCCACGGCGCGGGGTTTCAGGTAAACGCTGCCCGTCAGCCCGAGCACGGTGTCCCCGTCGTCCACCCGACCGACGACCGTATCGGCGCGCGGGCGTTCGTACACGGTCACCGGACCGTGGACCGACCACGTCCGATACACGCAGCATTCAAAGGGACACGCGCCCCGGGCGACGTACCGTTCGGGCGGTTTACGCGAGGCGGGAAGCGACGCGAGGGTGTCCCGGAAGTCGGCGCGCCGTTCCCGGAGGGCCCTCCGGTTTCGTTCCATCATCGCCTGCAGTTTCGAGCCCTGGAAGGGGCGGCTCTCCCGGACGGCGAGAATCAGCTCGTCGTCCCGGGCCAGCCGGGCTTCGACCGCGTTGGGGTCACGCCGATACAGGCGGGTCATCACCCGCAGGGCCGCCGTGTCCTCGCCGGCGCGGCGGTGAAATTCGGCCAGGGAGAACCAGCGGTGGGGGTTGTCACACATCGCTCGGACCAACCGCTTCTGGTACCGGATGGCCCGCGCCCAATCCGCGTTTTTCTCCGCCCGGGCCACCTGACGGTACGGGTTGATGGACTCGTCCAGGTCGGCCCCGTCCTGACGCCCGTCGTGGCAGGCCCCCCCCAGATCGTACACGGAGGCGGCGGCGGCCGTCGGTCCCAGGATCCAGAGCACGGCGAGCGCGGCGAGAAGCGCACGGAAGGGGTTCAGGGGGTTTTGCCTCCCCGGCATCGTGATGCTCATTTGAGTCTCGGTCCGTGTTCCAGCGATGGATCGTCCCCGGTACAGGATACCCTGCCGCGGAGCCGCGAACGCGAGTCGTTTCGGCCAGACCACAAGTCCGTCGCCCCGGGGGGACGGGGGGAGTATACTCAGGGCGGTGAGAAAAAATGAGTGCCGAGTCCCCTGCGGTCCAACCGCCCCTCCAGCGTGAGGAACGATTCCAGTCGATCATCCGGGAACTTGACACGTTCCGCGTCGGGACCCTGATCCTGGACGAGGATCGTTCGGTCGTCTGGGCCAACCAGGACGTCGCGGACTTCTTCGGGATCTCCCCCGGGGAGCTGGTCGGGCGAAAACAGCCCTCGCTGATCGATTCGACGCTCACTCCCCTCCTCGAGGACCCCGAATCCTTCACGAAAACCGTCCGGGCCAGCTACCGGGACGACACCTACGTCGAGTCCCTCGAGTGTCACGTCCTGCCCGGTGATAACCGGGAGGAGCGGCGGCTGCTCTACCGGAGCGACCCGCTTCGGGACGGTCCCTTTCCGGGGGGTCGAATCGAGCACTTCACGGACGTCACCGCCTACCGGAACTACGAACGGAAACTCAATCAGCTCAACGAGCTTCACCAGGCGGTCCTCTCCAGCATTCGCGATACCGTCGTGGTCACCGACGAGGAGGACCGGTTCACCTACATCTGTCCCAACGTCAGCTTCATCTTCGGCTGCGACCGGGAGACGGTCGCCGAACTCGGGACCTCCGAGGCGCTCTTCGGGCAGCGGCTCTTCGATCCCGCCGACCTCGAGCCGAAGGGGGAACTGAAGAACATCGAGGCCACGGTCACGGATCGGGAGGGTGAAAAACACGTGGTCCTGGTCACGGCGGCGCGGGGGCATTTCCACGACGGAACGATCCTCTACAGCGTCCGCGACATCACCGAGCGCAAGGAACGCGAACAGGAGCTGGGAAAAATCCGCTCGAAACTCGAGGAGGCCAACGAGAAGCTTCGCCGGCAGAGCCGCGAGGACGAGTTGTCCGGGCTGGCCAACAAACGCTGCTTCAACGAAGTCCTGAACCGGGAGTGGCCCCGTCACCGACGGGGGGAAACCGAGCTGTCACTGATCATGTCGGATATCGACGACTTCAAGGCCTACAACGACACTCACGGCCACGAGGCCGGCGACCGCGTCCTCCGGTCGGTGGGGAAGACGTTCGAGGCGCAGCTGAATCGTCCCGGTGATCTCCCGGCCCGCTGGGGCGGCGAGGAGTTCGCCGTCATCCTCCCCGAAACCGACGAGACGGGCGCGGCGACCGTGGCCGACGACATCCGCCGGGCCGTCCAGGCCCTCGAGGTTCCCCACCCGGATAACCCCGCCGCTGACGTCGTCACCATGAGTTTCGGAACGGCCACCCTGCGGCCGGGGGACGAACACGAACCCGCCGAACTCGTCCGCCGGGCGGATGCCGCCCTCTACCGCTCCAAAGCCATGCGCAAAAACCGCGTTACGACCCACGAATCAATGAACGGACGGGAAACTCCGACCTCTTAACCCCGCCCGGCCCCCTCGTTCATCACGCCGACAGCGGACATCCACCGCGGGTGAGCGGGCCGTTCTCGCTCGTTTCGAATCGGCGGACCCGCGCCCGGAACCACCCGGACAGGGTCAGGCGCCGGGCCCGGGTATCGGCGGATCCACCCTGAGATTTTTCGCCGGTTCGTTCACAATAAAAACGTCCACGATCGTCACCTGGGCCATCTCCCACGCTTTCTGAACCTCAGCCGTCCGACTTCAGGATCCCCGTGGAGGTGCTGCTCCGTGCGTCGTATCACCCTCGCCGTGCTCACTTTGCTTATGATCCCCTCCCTGGCCCACGCGAATTTCGCCTGGGACGACGGACTTTCGTTCACCGCCGAGGAGGGAACCTTCCGCCTGAACGCGGGGGCCATCCTCCAGCCGCGCTACGAGTACGAGAGCCGGGAATCCGATAACGCGGACCACAGCTCCTTCTCGGTGCAGCGCGCCCGGGTGAAGGTCAGCGGCCACGCCTACACCGAACACCTCCACTACCAGACCCTGGTGGAACTGGCGGGCAGCCCCAGCCTCCTGGACGGCTGGGTCGAGTACCGTCGGTTCGAACCCATCCGCATGCGGATGGGTCAGTTTCCGGTTCCGTTCAACCGCGAACGGGACATCCCCGTCGGGAACCTGCTGGGCACCGAACGCTCGCTGGCCAGCAGGGCGTTCGAATGGCCCACCGACCGGGACGCCGGGTTCATGGTCAGCCGGGCCCGCTCGGGCGGACTGGAGTACCGGGTCGGGGTCTTCGGGGGCGAGGGATCGAACGCCTCCGAGTCCAGTTCCGGCGGCATGCTCTGGGCGGGTCGGGCCACGTACGTCTTCTTCGGAGACCACGTCCGCCGTGAGACCTTTCACACCCCACGGGAAGGAAGCAGCCTGAGCGCCGGCCTGGGCACCTACTACGCGCACGAAAACACCGCCCGGGACTGGTTCACCGGCCCAGGGTTTCCGGCCGGCACCGCCGACACCGCCAACGTGGCCGCGGGCACCGTTGACCTGCAGTTCCGGGCCGGACGCTGGAACCTCTCGGGCGCCTTCTTCCACCGTGAGGTCGAGAACCACTCGGCCGCCGGGACCCGGTTCGACGGCAGCGGTTACACGCTGGAGGCCGGCTACCTGCTGGTCCCCGACGTCCTGTTTCTGACCGGCCGCCACGCCCAGGTGTACCCCAACCGGGACAACCCCCTGACGCGGGCCCGATCCTACGTGGTGGACCTGCATCTGTTTCAGAAGGGGAACCGCTCCCAGACGCGCTTCGAGGCGGGTGTGACCCGCCGGCGCATCGCCGGCGGCTGGGACGACGACGAGTTCGTCCGCCTCCAGCAGCAGCTCGCCTTCTGACACCTCCCCGCCGTTCGGGCCCTCCCGTCATCCCCGCCGGGGCCTCCCCGGGTCGTGCGCCGCCGGTCCCGCTCGTTCCCTGTGGGCCGCCCGGCCCCCGCACGGCTCCGACCCCCTTGCCTTTCGAGGCGCTGCTCAACACAATCAGCCTCCTGGACTGCAGGAGACAACGCACGAGGAGCCGCTGACGGGAGCGACCGAACCGATCAGCTTCGGAGGGTTTCTCCGTGGCAGGTGGTCTTAATGAACTGGTGAATCGGGAGGGCTGGTGGGCCAACTGGCTGGGGTTCGTTTTCCTGGCCGCGGTCTTTCTGGGCACGGTGAATTACGTGCCCAACTTCGGAACGTGGCAGCGCCTGTCGGACCTGGGAACTCAGCCCTACGGGGCCATGATGCTCCTGCTGGCGAGCATCGGTGTGCTGTGTGCGATCGCCATGGTCTTCCTCGACGAGGATCCGACCTCCTTCGCGGCGGCCTTCCCGGTCGTCTTTTTGCTGGCGATGGTCAGTTTCGGCATCGAGAGTCACACCTTCATGGAGCGCTACGGACTGGGCTATGCCCTGTGGGCGCTTCTCCTGGGGCTCTTCATCAGCAACTCCGTGAGGGTCCCCGACTGGATGGACCCGGCCGTGCAGTCGGAGCTTTACATCAAAATCGGTCTGGTCCTGCTGGGGGCCCGGATCGTGTTCTGGCGCATCCTCCGCCTGGGCCAGTACGGCGTCATCGTGGCCTGGGTCGTCACGCCGATCGTGCTGCTGTCGATGTTCTGGTTCGGCTGGAAATACCTGGACCTGAGCCCGGAGTTCTCGATCACCATCTCCGCGGCCACGTCGGTCTGCGGCGTGAGCGCCGCCATCGCGGCGGCCGAGTCCTGCCGGGCGAAGAAGGAGGAACTCACCCTGGCGGTGGGCATGACGCTGATCTTCACCGTCGCGATGATGGTGGGCATGCCGCTGTTCGTGGAGTGGATCGGGTTGAACCACTTCGTCGGGGGGGCCTGGCTCGGAGGGACGATCGACTCGACCGGCGCCGTGGCGGCCGCCGGGGAGTTCCTGGGGCCCGACGCACTCGACACGGCCACCGTCATCAAGATGATCCAGAACGTCCTGATCGGCGTGATCGCCTTCCTGATCGCCGTTTTCTGGGTTATTTACTTCAGCTCCTCCGAGGATCAGCGCCCCGGCCTGTGGGTAATCTGGAACCGCTTCCCCCGCTTTATCCTCGGGTTCGTGGCCGCCTCCCTCGTGGCCTCCTTCCTCGTGGTTCCCCTGATCGGATCGGAGGCCATGGACGCAAAGGTCGATCTGGCCAACGGGTTTCGCGGCTGGTTCTTCTGCCTGGCCTTTCTGTGCATCGGGCTCGAAACCGATTTCCGAAGCCTCTGGGAACAGATCGAGGGAGGCAAACCGCTGATCCTCTACGTCGTGGGCCAGGCGTTCAACGTCCTTTTTACCCTGCTGATGGCCTGGCTGGTCTTCCGCAACTTCGCCTGATCGGTCCGGGCTGGCCGCCGTTTTTCCTCCCCCGGGAGGGCGACGGTCCCGGATCCCTCCCTGTTCGAGGAGGATAAAATGGGATGATTCTATCCCCGTGTGCGGGAGGTGGTGTTACTGCCCGTCGTCGACGCCTGAATCCAGCACGTCACCCCGGAGTTTTTGGCCCGTCCCATGTTCGAATCCCTACTTCGCTGGATGGGCACCGAGGAGCCCCCGGAGGAAATCCCCCTTTCCCTGACGCTGAACGACCTCCGGGACGCCGGGGTCGACCGCGGCCTGATCACGGCCTGGCCCACAAATACCCGAACCTCTACATCGACACCTCGGTCGACCGCCCTGGGCCGCTACCCGGAGCGGTTCGTGGACTACATGCGAAAAAGCGACTGCGGCCGGGTCCTCTTTGGCACCAACTACCCGATGATTCCACCCGGGGAATGCCTGGAGGAAGTGGACGAGCTGGGACTGAGCAAGACGGCGCGGCGGCGCTTCCTGTTCGAGAACGCCGCCGGGGTCTTCGACCTGGACCTATAACCCTCCAGGCAGCATAAACCGCTTACCCGCAGGATGTCGCCCTCCCGGTTATTCCCCGTGTTCCCCGGACGGGGCCTCCCCGCCCTTCCCTCCCGATCCCCCGGGACGACGAGCGCGAAGGAGGTGGCCTTCTATAGGGTAGGAGGGTATACTATTTATTCAATCGATTCCGAGGCAGGTTCGTCTTCCGGGGAGACGTTAAACCATGAAAAACATCACGGCAATCGCCGGCATCGGCCTTCTGCTCGTGGTCCTGGCGGGCACGACGGTGGTCCTCGCGCGGGGGTCCTCCTGCCACGGGTCCGAAGCCCGAAGCACCATGATGCGAGGGGCCCGGGGCCATCACGGCGGCATGATGATGGGCTGGATGCACCGGATGCACGGGACGGTCTCGGGCTGGTGGAACGAGGCTCCCGCCGGCGACGACGCCGGGAGCGCCGAACGTGAACGCGATCAGGAACCCGAGCCCGGGCCAGTCGACTCGGAGACCGTGATCACCGTGCGGACGAAATTCGCCGACGGGCTCGCCTACGAGGGCGCCTCGGGGGGCCTGGCGGGCACGGTCAACCCCACCCTCCGCGTGAAGCGCGGCGAGGCGGTCACGATCCGGCTGATCAATGCCATGGGAGGCAGCCACGACCTCGCCGTGCCGGCCCTGGACGTCGGATCCGAGGTTCTGACGCAGCGGGGGGCCACTACGAGCTTTCGATTCGTGCCCGAGCGAACGGGCGAGTTCACCTATTACTGCACCGTCCCGGGACACCGCTCGGCCGGGATGAAGGGCACGATCATCGTAGAGTAAATTATGGCCACGGATCCCACCCGTGGGATGAAGGTCGGCGGGGACGATCCGGCCGCGACGTACGAAGACGGGGGAACGACCTATTATCTCTGCGCGCCTGGATGTCGAGCTCAGTTCGAGAAGAACCCGGACGAATACCTCGACGACGAGGGCGCCTGAACCGCACGGCGAACACCCGACGGGAGGCATCCATCATGTCGAAGGACGCGGCTGCAGCGAGGGATCAGACAAGCCCCCAGGACATCGAGAAACTGCTCAACCGGGCCGCCCGGATCAAAGGGCAGGTCGGCGGCATCGAGCGGATGCTTGAGGAGGAGGCCTACTGCATCGATTTGATCAACCAAATTCACTCCGTCAGCCAGGCGCTCGATTCCCTGTCGGCCGAGATCCTGGAGCGCCACCTCGAGACGTGCGTGCGCGACGCCATCGACTCCGGCGACCCCTACGAGGAGCAGGAGAAACTGGAGGAGTTCATGGAGACCGTCCGGAGCTACCTGAAGAAATAGACGCAATGTCGGCGAGACCCCGGATGACCCGCTTCGGATTCCGAGGGAGGCTGGACCCATGAGCACGGACGCGACGGACGCTTCGCTGCACTCGGCGTCGTTCCCGGTGGAGGGCATGAGCTGCACCAACTGCGCCGAAACGATCGAGGAAACCCTGCGGGGCCTGGAGGGGGTCGAGGAAGTTTCGGTGAACTTCGCGGCCGAGGAAGCGCGGGTCGAATACGTCGACGCCGCGGTGTCGGTCGACCAGCTGCAGTCGGCCGTCGCGGACGCGGGCTACGAATTAATCACCAACGGAAACCGACCGGCCCCCGGCGAGGAAACGGTGGACCTCACCCTGGAGGGCATGAGCTGCACCGCCTGTGCCGAAACCATCCAGGAGGCCCTGGAGGCCCTCGACGGGGTCGAGGAGGCCTCCGTGAACTTCAGCGCCGAAACGGCGAGGGTCCGCCACGGACCCTCCGTGACCCCGGAGCAGCTGGTCGAGGCCGTGGCGGACGCCGGCTACGAAGCCCGGGTCTCCGGCCCGGATCGGACGTCCGCCGGCGAGGAGGATCGTCAGCTCGAGAAAATGCACCAGGCCCGCGCGAAGATGTGGTGGGCCTGGGGACTCACCGCCCCGATCGTTCTCTGGATGATCCCGGAGATGGTCTTCCGGGAGTGGTTCGCACACAGCCTGCTCGGCCCGCCGGCCTACGACTGGGGCATGGTTCTGCTGGCCGGGGTCGTGCTGTTCTGGCCCGGCCTGGAGACCATGCGCTCCGCGTGGCGTTCCTCCCTGAACCTCCACCCCAACATGGACGTTCTGATCGCCATGGGGGCGGGCGCGTCCTTCGTCACGGGGCTTTTCGTCCTGGCCGGCCTGCCGATCTTCAACTACGCCGGCGTGGGCGCTATGATCATGGCCTTCCACCTGACCGGACGGTACGTGGAGAACCGGGCCAAGGGCCGGGCCTCGCAGGCCATCAAGAAACTCCTGGACCTTCAGGCCGACACCGCCCGGGTGGAACGGAACGGTGAGACGGTCGAGATCCCGGTCGACCGGGTCGAGGTCGGGGACGTGATGATCGTCAAGCCGGGGGAGAAGATTCCCACCGACGGCGAGGTCCTCGAGGGGGAATCCGGGGTCGACGAGTCGATGGCCACCGGGGAATCGATGCCCGTGACCAAGGAACCCGGCGACGAGGTGATCGGGTCCACCGTCAACAAACAGGGTCACCTGAAAGTACGCGCGACCGGGGTGGGCGAGGACACGTTCCTCGCCCAGGTGGTCGAACTGGTCCAGGAGGCCCAGGGAACGAAAGTCCCCATTCAGGCCTTCGCCGACCGGGTCACGACCTACTTCGTACCCACGGTGCTGGGCCTGGCCGTGCTCACGTTCGCCGCGTGGATGCTCTGGCCCGCCGCCTCCAGCACGGTGGCCCGCAACGCCGAGTGGATCCCGTGGCTGGACGTCATCTGGGGGCAGCTGCCCGCCGGGGACCCGGCGGTGTGGTCCCTCTCGACCACCTTCACGATGGCCCTGTTCGCGGCCATTGCCGTGCTGGTGATCGCCTGCCCGTGTGCGCTGGGTCTGGCGACGCCCACCGCGCTGATGGTCGGCACCGGGATGGGGGCCGAACAGGGCATCCTGATTCGCTCCGGCGAGGCCATTCAGACCGCCAAGGACCTCGACGTGGTCGTGCTGGACAAAACCGGAACCCTGACCGAGGGCGAACCCCGCTTGACCGACGTTTACGTCCCCGACGACCGCGACGACGAGGCCCTCCTCGCGGACGCCGCCGGCCTGGAGTCGATGTCCGAACACCCCCTCGGGGAGGCCATCGTCGCGGGCGTCCGCGAGCGCGGGATCGAACCGAACGAGGCCGCTGATTTTCAGTCGGTCACCGGGAAAGGGATCCACGGGACCGTCCGCGGTGAGACCGTCGTGATCGGGAACGACGCGCTGATGGAACAGAAGGGCGTGGCGATCCCCGACGACTGCACCGAGGCGGCCGAGTCCTACGAGAACGAGGCCAAAACCGCCATGTACGTCGCCCGGGGAGGATCCGTCGTCGGCGTGGTGGCCGTGGCCGACACCCTGAAAAAGGACGCCGCGGAATCGGTGGCGGCCCTCCGGGAGATGGGCCTCGAGGTGGCGATGCTCACGGGCGACAACGAGCGCACCGCCCGCTCCATCGCCGGGCAGGTCGGGATCGATCGGGTGCTGGCCGAGGTGCTTCCCGACGAAAAGACTGACGAGATTCGCCGGCTTCAGGACGAAGGGCTCAACGTCGGCATGGTGGGCGACGGGATCAACGACGCCCCCGCGCTGACGCAGGCCAACGTCGGAATCGCCATCGGCAGCGGGACCGACATCGCCATCGAATCCGCCGACATCACGCTCGTGCAGGGGAAGCTGACGGCCCTGGTCAGGGCCATCCGGCTGTCGCGGGCCACCTTCCGAAAAATCCGCCAGAACCTGATGTGGGCGTACGGTTACAACACGGTGGCCATTCCCGCGGCGATCCTGGGGCTGCTTCACCCGGTGATCGCGGAGATAGCCATGGCCACGAGTTCGATCTCCGTGGTGACCAACGCCAACCTGCTGCGCCGCGTTTCGCTGGACTGAACCCCGAACCCATCGACCACCGGCGAATCCGACGGACGTCGTCACCCGCGCGGCTTTTTACCGTGATCGCCGCCGCGCTGGTCCTTCTGCTGGCCGGGTGCGGCACGTCCGGTTCCCCCCAACCCCTCGAGGGTCGGACCGTGACCGTCTACAGCTCCCCGACCTGCTCCTGCTGCGGGCGCTACGTGGATTACCTCGAACAAAAGGGAATCCAGGTCGAATCCGAATCGCGAAGCCGGGAGGAACTCGCGCGGCTGAAAACGAAGCACGGCGTTCCCCGCCGGGCCCGAAGCTGCCATACCGCCCTGATCGGGGATTACTTCGTGGAGGGTCACGTCCCGCTGGAAGCCATCGACCGACTGATCAAGGAGAAACCCGACGTCGCCGGCATCAGCCTCCCCGGCATGCCGCGCCACTCGCCGGGCATGGGAACGTCCGTCGGGAAAACCTTCCGGGTGATCTCCGTGGACGAACGGGGGCGAACCGGGACGTTCACCTCGGTGAGGTATTAGCGGTTTCCCTCCCCGATTCCGAAGATGCCAGGGGACAGCCATCGGGCCGGGCGGCCGATCCCGTGACCTCGGGCTCAGCCTGCCGTGGGACACGCTCCGCCCGTCCGGGTTCCCGGAGACCCCCGGGTCAGCCCGGAAACGCGTCCGCGTCCACCAGCCGGGCGTTCGGTTCGTCCGTGGTCCCCACCAGCCTGACTTTCTTCGAGCCGTGCCGGCCATCGAGGTAGGTCTCGAGGAGCGAGTGAAACCGATCCTCGTAGAAGGAGCGCCGAAAGACGATGGATCCCGGATTCGCCGCGTCCCCGGAGGCGGGTTTCCCTTCCTGCGCCCCGGTCTCCTCGTAGAGGGGTCGGGTGAAGGAAAGCGCCCACTCGAGCTGCCAGACGGGCGGAAGGATCCGGTCGTGAAGGTAGATGTTCGTCCAGGCGTAGATGCTTCGAAGCAGGGACCCGGCCACCGGAAGGTAAATTTTCTCGGGGTGATCCTCCAGGAAGGCCACCAGCTCCCGGAAACTCGGCTCGAAGTACCACTCCACTCGAGCGTCGAAGAACCGTTCGACGCCCAGCGCGTTTCGGATACAGCTCTCC
>CAZEBV010000054.1:0-9937 GCA_964510695.1 uncultured bacterium
TACGGGGACGAGTTTTTCTCCGAGTTCAACCACATCAGCATTGGTTTGATGGATCCGGATCGGGTGCTGGAGCTTTCCCACGGGGAGGTTTCCAAGCCGGAAACCATCAACTACCGAACGCTGCGCCCGGAGCGCGGCGGGTTGTTCTGTGAGAAGATCTTTGGCCCCACCCGTGACTGGGAATGCTTCTGCGGTAAGTACAAGAGCAAGAAATACGCCGGGGTCGTCTGTGACAAATGCGGCGTCGAGGTGGCCCGGTCCAAGGTCCGTCGGGTGCGCATGGCCCACATCGAACTGATGGCTCCGGTCTGTCACATCTGGTACCTGCGGGGAATCCCCTCCAAGCTGAGCCTGACGCTGAACATGCGCATCAAAGACCTCGAGAAGATCGTCTATTACGAGAGCTACGTGGTGCTGGACCCGGGCAACACGGAGCTCAAGGAGAAACAGCTCCTCTCGGAGAACGAGTTCCACGAAGCCCGGGAGGAGTACGGCAACCGGTTTCGTGCCGGCATGGGAGCCGAGGCCCTCGAGGAGCTGCTGGACAACCTGAACCTCGAGGCCGAGATCAACGCCATCGAGGACGAGCTTGAACTGGAGAAGAAGACCCAGGGCCGCCGCACGAAGATCCGCCAGAAAACCAAGAAACTGATCCGCCGACTCCGCGTTCTCAAGGGGTTTTACGACTCGGGTCTCGAGCCCAAACACATGGTCCTGCAGGTGCTTCCCGTCATTCCGCCCGAGCTGCGTCCGATGATCCAGCTGGAGCGCGGCCGCTTCGCCACCTCGGACGTCAACGACCTCTACCGGCGGGTCATCAACCGCAACAACCGCCTGAAGAAACTGCTCGAGCTGCGCACACCCGACATCATCATCCGCAACGAGAAACGGATGCTTCAGGAGGCCGTCGACGCGCTGATCGACAACTCCCGCGTCGACCGGCCCGTGCGAGGCCCCAACAACCGGCCCCTGAAATCGATGACCGACCTCCTGAAGGGTAAACAGGGACGCTTCCGCCAGAACCTGCTGGGGAAACGGGTCGACTACTCGGGGCGCGCGGTTATCGTCAACGGCCCCGAGCTTAAGTTCAACCAGTGCGGACTCCCCAAGAAAATGGCGATCGAACTCTTCAAACCCTTTATCATGCAGCGCCTGGTGAACGAGAACGAGGCGGCCAGCATCAAGTCCGCCAAGAAGATGATCGAGCGGGAGGAGGACCAGGTCTGGGACGCCCTCGAGGAAGTGATCGAGGGGCACCCGGTGATGCTGAACCGTGCACCCACCCTGCACCGGCTGGGCATCC
Organism: uncultured bacterium; assembly: GCA_964510695.1. Classification (GTDB taxonomy): domain Bacteria; phylum T1Sed10-126; class T1Sed10-126; order T1Sed10-126; family CAZEBV01; genus CAZEBV01. The sequence continues at coordinate 1,304 of CAZEBV010000054.1, forward strand.
AGGCCTACTACCCGGTACTGACCGAAGGCCACGCCATCCGGCTGCACCCGCTTCAGTGTCCTCCCTTCAACGCGGACTACGACGGGGACCAGATGGCCGTCCACGTGCCGCTGTCCAAGACGGCCCAGATCGAAGCCCGCGTGCTCATGATGAGCACCAACAATCTCCTGTCGCCGGCTCACGGCTCCCCGCTGAGCATTCCGACCCAGGACATGGTTATCGGGCTGAACTACCTCACCAAGCTTCCGGCCGACCTGGACCTGGAGGAGGCCGATCCCGACCGGACTTTCGGCGACGCCAAGGAGGTCGAATGGGCCCTCGAGGCGGGGACGATCGAGCTCCATGATCCGATCCTCTACCGCTACAACGACGAACGGTTCGTGACCACCCCGGGCCGGGTTCGTTTCAACGAGGCCTTCTCGAACGAGGTGGACTACCAGAACCGCTCCTTCGACGAGGACGACCTTCAGGAACTGATCGGGGAATGCGTCGAGAAGCACGGCATCCACGTCACCGTGGAAATGCTGGACGCCATGAAAGAACTGGGGTACCACGAATCCACCGTGATGGGCTGTTCCATCAGCTACGCGGACCTCACCACCCCGGATCGTAAACCGGAGCTGCTCCAGCAGGGTGAGGACGAGGTCGACCGGATCAACGAGATGCACGAACGGGGCGACATCGTCGAGGAGGAGAAATACAACCGGATCATCAACGTCTGGCACGGGATCACCGAACAGGTCAGCGACGACGTGTTCAAGAGCATGGGCCGGGACATGAACGGGTTCAACCCGGTTTACATGATGGCGGATTCCGGGGCTCGTGGATCGATCGACCAGATCCGGCAGCTCGCCGGGATGCGCGGGTTGATGGCCAAACCCAGCGGGAAAGTCATCGAACTTCCCATCAAGTCGAGCTTCCGTGACGGCCTCTCGGTGATGGAGTACTTCATCTCGACCCACGGCGCCCGGAAGGGACTGGCCGACACCGCCCTCAAGACGGCGGACGCGGGTTACCTGACGCGCCGTCTGGCCGACGTGGCCCAGAGCGTCCGCGTCGTGGAGGCGGACTGCGGCACGCTCAACGGGGTCGAAATCGGTCCGATCCGATCCAGCGACGAGGTTCTCGAGGACCTCTACGACCGCATCGTCGGACGCGTGGCCCGCCGTGAGATCAAACACCCTCAGACCGGGGACGTCATCGTCGAGGAGAACCAGGAGATCGACGAGGAGAAGGCCCGCCGGATCGAGGACTGCGGTTTCGGGACCATCGAAATCCGAAGCCTGCTGACCTGCGAGTCCGAGGTCGGGGTCTGCGCAAAGTGCTACGGACGGGACCTGTCCAGCGGACAGATCGTCAACATCGGCGAACCGGCCGGCATTATCGCCGCCCAGTCGATCGGTGAACCGGGTACTCAGCTTACGATGCGCACCTTCCACACCGGGGGCGTCGCGGCCGGGGGCGGCGAGCAGGCCATCCAGGCCGAACACGACGTATACGTGGAGTCCGTCCCGGCGAACGCCGTGGAGTACGAGACGGATGACGGCGATCAGGTCTGGGTCGCCCTCGCGGACGAGGCGATGCAGCTTCGCAAGGTCAAGCAGACCGTGCAGCTCGAACCCGAGGAGGGCGAGGTCGAGCCGGTCGCCTTCGAAGGCCTCTGGGTCTACGAGGGCGACACCCTCGCCGTCGAACAGCTCGGCGAGGACGAGGAGATTACGGCGACCACCGAAGGCGTGGTTCACCTCCACGAGGACACCCTTCGGGTGCTGGGCAACGAGTACGAGGTGAACGTCGGTCAGGGGTCCCGAATACTGGCCGACGAGGAGGACATCGTGGAGGCCGGCGATACCTACGTCGAGGTGGATCCCTACAACGAGCTGATCATCGCCGAGTTCGACGGCGAGGTGTCGCTTCGGGACGTGGAGGTCGACCGGACCATCAGTGAGGAGGTCGACGAAACCACCGGCCTGATCAACAAGGTCGTCACCGAGGACAAGCAGGGGAAAATGTTCCCCAGCCTGATCCTGAAACGTGAGGGCCAGAAGAGCACCCGGCGCTACGACCTGCCCTACGGGTCCATTCTCGTCTCGGAGGACGGGGAGGAGGTTCAGGCCGGCCAGGTGCTCGCGAAGATGCCCAAGGAGTCCGTGCAGACCAAGGACATCACCGGCGGACTCCCCCGGGTCGAGGACCTCTTCGAGGCTCGCAAACGCAGCAAGGAGAGCGCCAAAATTGCCGAAATTTCCGGCGAGGTCGAATTCATCCGACCCGAGAAGCGGGAGGAGAAGGGGGTCCGAACCATCCGGATCACCAACCCCGAAACGGAGGACTCCAAGAAGTACCGGATCAAACCGGGCGTTCACGTTCGGGTCCGGGACGGGGAGACCATCGAGGAGGGCACCCCGCTTACCGAAGGGTACATCAACCCCCACGACCTGCTGCGGGTCAAAGGGGTCAGCTCCCTTCAGCGTTACCTGGTCGAGGAGACCCAGAAGGTCTACCGCCAGCAGGGCATCCGCATCAACGACAAGCACATCGAAGTGATCATCCGACAGATGCTGCGGCGCGTGATGATTACGGACGCGGGGGACACTCAGTTTTTGCCCGGTGAGCGCGCGGACCGCTACCGCCTGGCCCGCATCAACTAGGAACTGCAGCAGGACGGGCGGGAACCGGCGACCTTCACCCCGATCCTGCAGGGGATCACGAAGGCCTCGCTCGAGACCGACAGCTTTATCTCGGCCGCCAGCTTCCAGGACACGAAACGGGTGCTCTCCAACGCCGCCTGTCAGGGTCAGATCGACGAGCTTGAGGGGCTGAAGGAGAATGTGATCACGGGCCACCTGATTCCCGCCGGAACCGGTTTCGAGGCCTACCGGGACATGTTCAAAAAGGACCTCCGGGACGTCGTCGAAACCGCCCGGTCCTTCACCCGTGAAACGGAGGAGGGCGCGGACGGCGAGGAAACCGCCGAGGTCGAGGACGTCTCGACGGGCTCGTGATTGTCGCCCGACTCCCGGTATTCTATCCTTGAGTCAACGGAGGTTGACCGGACTTGCCCACCATTAATCAGCTGGTCCGCAAGGGCCGCACGCAGGAGAAAAAGAAACAGAAAACCCTGGCCCTCGACGGGGCCCCGCAGCGCCGGGGAGTCTGTACCCGCGTCTACACCACGACGCCCAAGAAACCCAATTCGGCGCTCCGGAAAGTCGCCCGGGTGCGGCTCACGACCGGCTACGAGGTCACGGCCTACGTGCCGGGCGAAGGGCACAACCTCCAGGAGCACCACATCGTGCTTGTTCGAGGTGGCCGCGTGAAAGACCTGCCCGGCATCCGCTACACCGTCGTGCGGGGAACGCTGGATTGTGCCGGCGTGGAGGGCCGCCGTCAGGCCCGCTCAAAATACGGTACGAAGAAACCGGAGGAGGCGTAACGGTGCCGCGTCGAGGTCCCATCCAGGATCGGCCGGAGGTCGACCCCGACCCACGGTTCGATTCCGAACTGGTCAGCAAGATGATCAACAAGCTCATGGAGGACGGGAAGCGGACGGTGGCGGAGGGGATCGTCTACGACGCCTTCTCCATCATCAACGGGAAAACGGGGGAGGACCCGATGGTGATCTTCAACAACGCCGTCGACAACGTTCAACCCAAACTGGAGGTCCGGCCCCGCCGAGTCGGGGGAGCCACCTTCCAGGTCCCGATGCAGGTGGATCGGGACCGCGGCACCTCCCTCGCCCTCCGCTGGATCACCGAGGCGGCCCGCCGCCGGTCCGAGCGCGGCATGGAGGACCGACTGGCCAACGAACTGCTGGACGCCTCCAACTACAAAGGCGAGGCGTTCAACAAGCGGGAGTCGGTTCACAAGATGGCGGAGGCCAACCGGGCGTTCGCCCACTACCGCTGGTAAACTCGCCCGCGGCGTAAGGACCCTACACACGACGACGGAAAACGCTGGTTGAGGAATTCACGGCTGGACCGGGAGTGTTCATGAATGGGCCGCGATATTTCACTCGAGCGAACCCGCAACATCGGGCTCGCCGCGCACATTGACGCCGGGAAAACGACCACCACCGAACGGATCCTCTACTACACCGGAAAGATTCATCAAATGGGTGAGGTGCACGAGGGCGCCGCGGAAATGGACTTCATGGACCAGGAGAAAGAACGGGGCATCACCATCCAATCCGCGGCGACGACCTGCTACTGGAACGATCACCGCGTCAACATCATCGACACCCCGGGGCACGTCGATTTCACCATCGAGGTGGAACGTTCGCTTCGGGTGCTCGACGGTTTGATCATGGTCCTCTGCGGCGTGGGGGGCGTCGAACCTCAGACCGAAACGGTCTGGCGGCAGGCCGACAAATACGACGTGCCGCGCGTGGCCTTCGTGAACAAGATGGACCGCGTGGGGGCGGACTTCGACGGGGTGGTCGAGGAACTGCGGGAGATGCTCGGGGCCGACGCCGTTCCGATTCAGATTCCCGTCGGCAAGGAGGAGGACTTCGACGGGCTCATCGACCTGATTCGGATGCGGTACATGCGCTGGAAGGAGGACACCCTCGGAGCCGAGTTCGACGTCCACGAGATCCCCGATGAACTCGAGGAGGAGGCCCAACGCCGACGGGACGAAATGCTTGAGGCCGTGGTGGAGTTCGACGACGATGTCCTCGAGAAATACCTGGACGACGAGGAACTGGCCACGGACGAAATCCTTCGGGCGATCCGGGTCGGCGTGGTTGACCACGACCTTCTCCCGGTTTACTGCGGTTCCGCCCTCCAGAACACCGGTATACAGCCGCTGTTGGACGGCGTGGTCGACTTTTTGCCGTCCCCCCTCGACGTCCCCCCCGTGGAAGGGGAGGACCCGCAGGACGGCTCCACCCTGATCCGGGAAGCCGACGACGAGGAGCCCTTCTCCGCGATTGCCTTCAAGATCGTCACCGACCCCTACGTGGGGAAGATGACGTTCTTCCGCTGCTACAGTGGTTCGCTGGAGGCCGGTTCCTACGTGCTGAACCCCCGGACCGACGACCAGGAGCGAATCAGCCGGATCCTGCAGATGCACGCGGACGACCGGGAGGAACGGGAGGAAATCTTCGCCGGTGACATCGCGGCCGCGATCGGACTGGACGACACCAAAACGGGCGATACCCTCTGCGAACCGGATTCTCCCATCGTGCTTGAAACCATGGATTTCCCCGAACCCGTCATCAGCGTGGCCATCGAACCCAAATCCAACGCGGAGCAGGAGAAGCTCTCCAACTCCCTCCGCAAACTGTCCGACGAGGACCCGACCTTCACGATGGAAATCGACCACGACACGGGTCAGACGATCATCAGCGGGATGGGTGAGCTCCACCTTGAGATCCTCGTCGAACGGCTGCTGCGTGAATTCGACGTGGAGGCCAACGTGGGCCAGCCTCAGGTCGCCTACAAGGAAACCATCACCACGTCCACCGACGCCGAGGCGGAGCATATCCGACAGTCGGGCGGGCGGGGTCAATACGGGCACGTCAAAATCGAGATGTATCCACTCGACGAGGGGGAAGGGTTCGAGTTCGTGGACGAGATTACCGGCGGGGTGATCCCGAAGGACTTCATCCCCGCGGTCGAGGACGGGATCCAGGAGGCCATGGAATCGGGTCCGCTGGCGGGGTATCCCGTGGTGGACGTGGGCATCGTTCTATACGACGGAAGCCATCACGAAGTTGACAGCAGTGAGACGGCCTTTAAAATAGCGGGGTCAAAAGCGTTCAAAGATGGCTTCATGAACGCGTCCCCCGTTCTGCTCGAGCCGATTATGGACGTGGAGGTCGTGGTCCCCGAGTCCTACTCCGGCGACGTGATCGGGGATCTCAATTCCCGGCGAGGGCAGGTTCGCAACATTGAAAAGCGGGCCAACGACCAGGTCATCCGTGGATACGTACCCCTGGCCGAGATGTTCGGATACTCCACGGACCTGCGCTCAATTACACAGGGACGCGGCAACCACACCATGGAGTTTCATCAATACGAGGCCGTGCCCGAAAACGTGGCTCAGGAAATTAAAGACGAGGATGCAGTGGTCGCTGGGTGATTCTGGTTCGAACCGTTAGGAGGTTGACGGAACGATGGGTGACAAAGAGAAATTCGAGCGAGACAAGCCGCACGTCAACATCGGTACGATCGGCCACGTGGACCACGGGAAGACCACGTTAACCGCCGCGATCGTGCGGTACCTCTCCGATCAGGGGTTCGCGAACGAACTTCAGTTCGAGGACATCGACAACGCCCCTGAGGAGCAGGAGCGGGGCATTACGATTGCCACCGCTCACGTCGAGTACGAGACCGACAACCGGCACTATGCCCACGTGGACTGTCCGGGTCACGCCGACTACATCAAGAACATGATTACCGGTGCGGCTCAAATGAACGGGGCAATTCTGGTGGTCAGTGCCGCCGACGGGGCCATGCCCCAGACCCGTGAACACCTCCTTCTGGCCCGTCAGGTCGGTGTGCCCCACGTGGTGGTCTTTATCAACAAGACCGACCAGGTGGACGACCCGGAGCTGCTCGAACTCGTCGAAATGGAGATACGTGAACTGCTGACCGAATACGACTTCGACGGTGAAAGCGCGAACATCGTGAAGGGCTCGGCGCTTCAGGCCCTCCAGAACCCCGACGACGAGGAAGCCACCGCCCCCATTCAGGATCTGCTCGACGCCCTCGACGATTCGATTCCCGAGCCGGAGCGGGACGTCGATCAGCCGTTCCTCATGGCCGTGGAGGACGTCTTCTCCATCACCGGTCGGGGCACCGTGGCCACCGGACGGGTGGAACGCGGGAAGATCCGCGTCGACGACGAGGTTGAGATCGTCGGGATCGAAGAGGAACCGATGACGACCACCATCACGGGGCTCGAAATGTTCCGGAAGGTCCTGGACGAGGCCGAGGCGGGGGACAACATCGGGGCGCTTCTTCGCGGCGTCGACAAGGAGGAAATCCAGCGGGGCATGGTGCTGGCCGAGCCCGGCTCGGTGACGCCCCACACGCGCTTCGAGTGCGAGGTCTACGTCCTGACCAAGGAGGAGGGTGGACGGCATACCCCCTTCTTCGACGGGTACCGGCCTCAATTCTACATGCGCACGACCGACGTGACCGGTGACGTGAGCCTGGACGACGACGTGGAAATGGTGATGCCGGGGGATAACGTGACCCTCGAGGTCGAGCTCGTCGAGCCGGTCGCGATGGAGGAACAGCAGCGGTTTGCCATCCGTGAGGGCGGCAAGACGGTGGGGGCCGGCGTCATCACCGAGATCCTCGAGTAACCGTCTTCGACCGCCGGACGCCACCGGCGGGTTCATCCCCCGTTTGTCCCGGATGCCCGCAGCCGGCGGGCCGCCGATGGCCGCGTACCCTCTCTGAGCGGTCCAACCCGTCAAGGTTAGCGCCGGATACACGGGGCTGAAGTGTTTCAACCCCGCGTATCGTCTGATATCCTGAGTGCAGTATTTGTGCCTGATTACCCGGGGAGCGACCGATTATGGCCCGCAAGATCCGCATCAAGCTTAAGGCATACGACTATCGTTTGATCGACCGGGCGGCGGAGGAGATCGTGTCCGCCGCGGAACGGACGGGGGCCGATGTCGTGGGGCCGGTTCCGCTCCCCACCGGGGTCCGGCGTTACACCGTCAACAAGGCACCCCATAAGTTCGAACAGGGCAAGGAGCAGTTCGAATTTCGCACACACAAGCGTCTGCTCGACATCAAGAACCCGAACAACGACACGATGAACGCGCTCAGCCAGCTGAATTTGACCGCCGGGGTCGACGTTCAGATAAAAGGCTGAGCGGCGCCGCGCGTCCCGCCGTGATCGTTCGAGGGTGCGTGTCCCCGCCGCGGACACGCCGTTTATCACCTCCGTTCCACACCCGCCGCTTCCACACGGCGGTCGTGTCGGATCACGGGGAACTTTGATACGGAGATAACCATGAGAAAAGTACTGATCGGTGAGAAAGCCGGGATGACTCGGGTCTACGAGGGCGACGGCACGGCGGTCCCCGTTACGGCCGTCGAGTCCCCGGACTGCGTCGTGGTCCAGCGCCGACGTGTGGAGGGGCGTCCCTCCGTCCAGCTGGGCTTCGACGTCATCGACGACGTCAACCAGGCGCTTCAGGGGCACTTCGACGCCCACGACGTCTCCCCCCGACGGGTTCTCATGGAATTTCTCCTGGACGAGGACGCCCCTCTCGGTGATCACGAGGAAGGCGATCCCGTCCGGCCGGATCTGTTCGAGGAGGGGGAACCCGTGGACGTGACCGGTCAGACCAAGGGCCGCGGCTTCTCCGGGGCCATGCGCCGGTGGAACTTCTCCGGAGGTCCCAAGACCCACGGGGGCGGATTTGGCCGAACGACCGGCTCGGTCGGTCACGCCGCTGACCCGAGCCGAATCTTTCCCGGGAAGAAAATGCCCGGTCAGTACGGGCACGACACGGAAACCGTCGAAAACCTGCGGGTGGTGCGGGTCCTTCCCGACGAGGACGTCCTGCTGGTATCCGGCTCCATCCCCGGGGCGGACGGATGGCCGGTCGTCGTCCGTGACGCCGTCAAACGGGAGGCACGGGCCCATGGCGAGGATTGAACCGCT
>CAZEBV010000054.1:9947-12734 GCA_964510695.1 uncultured bacterium
GCTGGACGAGGACCTCCCCGACGAGCTCTTCGATTGTCCCTTCAACGAGGGGCTGATCCACCAGGCCGTCGTCGCCTACCGAGCCAACCAGCGCGTGGCCTCCGCGTCCGCCCGCAGCCGGTCGGAGGTCAGCGGGCGCAACAAAAAGCCGTGGCGTCAGAAGGGAACCGGTCGAGCACGGCACGGAAGCCGAATCAGTCCGCTGTGGGTGGGCGGCGGGCAGGCCCACGCCCCCACGGGGAACCAGAACCCCCGCAAGGAGCTTCCCAGGTCCATGCGCCGACGCGCGCTCAGGAGTGCCCTGAGCGTCCGTCGGCGCGAGGGACAGGTCTACCGGATCGACCCCCCCGAGCTGGACGAACCCAGCACGTCGACGATGCAGGACGTGTTCGACGAGGCGGCGATGGCGGACGAAAAGGTGCTTCTGCTGCACGTCCCGGCTGAACGAAACCTGCGTCTCTCGTCCCGTAACCTTCCCTTCTGCGATCCGTTCGACGCCGGAAGCCTGAACACCTACGAAGTGGTCGACCACACGGCCCTGGTTATGACGCCGGACGCCCTGGATCGTCTGCGGGAGGTCGGATTGACCGATGGAAACTGACGACGTCCTTCAGCAGCCGCTGGTCACCGAAAAGACGATCCGCGCCCAGGAGGAGAACAACCAGTACACCTTCGAGGTGCACCCCGACGCCAACAAAATCGAGATCCGTCGGGCCGTCGAGGGGCAATTCGACGTGGAGGTCACTCAGGTTCGCACGATGAACGTCCGCGGCAAGGAGAAGCGAGTTCGACAGGCCCCGGGATACACCGCCGACTGGAAGAAGGCGATCGTCACGCTCGCGGACGGCGAGCACATTGAAATCCTGGAGGGGTTGCTCGGATGAAACGCCATCGCCCGACGTCGCCGGCCCGCCGGACCTACGAGATTACCGATCGAGGCGAACTTTCGGACGAAGACCCCGAAAAATCGCTGCTCGAGTCCCTTCCCGAGAAGGGGGGGCGCAACAATTACGGACGAATCTGCGTGCGGGGACGGGGGGGCGGCCACAAGCGTCGGTATCGACGGGTTGATTTCACCCGGGACAAGGACGGTGTTCCCGCCCGCGTCGAGCGGATTGAATACGACCCCAACCGAAGCGCCCATCTTGCGCTTCTCGTCTACGAGGACGGGGAGAAACGGTACATCCTCGCCCCGCGTCAGCTGGAGGAGGGCCAGACGGTGGAGTCGGGCCCCGACGCCCCGATCCGCCCCGGCAACGCCCTGCCCCTGCGTGAAATCCCCGTGGGCAGTTTCGTCCACAACGTCGAATTGAACCCGGGGAAAGGGGCTCAGCTCTGCCGTTCGGCGGGTGCGAACGCTCAGCTCGCCAGCAAGGATCGAGGCTACGCCCTGCTGCATCTACCCTCCGAGCAGGGCCGACGGGTTCGTCTGGAATGCCGCGCCACCATCGGTCAGGTGGGCAACGTCGATCACATCAACGAGGTGTCCGGCAAGGCCGGCCGCACGAGGCACCAGGGGAAACGTCCGATTACCCGGGGCATGGCTCGAAACCCGGTTGATCACCCCCTCGGCGGCGGAGAGGGGCGGGTCAAAGGTGGCCATCCCCAGGCCCCGAAGGGCGGCCTGACCCTCGGGGAAAAAACCCGCAACAACAAACGAACGGACCAATTCGTGGTTCGGGATATTCGTGATTAACCCGTCCCGACGCTCGGGAGGTCGTTAACCAATGCGAAGCAAGAAAAAAGGCCCCTACGTGGACGATCACCTCATGGAAAAGGTCCACGACGCTCGTTCGGGGGACGGCGACGAAGTGATCCGAACCTGGAGCCGTCGCTCCATGATCGTACCCGAGATGGTCGGGTTGACCTTTCAGGTCTACAACGGTCGAAAACACGTCCCGGTCTACGTGACCGAAAACATGGTCGGACACAAGCTGGGCGAGTTCGCCCCGACACGGACGTTCCGGGGACACTCCCGAACCGAGAAACGCGTTATCCGCAAGCCCGGAGGCTGAGTTCCGGTATGGAGGCTCGAGCGATCGCCAAAAACGTCCGGATGTCGGCCTCGAAGGTACGGCCGGTCGCGGATCTGGTCCGGGATGAGTCCGTCGAACGGGCTTCGGAGGTCCTTCGTCGGACGGATAAAAAAGGGGCCGAACCCCTCAGGAAGGTGATTGAGAGCGCCTTTTCAAACCTGGAGGACCAGGAACCCACCGCGCGCGAGGACGAGACTCGTATCAAGGAGCTTCGCGTGGACGAGGGAGTCACCCTCAAGCGGTGGCGTCCCCGTGCCATGGGTCGAGCCACGTCCGTCAAGAAACGGGCCACGCATATCAAGGTCGTCGTCGCGAACGACGGGGAGGATGCCTAAACATGGGTCAGCAGGTACACCCGAAGGGATTCCGGCTCGGCATCACCGAAGGCTGGGAAGAACAGTGGTACGCCGAGGGGAAGGAGTACGCCGAAAACGTTCAGCAGGACAAAAAAATCCGGGACGAGATCCGTCGGCAGTATCCCAACGCGCTCATCAGTGACATCGTGATCAAACGGTTCGCCGACAAAATACGCATCGACCTCTCCGCGGCCCGGACCGGCATCATCATCGGGCGGGGAGGCAGCAACATCAAGAAACTGCGCCAGGACCTTCAGAACCTGCTGGAAATCGACGACCTCGACATCAACATCGAGGAAGTTTCCACCCCGGAGACCGACGCCCGGTTGATCAGTCAGGAGATCGCCCAGCAGCTGGAACGCCGGGTGCATTACCGACGGGCGATGAAGGAAGCC
>CAZEBV010000055.1:0-12601 GCA_964510695.1 uncultured bacterium
AACCCGTCCTCCACCAGGGCCTGGAAGCTGCGGAGGATCTCGGCCTCGTAGTCCGGGGACAGGGTCAGGTAAGGATTCTCCCACTCCCCCAGCACGCCCAGCCGTTTGAACTGCTCCCGCTGGACGTCCACGTAATGCAGGGAGTACTCCCGACAGGCCTCCCTCACCGCCATGGACCCTTCCTCGGCGGTCTCGGGCTGCTCGGACGTCACGTGGTGTTCGATGGGAAGCCCGTGGCAGTCCCAGCCGGGCCGGTAGGGGGCCCTGAACCCCCGCATGGTTTTGAACTTCACGAGGATGTCCTTGAGGATCTTGTTGAGGGCGTGGCCGATGTGGATGTCCCCGTTGGCGTAGGGCGGACCGTCGTGAAGGATGAAGGGTTCGGCGTCCCGGCGGTTCTCCTGCAGGGTTTCGTAGAGATCATCATCCTGCCATCGACGCAGGTAGGCCGGCTCCCGGTCGGGCAGGTTGGCCCGCATGGGGAAGTCGGTCCGCGGCAGATGCACCGTGTCGGAATAATCCACCCTGCTCACCTCACAAGGAGTCGTCGATCCGAGTCGAGGACGTCGAAACACGCCACGAACGGGGAACGTACACCCACGTGGTGGTCGGCGGGGAGGTTCATTATAGAAGGACTCACGGGGTTAAGCCCGTGAAATCGGACGGATTCGAGGAGCGGGAGGGGACCCAACGGGGAGGCCGAGCTACTGCTTCATTTCGGACAGGATCTTCTCAGCGGTCCGCAGCAGCACCTCCGGCTGGTCGTATTCGCCCTCCTCGAGCCGGTCCTCCGCCCTCTCAACCCGGTCCTCCCGGACCAGAGGCTGCTCCTCCATCACCGCTTCGGCCCGTTTGAGCGCGTCGATGAGAGCTTCCGCCTCCGCCACTTCCCCGTTGTGCGAGACCTCCTCGGCGGAGGGCCACTCACCCCGGTCGCGGTAAAGGTTGATGATCCGGCGGGTCAAGAACTGGCTGGCACTCATGTCACGATCGCTCCCGGAATATGGTCCGGTTTAGACGGTGCGTCCCGCCGGAACGCTGGCACGGGCCGATCGGAGGCACGGCCGGCGGGAACGGCCGAGGTCATCCGACCGGGAAGCTCTCCGGAAAACAGCAAATTAATTATCGACGCCCGGTGGGTCCCCTTTAATCGGCGGTCCCGATCCGGCGGCCTCAGTCCTCCACCAGCCGTTTGCGCAGCATCTCGTTGGCCCGCTCGGGGTTGGCCTGACCCTCGGTGGCCTGCATGACCTGGCCCACGAGGAAGCCCACGGCCTCCCCTTTCCCCTCCCGAACGTCCTCGACGGCGTCGGGGTTCTCGTCGACCACCTGGTCGATCACACTCTCGAGCGCGGAGGCGTCGGAGATCTGCCGCAGTCCGAGTTCCTCCACGAGGGCTTCGGGGTCCCCGCCCTCCCGCACCAGCCGTTCGATCAGCGTCGAGGCCCCGTTGGAACTGATCTCGTCCTCGTCCAGAAGGGACGCGACGGTGCCCAGGTGCTCGGCCCGCAGTTGAGCCTCCCCGACCTCGATCCCGAGGTCGTTCAACTCCCGCCGAAGGTCGGACTTCACCAGGTTGCAGACCGTCGTCGGTCGGACGCCGTCCTCAACCGCGTTCTCGTAGAGGTCGGCCATCTCACGGCTGTCGGTGAGGGTTCGCACGTCCTCCTCGGTGAGATCGTACTCCTCCCGCATCCGTTCCCGACGTCGATCGGGCATCTCGGGGAGATCCTCCCGGATCGTTTCCTCCCAGTCGTCCGGAACCCGGACCGGAACCAGATCGGGCTCGGGAAAATAACGGTAGTCGTGTTCCTCCTCCTTGGTGCGCATCGGCCGGGTCTCCTCGGCGTCCTCGTCCCAGAGGCGCGTCCCCTGCACCACCGATTCGCCGCGCTCGATCACGCGCCGCTGGCGGTGAGCTTCGTGCTCGAGGGCCCGGCGAACCGCCCGAAAACTGTTCATGTTCTTGACCTCGGTCTTGGTTCCGAGGCTACCGTCCTCCCGCCGGATGGAGAGGTTCGCGTCGCATCGGAGGCTGCCCTCGTTCATGTTGCAGTCGCTGACCCCGATGTACTCCATCCGCTTCTTGAGGGTCCGCAGGTAGGCAACCGCCTGGGCGGCCGTCTCCATGTCGGGATAAGTCACGATCTCGATCAGCGGGGTACCGGCCCGGTTGTAGTCCACGTAGGATTCGTTCCGCTTCGGGGCGTGGATCAGTTTGCCGGCGTCCTCCTCCATGTGGAGACGTTCGATCTGGACGGTCGAGGACGCCCCCTCGACCGACACCGGCAATTCCCCGTCCCGGGCGAGGGGTCGATCGTACTGGCTTATCTGATACGCCTTGGGGAGATCCGGGTAGTAGTAGTTCTTCCGGTCGAACTTGCTCTCGGACTGAACGTCCGCGTTGAGGGCCAGCGCGGCCCGGATCGCGTATTCCACCGCCCGGCGGTTGATGACCGGAAGCGACCCCGGAAGTCCCAGACAGACCGGGCAGGTGTTCCGGTTGGGATCGGCTCCGAACTCGTTCTGACAGCGGCAGTACAGTTTAGTCTCGGTCCCCAGCTGCACGTGGACCTCGAGTCCGATCACGACGTCCCGTTCGGGCACGGAATTGTCCTCCCGAGGAATGTTTATGGGCTTCGAACAAGGGTAACATAGGGGGGGTCACGGGGCCGCTTTAACCCGTGACCCGCTGACCCGATCAGAACGGCGACGGGAGACCCCTCACATGCGGATCCGCACCGGCGTGGACGTCACCGACCTGCGGCGCGTCCAGCGGCTGCTCGACCGCTACGGGGACCACTTCTCCCGGCGGTTCTTCCCCCGCTTCCACGAGCGTCACGGGCACGAGGACTGGGTCGACGCCGGCGTTTACGGCCGCCTGTGGTCGGCCAAGGAAGCCGTGTTCAAGGCTCTCGGACGCGGGTACCGATGGACGGGGGTCTTCGTGGACTGGGGGCCCACCCGTCCTCCCACGATCCACCTCGACCCCGAGTGCGCCCGTTTGGGCCCCGTTCCCGTGCCGCCGGGGGCACACTGGCACTGCTCCACGGCCCGGGAGGAGCGCTACGCGATCGCGGCCGCGATCGCCCGCTGGGGCTGATCGCCGGGGCCCGGCGTCCGGGGAACCCGTTCATCCCCCGTTCCGTGATCGACGAAGAACAAGAACGGAGGACCCCGGTGGAGGTCCGGGCTTCCTGCAGGGTGTACAATTCACAAAGAATCGGGCCAGCCCCGGATCGTCCGAGCCCAGCAACCGCCCCACTGACGGGAGCCGATCCCATGCGCTTCACCACCGCACAACGGATGGCCACCATCGACCGGGTCGCCATCGAGGACCATCGGATCGCCGAAACGGCCCTGATGGAGACCGCCGGGCGGGCCGTGGCCCACCAGGCCCGGGCCCGTCTTCTCCCCGACACCGGGACCCCGTCCGTGCTCGTGGCCTGCGGCCGGGGGCACAACGGCGCCGATGGTCTCGTCGCCGCGCGCCGCCTAGGGCGGGAGGGGTGCAACGTGACCGTGGTCCTCAGCGATCCGCTCGAGGACGCCAGTGAGCTGACCCGCCGGCAGACCGTGGACCTTCGCCGAACGGCCTCGGTCGACCTGCTCACCTTTTCGGAGGAAGACCCCTGGCCGAACGTCGATCTCCTCGTGGACGGGCTCCTCGGGACCGGGCTGAGCGGGGATCCCCGCCCCCCCTTCGACGCCATGATTCGCCGTCTCAACGACCGCTCGACCCCCGTGGCGGCCATCGACGTTCCCAGCGGCCTGAGCGGGGACGAACCCCATCCGTTCGACCCCTGCGTGCGGGCGGACCTGACGGTGACCTTCGGTCTTCCGAAACTCGGGCTGCTCGCCGAACCCGGCTACGCGAGGGCGGGGCACGTCGTGGTGCAGGAACTGGGGTTCCCCCCCGCCGCCTACGAGGACGAGGCCGGGCCCTTCCACCTGGTGACCCCGCACGACGTCCGCGGCTTTTTACCCCGACGGGGACCCACGGACCACAAGGGTGACGCGGGGCGGCTGGCGGTGGTGGCCGGGTCGGATTCCTACCCGGGGGCCGCCTTCCTGGCCGGCCGGGCCGGCAGCACCGCCGGAGCGGGGCTCACCGCCCTGGTCGGACCCGAGGGACTCCACCGACATCAGGGAGCCGGGGAGCGGGACCTGGTCTTCCCCTTCACCCTGGAGGACATCCTGAACGGAACGGACACCGAGGACTTCCTCGACCGTCAGGACGCGTTCGTCGTCGGCCCGGGCCTGACGACCTCCCGACGGCTGAGGGAGGGTTTGAAGGACCTGCTCCCGGAGCTGTCGGCCCCGGTGGTCGTGGACGCCGACGGTCTGAACAACCTCACGGAGGATCTCGACGTCCTCCGGGAAACCTCGAGCGCCCTATTGACCCCCCATCCCGGCGAGGCGGCCCGGCTGCTGAACACCACGGTCGAGGCGGTCCAGTCCGCCCCCCTCGACAGCCTCCACGAGCTCGGGGAACGGACCGGCGGCACCGTCGTGCTGAAAACCTCCCGCCCGCTCGTTCATCACCCCGACGGCACGGTGAGCCTCAACGTCTCGGGCAGTCCCGCCCTGGCCAAAGCCGGCAGCGGGGACGTGCTGACCGGCCTGCTGGGAGGGCTGCTCGCCCAGGGGCTTCGCCCCGGTCCGGCCGCCTGCCTGGGGGTCTACCTTCACGGAGCCGCGGGGCGCCTCGCCGGAGCAGCCCGGCCCACCGTCACGGTCCGAAGCACGGACCTGCTCGACAGCCTCCCCCGGGCCCTGGACGAACTGAAGCGCACGGAGCGACCCGGCTGGTTTCCCCTGACCTTCCGGGGCCACCCCGAGTCCCTGCTCTCATGGCATCCGTTTCCGAACTGACCGAGTTTCGTCCCCGTTCCTGCTGGCTCGAGATCGACCTCGACGCCCTGGTCCACAACCTGGAGCGCGTGCGCCGGCACCGACCGTCCGGCAGCCGAATCCTGGCGGTCGTCAAGGCCGACGCGTACGGCCACGGGGCCGAGATGGTCGTCCGCACGCTGGCCGAGAACGACGTGGAGTACTTCGGGGTCGCCACCCTGGAGGAGGCCCTCGAACTGCGCGGGTTCGGGGTCCAGAGCAACCTCCTCATCATGGGCCACCTGGCGACGTTCAACGTGGATCGAATCCTGGAGCACGACCTGACCCCCCTGGTGTTCTCGTATCGGCTGCTGCGGGCGCTGAACGAGGAAGGAAAACGCCGGAACACCGTCGTCCCCGTCCACGTCAAAGTCGACACCGGGATGGGCCGACTGGGGCTCCTCCCGGAGGACCTGGACGATTACCTGGAGGAACTCGGGGGGCTCGACCACGTCCGCCTCGAGGGCGTGGCGACCCACCTGGCCCAGGCCGGCGAGGACCGTGAGTACACCCGCGAGCAGATGAACGAGTTCCAGGCGATCCGGGATCGGGTCCGCCGTGCGGGCCTGGACCCCGAGTACTGGCACGCCATGAACTCGGCCGCCGTGTTCTCGGAGGGACCTGCCGGCGGAAACATGGTCCGACCCGGCATCAGCCTCTACGGGTATCCTCCCCACGACGGGGTCGATCCGTCCGGCCTGGAACCGATCATGCAGGTCAAAACGAAGATGGCCGACTACAAGCGGCTCCCGGCGGGCAAGGGCATCAGTTACGGACGGATCGACCGGCCGGAGGAACCCGTCTGGGTCGGCGTTTTACCCCTGGGGTACGCCGACGGGTACTCCCGCCGAATGACGGGCCGGGCCCACGTGCTCAAACGGGGTCGGCGCTGTCCCGTTCTCGGGCGGATCTGCATGGACATGACCATGATCGAGCTGGACGCCGAGGACGACCCCGAGGAGACCGTCACCGTCATGGGGCGGGACAACGGCCGTGAGCTGTGGGCCAATAAACTGGCAGCCTGGAGCGACACCATCCCCTACGAAATCCTGAGCAACTTCAGCTCCCGGCTTCCCCGGCTGTATTTTCGGGGCGGGGAGCCGATCGCCGTTAAAACAGAACGTGAGGTCCGCCGACTGAACGACGCCCGGGAGGATCCCTCGGCGTGACAGCGTCCGACGGCGGCGAGGAAGCCTTCCTTCGCCGGCTCATCGACCTCACCGGGGGACCCGAACACTCCCTGCTCGGGGACGACGCGTCCGTGCTGGAGTCGTATTCACCCCCCCTCCTTTACACCGTGGACACGATGCAGCGGGGGATCCACTACGACGAAACGTTCACCCCCCGCCAGGCCGGACGGAAGCTGGCCGGCATCAACCTGAGCGACATCGCGGCGATGGGTGGACACCCTCGCTGGGCGCTTCTCACCCTTGCCTCGAACCGGGATGAACAACAGCGGGAGGCCTGGATCGAGGGGGCCGTCGAACGCCTCGGCGAACACAACGTGCGCCTGGTCGGCGGGGACGTGACGGCTCCCGCCGAGGCGAGCGCGGAAAACGCCTCCCTGTCCCTTCTCGGCCGCGCCTCACGGGAGGGTCTGCTCCGACGTCGGGACGCCCGGCCGGGGGATCGGGTGGTGGTGAGCGGGCCCCTCGGGGGTCCGGCCGCCATCCTCCGGAAGGATCCCGGGGGCCGCAGCCCCGAGGAGCATCGTCTGCTTGTCCAGGTGCCGGATCGACTCGAGCTGGCTCGCCGGCTGGTCGAGCTGGGCGTGCGCTGTGGCATCGACCTGAGCGACGGTCTGGTCAAGGACCTGAGGAGGGTCTGCCGGGCCTCGAACGTCGGTGCCCGGCTGAACCCCGAGCGCCTGCCGCTCCACCCTGTCCTTCGGGACGGGGACGTCCCCCGGGAACGGTCCCTGAGGCTCGCCCTGGGCGGCGGGGACGACTACGAGCTTCTGGTCGCGGTGCCCCCCTCGCTCGAGAACGACCTCCCGAACGGGATGGTCACGATCGGGGAATTTACCGGGAAGAAGAGCCTGGACTTCGAACCGGCGCTCCCCTTCTCCCCCGAAACCCTCTCCGAGGGCTTCGATCACTTCCGGGATCGCGACCGGACCTAACCGACCTCGGGGGCTTCGTCCCGGCCGCCCGGGGGCTCCTCGGCGGGATCCACGAGGGATCGGATGGCGTCCAGGTTCTCTCTCGCGGTGATCTCCCCGTGATGGATGAAGCGCCGGGTGTCATCGAAGTCGAAAGAGCTTTCCGTGCCGATCACGGGGTTGAGCACCACGTCGGCGCCGCTTTCGGCCGACTCGGCCAGCCGGGACTGCATCACCTGCATGGATCGCATCAGCACGTCGACGATGTTGCCGTCCCCGAACGGCAGCACCTGGCGGACGGCCCAGCGGGCCGCCCGGGCCGCTCCCCACCCGATCGGGGACGAATACGCTCCCCGCGTTTCCCGCAGGACCTCGACGGGGGGGATGGGATTCACGGCGATCACCCGTCCCACGCCGCTTCCCCAGAGCGCGTCCACCGGAATCGGACTGAGCACGGCCCCGTCGACGTAACGTCGTCCGTCCCGGCTGACGGGGGGGAAAAGCATCGGGATGGCTATGCTGGCCAGCACCGCCTCCACGAGCGAACCCTCGTCGAGAATCTCGGGTTCGAGCCGATCCAGGTCGGTGGCCATGATCTTCAGCGGCCGCCGGGTGTCGGCGAACGTGGCGTCACCCAGCCACTCCTGGAAAATCCGGCGAAGCCGCCCGTCCCGGAAGATGGATCGGGTGGGCGGGAAGGAGAGGTCGCTCCAGGTCCAGAGTCCCCCGCGGTCCCGAAAATCCAGGGCGAACCGCTCCATCTGGTCGATGTCCAACCCGGAGGACCAGCCCGCCCCGATCAGGGCTCCGATGCTCGTTCCCGCCACCACGTCGACCAGGATGTCCTCCTCCTCCAGCACCCTCAGCACGCCGATGTGAGCCAGCCCCCGGGCCGAGCCCGAACCCAGGGCCAACCCCACCGCCACCTCTCCGATGCGGCGGGCGATGTGCCGCACGACGCGGCTGTAGGGGCGATCGGGATGGCGAAGGGCATAGGGAAGGTCACGGGAACCCACGATGCCCGAAACCCCCGGAAGCTCGGGCAGCCGCCCGACGACCTCGGCGTCGATCTGCTCACCGACGTCCCGGGACGTGTGATTGAGGTCCCGGTCGGAAAGGCGAGCCAGCACCACCTGCGGGGCGGGGTCCTTCGGCGAACGATCGTTCATGAGCTGTTTGTTCAACAGATGGGTCTGATAGACGTTCCGCTCGACGCGGTTCGCCAGAAGAAAAACCCGGTCGGCCTGCCGGTAAAACTCGTGGGTGACGGGCGTCAGGCCCTCGGGCAGGACGAAAAACACGTAATTGTAGCGCTTGACCAGCACATCCAGGAGATCCCCGGGCAGATCCTCGCTCCCCTCCTCCGGAAGGCGGGCGTGCATGAAATGGATCCCACAGGCGTGTTCGAGCATGAACTCGTCGACCCAGTCCGCCAGTCGGTCGGGGTCCTCGGGCACGTCCCGGACGGTCTCCTCCGGCTCGTCGGTGAAATCCAGCAGGCAGACGTCCTCCCCGGTCTCCTCGCGCAGCACGGCGGCGGTGTTGAAACCAAACAGGCTTCTCCCGATGTTCTCGGACGCGCTGCCCACCGTGATCACTTTACTCAGCCGCCGCCGCCGTCGGTGGTCCCGCCGCAGGTGGACGCGCTCCGCGATGTTCCGGCTGAGCTGTCGACCCACGTCGGGATGCTCCTGGAGAACGTCCTCGAAGTCATCCCGGACGAGCGTCAGCAGAAGCGTGTCGTTCAGCGCCCGCACGCTGGCCCAGTAGGACGCCCCGGAGAGCAGGGCGAGTTCCCCGAAACTATCGCCGCTCGTGTAATGTTCGAGAACCCGCCGACGACCGTCCTCGGTGGTGGTGAACGCCTCGCATCGACCGCTCGTGACCAGGAAGAAGGCCTCCCCGGGGTCCCCTTCCTCAACCACGAGCTCACCCCGGGGGACGTCCCGGAACCGGGTCCGGTCCGCCAGGCTGCCGAAATTCCACCATGAGAGGGATTCGAAGAGCGGATGCCGCTTGAGGACCTGTTTCTTGGAAGGATACGACATGATGTTCATCTCCGGTCAAGCCGAGGGCCCGAAGGGATCGTCCGGAGGTGGGATCGGGCGACTCGCCGCCCGGGGACAGGGTCCGCACGGGCCAAATTGAGAATGAAATACCGGTTCGTTACAATGATCCTAACTTCAGAATGGGTGATAAAGCATGGCTGACACGGTCGAAATGGCGGAACTGCTGAAAAAGTTCCGCAACATCGTCGGGGAGAGCCAGAAATCCGTCGCCGACGCCGTGGGCATCCCGGCCCCGTCGCTTTCCTTTTACGAGAACGGCCGCCGTATCCCCCCGTTCGACACGCTGATCCGGCTGCTGGACTACTACGACGTCCGGCTGATGGTGGAGGCGGACCTGGGGAAATGGACCTTCGAACTCAACGACGACGGCGACGTCCGTCTTCGTGAACGTCCCAAGACCGACGAAATGGGGCTCATGACCGGGCTGGACGAACAGGAGAAAGAGGACCTGATCGCCTACGTTCGCCGTCGCCGGCGGCACTCGGATCGGGACTGAGGCTCCGGTCCCCGGAGCGCTCGGACCGCCTCTACCCCAGCCCTCCCGCTTCGCCCGCCCATCGTGACCTCCCTTTCCGTCCGCCTGACGGCGTTCGACCTCGCCCTGTCCTCCCCCCTGAAGACCGCCGGAACCAGCCTGCGGCGGCGGCGCGGCTTCCTGGTGCAGATCAGCGATCAGAAGCGGCACGGCCTGGGCGAATCCACGCCCCTTCCCGGGTGGACCGAATCGCTCGAGGAAACCCGCAGGGGGCTGCGGGCAACCGAATCGACCGTGACGGAGGATGAGCTGCGGGGCATGCTGGACCGCCCCTCCGACCGGCCGGCCGCCCGCCACGGCCTCCAGGAGGCCCACCTGGACCTCGTCGCCCGGCGCTCGAACGTTCCGATGTATCGGGCACTCGGCGGGGACGAACCCGTAAGCCGTGTTCCGGTCAACGGGGTGGTGGGGGACGCCGACCCGGCAACGACCGTGAACGAGGTGCGCCGCCGCCGCAACGAGGGATTCTCCACCGTCAAAGTCAAGGTCGGGGCCCGACCGATCCCCGACGATCGACGCCGGCTCGAGGCGCTGGCGCCGCTGGATCCGTCGGTTTCCCGCCGCCTGGCCGCCAACGGCGCCTGGGCCGCGGGGGACGTCCGGGCCCTCCGTCCGACGCTGGAGGACCTTCCCCTGGACTACGTCGAACAGCCGCTTTCCCCGGGCAACCTGTCGGCTCACGCCCGGCTTCGCCGGACCCTCCCGATCGCGCTCGACGAATCCCTCCTCAACGCCACGCCCGAAGCGATTCTGGAGCACGAGGCGGCCGACGCCGTCGTCATCAAACCCATGGTCACCGGGGGGCTGGATCGGGCCCGGGACCGGGCCATGATCTTCCACCGCGGCGGGATCACCCCCGTGATCGGAGGCACCGTGGACGGGGCCGTCGCCCGACTGGGGGCCCTTCATCTGGCGGCGTCGCTTCCGGTCCGTCCGCCCGCCGGACTGGCCACGGGAGACCGCCTGGAAAGCGACGTTCTGACTCGAGTCCCCCGGGCTCGGGAGGGGCACCTCCCGGTTCCGAGGGGACCCGGCCTGGGGGAGCATGGGGACCCGGCGATCGAGGGCGCGAAATGAGGCATCCCTTTCTGCCGGACCCGTCCTCGCCCCCCCGCGGTCCGGCGATCCTTGATCCCGTGCGCGGCGTACGTCTGAGCTACCCGGACCTTCGCCGGGCGGTCCACCGGGACGCGGCCCGCCTGGTCGGAGTCGGGGCCGCCCCCGGCTCGACGGTGGCCCTGATCATGGACGAGGGGCCGCGATCCATCATTCTCGCGCACGCGACGTGGTCCATCGGAGCCACGCTCGCCCCCCTTCACCGTCGGGAACCGGACGGGGCGCTGGCCGCCCGGATCGACGCCCTGGACCCTGATCTTTTGGTCGGGGACGAGCAGGGGACCAGGCGTGTCCGAAGACGCTCGGAGGCTCCCGTGATCACCACCGGTGAGGCCTCCGGGAACGTTTCGGCCCTGGCGGACGCTCCTTCGGCGGATCCGCCCCGGGTGGATTCCGACGGGGATCGGCCCGCCCTGCTGCTGTTTACCTCCGGAACCACCGGAACCCCCAAAGCCGTTCTGCTGTCGGCGGCCAACCTGCGGGCCTCCGCTCGGGCCTCGGACCGCCGCCTGGGCCATACTCCCTCGGATCGATGGCTGGACCCCCTCCCCTTCTACCACATGGGAGGCCTGGCTCCCATCGTCCGCTGCGGACTGAACGGAAGCACCGTGGTGGTGGCCCCCTCGGACCCGGACATTCTGGGCCGCGTCCTCCGGGAGCACCGGATTACGGGGGCCTCGCTGGTGCCGACTCAGCTTCGGGACATGCTGGAGGCGGGGATCCGGGCGAACCGCCCCAGCCTCCGCTTCCTGCTGGTCGGCGGGGCGCCCACGCCCCCGGCCCTGCTGGAACGCTGCCGGCGGCACGGAATCCCCGTTCATCCCACCTACGGAACCACCGAGACCGCCTCGCAGGTGGCGACGGCCACCCCCCGGGACGTCGAGCGGGCCCCGACCGCGGTGGGTCGACCGCTTCGGGGGGTGCGGGTCTCGGTCCTCGACGCCGAGGGCAACGTTCGGGCCCCCGGCGAACCCGGCGAGATCGTGGTGGGCGGGCCGACCGTCATGCTGGGGTATCGCCGTCCCGACGGGTCGCTGGACCGAAGCCGGATCGGCCCCCACGGATTCCGAACGGGGGATCGGGGACACCTGGATGCCGGGGGTTTTTTGCACGTGAAGGGGCGGGGTTCGGATCGGATTACCACGGGCGGGGAAACCGTCGATCCGGAGGAGGTTCGCAGGGTGCTGATGGACCATCGATCGGTGGGGGACGCCGCCGTGGTCGGCCTCGATCATCCGCGCTGGGGCCAGCAGGTGGCGGCGCTCCTGGAGTCGGCCGGAGAATCCCCCGTTGACCGGGACGAAATCGTCCGGCACTGCGAGGACCGCCTCGCCGACTTCAAACGGCCCGGCACGATCGCGTGGACCGACGCTCTCCCTCGCACGGATTCGGGCACCGTGGACCGCCGGGCAGTGCGGAAGGCCTTTCGCGCGCGGGCCCGGGAGGACGCTTGAAAACTCTTGGAATAAGGGTAAGTTAAATGGGGTTTTAATAATCGAATCCAGGTTAGGAAAGTCTCCCCTCCAATAACTCCATAGCCTCGGCGGACAACCCATTCCAAACGGTTCCACCAACCCGAACGTCGCACTCCCACGTTCGCGCCGAGATTCAGTATTTCACCGCAGAGGTGTTTAACCATGGATTCGAACGTCAGCGTCCCCAAAGAAGCGGTCCCCTACATCCTGTCGCTCGACCAGTTCACGGTGTACCTGGGACCTCACCTCGCGGGACACGCCGACCTCCTCACGGCGTTCACCTACCTGTGGCTGCTCTTGATGGCGACCGCGCCGTTCCTCTTCCTGCTGACCGACTGGCCGCGTGCGATCCTCGCCACCGCGTTCATGGGAATGCACGTGGGAATGTTGCTGACCCTCCAGATCGGCATCT
>CAZEBV010000056.1:0-12325 GCA_964510695.1 uncultured bacterium
GGTCGTCACGCTGGATGACGTTTCGCTTGACCAGTTTGATGAGCGCCGCCAGGGCCACCCCCGTATGCGGGCAGGAGAACAGGCCCGTGCGGTCGGCCCAGGCCGAGGCGTTGGCCAGCTCGTCCTCCGAGGCCTGCTCCACGATGCCGTCGAACTCCTTCAGGACGTCGATCGCCTTGTTGATGCTGACCGGATCGCCGATCTGGATCGCGGAGGCCAGTGTGGGCTCGGCCGTCTGCGGTTCGAACGATTCGAAGTCGTTCTGGTAGCTCTCGTAGAGGGGGTTCGCCCGTTCGGCCTGGGCGCAGACGATGCGGGGTTTCCAGTCGATCAAACCGACCTCGCGAAGCTCACGGAAGCCCTTCCCGAGGGCGGAGACGTTGCCCAGGTTCCCGCCGGGCACGATGATGTGGTCGATCGGTTCCCAGTCGAACTCCTGGGCGATCTCGTAGCTTACGGTCTTCTGACCCTCTATCCGCAGCGAGTTCATCGAGTTGGCCAGGTAGATGTTGTTGTCCCGGCAGAGGCGCTGGACGATCCTCATGCAGCCGTCGAAATCGGTGTCCAGCGAGAGGGTGATGGCGTTGTTGGCGATCGGCTGAATCAGCTGGGCGTGGGTGATCTTGTCCCGGGGGAGGATGACGATGGCCTGCATCCCGGCGGCGGCACAGTAGGCGGCCAGGGAGGCCGAGGTGTCCCCGGTGGAGGCACAGGCGATCGCCGGGATGTCGGCCCCCTCCGCGATCATCTGGTTGACCATGCTCACCAGGACCGTCATCCCGAGGTCCTTGAAGGAACCGGTGTGGCTGTTGCCGCACTGTTTGACCCACAGGTCGTCCAGCCCGAGGCGATTGCCGAACTGTTCGGTCCAGAAGAGGTTGGTGCCCCCCTCGTAGAGGGAGACCACGTTCTCGTCGTCCACCTCCGGGCAGACCCACTCCTTCTTGCCCCACACCCCGCTTCCGTAGGGCCAGGTCGTGGACCCGTAGCGCCGGGAGAAAAGGTCCTTCCACTCGGTCGGGTCCCGGGTTGCCCGCAGGCGATCCAGGTCGTGGCGCACCTCGAGCAGGGACCCACACTCCTCGCACTCGTAGGCTGGTTCCGTCAGCTCGTAGGTGACGTCACAGCCTCGACTGCACTCAAACCAGGCGCGGTAGTCGGCCACCCCGGACATCCTCCCGTTGCGGTCCTGCGGCGGAGATCGATCCCCGGAACCTTCCGGGAAACCACCGCCCGGTCCGACCGATTCGGGACCGGACGAAGACCTCAGAAGGGTAAATCAACAACCCACCCATGAAAACCGCGAGCACCTCCATCACGCCGGGGTTTTGGCCCCGTCGCTTGACGCCGACGACCACGGGGCTACCCTATGATCCGAATTACGCTGCCGCACGACTCGCGGCCGGTCGGGCCCCGCCCGACCGAACGCGTCCACATCCCTGCCGCACCCCGGGAGCCCGACCCGTCATGAGCGATTCTCCCGACCCCGAGGAGTATTTCGACGTTCGTCGGGACAAAATGGACGAACTTCGCCGGGCCGGTCACGCTCCCTACGCCCACGAGTACGATCGCACTCACACCACCGGGTCGGCCCGGGACGCCTTCGATCCCGACGATGGACCCACGGTGGCGCTGGCGGGGCGGATCCGCGGCCGCCGCCTTCACGGAGGGGCGGCCTTCGCCGACGTGGAGGACGAGTCCGGCCGGATTCAGATCTACGTCTCGGAGGATCACGTCCATCAGGAGGGGCTCTTCGAGCAGTTCGAGGAGCTGTGGGATCTGGGGGACATCGTCGGGGTCCGGGGGGAGCTCTTCGAGACCGGGGAGGGAGAAATCACGGTGCTGGTTCGGGAGGGGCGCATGCTCAGCAAGGGGCTGCGTCCACTGCCCGAGAAATACCATGGTCTTCAGGATCGCGAGCTTCGGTACCGCAAGCGCTACCTTGACCTGCTGAGTAACCCCGAGGTTCGCCGGACCATCAGGATCCGAAGCCGAATGACGGGGGCCCTTCGCCGGCGGCTCGACGACCGGGGTTACCTCGAGGTCGAGACGCCCATGATGCACCCCATCCCCGGCGGGGCGGAGGCCGAGCCCTTCGTGACCCACCACGACTCGCTGGATCGGGAGCTTTATTTGCGCATCGCCCCCGAGCTTTACCTCAAACGGCTGCTGGTCGGGGGGTTCGAACGGGTCTACGAGATCAACCGCTGCTTCCGCAACGAGGGGCTTTCCACGCGGCACAACCCCGAGTTCACCATGCTGGAACTCTACGCCGCCTACGCCGATTACACCGACGTCATGGACCTGACCGAACAGGTGCTCGCGGAGGTCGTCGAGGACGTGACCGGCGGGTCGAACCTCACCTACCAGGGGGAGACGGTCGACTGGTCGGTGCCGTGGGCACGGCGCTCGCTGACCTCGCTGGTCGGCGAGGCCCTCGACCGGGAGGTTTCCCTTGAGGACGACCCCGAGGGGCTGGCGGAGGCCGCGCGGGCGGACGGGTACGACGTCGAGGTTCACGGCTCCGCGGCGGAACAGATCGAGGCCATCTTCGAGGCGGCCGTGGAGGACGAGCTGGTGGACCCCACCTTCGTGGTCGATTTTCCCGCCGCGACGTCACCCCTGGCGAAGCCCCACCGTGAGAAGTCCGGGTTCTGCGAACGGTTCGAGTTATTCGCGGGCGGGCTGGAGCTGGGCAACGCCTACTCCGAGCTCAACGATCCCCTGGCCCAGCGGGAGAACTTCCAGCGTCAGGCCGAAGGGGACGCCTCGATCGACGAGGACTACCTCGAGGCCCTGGAACACGGGATGCCCCCGGCCGGGGGACTCGGCGTGGGCCTGGATCGGCTGGCGATGCTGCTGACCGATTCGTCCTCGATCCGTGACGTGATCCTCTTTCCCCAGCTCGGGGATCCCGACGACTAACCGTCGGTTCGGACGGGTCCGCTGACCGTGGAACGGGGTTTTTTGTCCCGGGTGGCGGTTCGGTTCCTCTTTCGGTCCCGATCCATCGGTGTGCTTCCCTGGCTGACGCTTTTCGCGCTCGTCAGCGTGGCGCTGGGCGTGGCCACGCTGATCATCGTGCTTTCCGTCATGAACGGGTTTTCTACCACCCTTCAGGAACAGCTCGTGGGCATCTACAGTCCGCTTCGCGTCTACTCGCTTCGGTCCGACGGCCTGGATCTTGAGCGCTCCCGTCGGCGGGTGAAGCCGGTCGCACCCCGGGCCCGCCTGGTCGGGGTCATCGAGGGGGAGGTGCTGATGCGGGGGCCCGGGGGGCGCTACCAGGGGGGACGGGTGATGGCCTTCTCGGATCCCGTGCCCGGGCGGATGAACCTGCCTCCGGCCCCCGAATCCGGCGTTCACCTGGCCCGGGACCTGGCGGGGAACCTGGGCGTGCTGCCCGGGGACGCCGTGACGGTGCTCCGTCCGGACGCCCAGAACACCCCCTTCGGGATGCTCCCCGGCGGGGAGACCGTGCCGGTCCACCAGGTCTTTCGCACCGGGTACCAGCAGCTGGACCGGTTCCTGGCGGTGACCTCCTGGAGGACGGCCCGCCGCCTGCTGGACGTACCCTCCGGCCGGGCGTCCTACCTGGAGGTCTGGCTCCCGGATCGCCACCGCGCGTCGGGCGTCAAGGCCGCCCTCGAGGACCGCGCCGGCACCGCCTATTACGGGGTGACCTGGAAGGAAGCCAGCCCGGCCCTCTTCGAGGCGCTGCGGCTGGAGCGGACCGTGACGTTCCTCGTTCTGGCCATGATCGTTCTGGTGGCCGCGGTGAACATCCTGAGCATGCTGGTGATGTCGATCCTCCAGCGCCGCCGGCAGATTGCCATGATGATGGCCATGGGGGCCAGTCCAACCCGGATCCTGGGGATTTTCCTGCTGGCCGGCATGATGATCACCGTGCTGGGTCTGGCGGCCGGGATGCTCCTGGGGGTGGGGGGCTGTTATCTGCTGGACCGGGTCTTCGTGATTG
The DNA here is from genome assembly GCA_964510695.1 of uncultured bacterium. Lineage (GTDB taxonomy): Bacteria > T1Sed10-126 > T1Sed10-126 > T1Sed10-126 > CAZEBV01 > CAZEBV01. The sequence continues at coordinate 3,980 of CAZEBV010000056.1, forward strand.
AGCTTCCCCCGGTTTACCCCCTCGAACGACTGCCGGTCGCCGTCAGTTACGTTCACCTGGTCCTCATCGGCACGGTGACGCTCCTTCTGGGGCTGGTGAGTTCGCTGTATCCGGCCTGGAAGGCCTCCCGAATCGATCCGGCGGAGGTGCTTCGGTATGGGTGAGGATGAGGTCGTGCTATCGGTGCGTGACCTCGAACACGCCTACGACCCCGAGCGTCCCGTGCTGCAGGGCATCACGCTGCGTCTTGCCCGGGGAGACACCGTGGCCGTGCAGGGGCCCTCGGGGGTCGGGAAAACGACGCTGCTGGAGATCATGGGCACCATGCGCCAGCCCGGTTCGGGCGAGGTGAAGCTGATGGGGGAGTCGGTGTACGAGGTCGACCTTGCCCGTCGGGCCGCCCTGCGGGGGCGGTGGCTCGGGTTCGTCTTTCAGGAGGCGCTGCTGCTGCCGGACCTGACGCTGTGGGAGAACTGCCGGCTGGCGGTGGTCCTGGCCGGCGGTGAGGGGGAGCGAAAGGACGTTCGGGCCCGCTTCGAGGAGCTCATGAGGGCGGTGGGCCTGGACCCAGAACGGGGGGATGAACGGCCGTCCCGGCTTTCCTCGGGGGAGCGCCAGCGGCTGGCCATGGTCCGCTCCCTGATGCACCGGCCGGCGGTGCTGATCGCGGACGAACCCACCGGGAACCTCGACCCGACCTCGAGCGGTCGTCTGGTCGATTTGCTGCTCGAACTCGGGGACCGCTCCGGGGCCGCCGTGCTGGTTGCCACACACGATCCCGGTGTGGCAAAATCCCTTTCTCGCGTTTACCGGATGGATCAGGGTCGATTGACCCTCTCGTCCGACTCACCGTCGGGTCCACCGTAGCCCGCCCCGACCGTTCCCGGAAGGAGCGCTGATGGTCCATGTCCTCGGCCTCGATCTGGATGAACGGTGAGCTGGTCGACCGGGACCAGGCCACCGTCAGCGTCTTCGATCACGGTCTGCTGTACGGGGACGGGGTGTTCGAGGGGATCCGGGCCTACGACGGGACGGTCTTCAAACTCGAGGAACACGTGGATCGCCTGTATGACTCCGCCCGCGTGATCAACCTCGAGATCCCCTACGAGCCCGACGAAACGATTCAGGCCGTCCTGGAGACCCTGCGTGCCAACGACCTTCGGGATGGCTACGTGCGCCTCGTGGTGACGCGGGGGGAGGGGGACCTGGGGCTGGACCCCGAGAGCTGCCCGAACCCGACCATGTTCATCATTGCCGCGGACATCGAGCTGTACCCTCAGGAGGTCTACGAGGAGGGACTCGAGCTGGTCACCGTCCCCACCCGTCGGAACGCTCCCGAGGCGATCAACCCGCGGGTGAAGTCGCTCAATTACCTCAACAACATTCTCGCCAAGATGGAGGCCCGGCTCGCCGGCTACCAGGAGGGCATCATGCTCGACGATCAGGGGTACGTCGTCGAGTGCACCGGGGACAACATCTTCCTTCTGGACGGGGATCTCATCCGGACGCCCCCTCCCCACATGGGTGTGCTCGAGGGCATCACCCGGGCGGCGCTGATGCAGCTGGCCCGGGACGAGGGCTACGAGGTGCGGGAGGAACCCCTGAACCGCTACGATCTGTACGTGGCCGACGAGTGCTTCGTGACGGGCACCGCGGCGGAGGTGCTGCCGGTGGTCCGCGTCGACGGCCGTCCCATCAACGGGGGCACCCCGGGCCCGGCCGCCCGTGCCCTGATCGGCCGTTTCCGGGAATACGTCGAGGATCATGGTACCGTTATAGAACAGGATCCGTCGTGAAGCTCATCCTTTCGTACGGGGTTTCCAGCCATGCTGTGTGAGAATTGCGGGGAAGCCGAGGCCACGGTGCATCAGGTCCAGGTCGTCGACGATCAGGTTACGCACGTGGCCCTCTGTGAGTCCTGCGCGCAGGAGGGGGTCTTCGGCGACACCGGGGAGGGCCCCTCGCTGCCCGACCTGACCTCGGAGTTCTCGAGCGCCGACGCCGCGGAGGAGACCGTCTGCCCGGGCTGCGGCCTTCGCTACGAGGCGTTCGCCGCCTCCGGGAAACTCGGGTGCGCCGCCTGTTTCGACGCCTTCGAGGAGCGCCTGGAACCTTTGATCCATCGGGTGCACGGGGCGGACAGCCACGTGGACGCCGACGGGGAGGACGCCGCGACCGGACTCGGCACGGTCTCCCGGCAGCAGAAGCTCGAGATCCTCGAGCAGCGGCTCGAGAAGAGCGTGCAGCGCGAGGAATACGAGGAGGCGGCTCGCCTGCGCGACCGTATTGCCGAGCTGAAGGAGGGGAGCCCCCCTGAGTCGTCTGCCGATTGACCTGCGTGAACCGCCCGCCTGGATGGTCGAATCGTCCGCCCCCGATCGTGGAATCGTGGTCAGCAGCCGGGTTCGTCTGGCCCGCAGCGTGGCCGATCACCCCTTTCCCGAACACGCCGACACGGAGGAGCGGCGCCGCCTGCGGGAGCGAGTCGAAGGGGCCGCGGAGGCCCTGGGGAACGAGGCCTGGCACGGGTTTCACCTGGCCGACCTCGACCCGGCCCAGCGCGGGGTGCTGCGGGAACGTCGGCTGGCCAGCCGACGGCTGCTCCAGCGCGACGAGGGGGGCGTGTGGTTCCGGTCCGACGAGGGCCGGGGGTTTCTGATCAACGAGGAGGATCATCTTCGCCTTCAGGCGATGCGGCCGGGTTGTCAGCTTGCGGCGGTGCACGAGGACGTGGGGGAGCTGCACGATGTCCTCGCCGGGGAACTTCCCTACCTTCGCCACGAACGATGGGGGTATCTGACGGCCTGCCCCACCAACCTCGGAACCGGTCTTCGGGCGTCGGTGCTGCTGCATCTGCCCGGGCTTGTGCTCTCCGAGGCCATCGGCCGGGTGCTCAAGGCGGTGTCGAGCCTGGGGATGGTGGTCCGGGGATACTACGGGGAGGGGACGGAATCCCGCGGCTTTTACCTTCAGCTTTCCAACCAGGTGACCCTGGGTCAGTCGGCCGACCAGCTCGTGGCGGGGCTCAAACGGGTCACCGAACGAATCGTCGGGCGTGAGGTTCAGGCCCGGGAGGCCCTGGTGCAGGACGAGGCCTCGGACGCCGTCGACCGGATCTGGAGGGCTTACGGCACCCTTCGCTACGCCCGGAAGGTGGCCTCGGAGCGGGCGCTTGAGCTGCTCTCCCTGTGTCGTCTCGGCGTCGAACGGGGGTTGATCGAGGGGCTGAGTCTGGGGGCCCTCGACGGCCTCATGATGCGCATCCAGCCCCGGCACCTCTGCCTCAACGTGGGGGAGGATCTCAGCGACGAGGAGTGCCGGTTCTACCGGGCGACGCTGATTCGGAAACTCCTGGGCTCGGCGGATCCGGAGGCGGCCGGTCACCGGGACGAATGAACCGCTTCGATCGGCCGTGAATCGGGGGCGCGGGGTTTCCAACCGACGGGGGATAGGCGACAATGTACCTGCTTTTCGGACGGGGTTACACTCGGTTCGACGTCGGATTAAGCAGGCTTCCGATGACGTGATTCGCCCACCAAATTGAGGTGAGGACGATGTTCGAACATTACACCGACCGCGCCAAAAAAGCCCTCTCGAAGTCCAAGGAGGTGGCCCGGCGAGCCGGCTACGGAGAGGTTGAATCCGAACACCTCTTCATCGCCCTTCTGGAGCTGGGCAGCGGCATTGCGATCGACATCATGCACGAACTGGGGATCGACTCCGACGAGCTTCTCGAGGAACTCAAGGAGCGCATGGACGAGGACGTCGGGAACGCGGGAAAAATGCAGCCGGATTTCTCTCCCCGGCTCAAGCGGATCCTCTCCCTCGCCGAGAAGAGCGCCCGGGAACTGGGGCACAACTACGTCGGGACCGAGCACCTTCTGATCGGGCTGGCGGACGAGGGTCGGGGGAAGGTCGTGGAGATCTTCGACGAACACGGCGTCTCGGGCAACGAGGTCAAAAAGCTGCTGATGGAGATCCTGGGGGAGGAGTACGGGTTCGAATACGGGTTCGTGGTGCCCTCCGGTCAGGAGGAAGAGGAATCCTCCCAGGGGCGTTCGGGTAAGCGGTCCAACTCCAAGACCCCGACGCTGGATACCTTCGCCCGGGATCTCACCGAGATGGCCCGGGAGGATCAGCTCGACCCGGTGATCGGCCGCGGCAAGGAGATCAACCGCGTCATCCAGATCCTGGCCCGACGGAAGAAGAACAACCCGGTGCTGATCGGGGAGCCCGGCGTCGGCAAGACCGCCATCGTGGAGGGGCTGGCCAAATCCATCGTGAACGTGGAGGTTCCCGAGGCCCTCTACGGGAAGCGGGTCCTCGCGCTGGACCTGGCCTCCATCGTGGCGGGCACGAAGTACCGCGGCGAGTTCGAGCAGCGGATGAAGAAGATCATCGAGGAGATCCAGGAGTCGGACGAGATCATTATTTTCATCGACGAGCTTCACTCCCTGGTGGGAGCCGGGAGCGCCGAGGGCGCCATCGACGCGGCCAACATCCTCAAACCGGCCCTGGCCCGGGGGGAGATTCAGTGCATTGGAGCCACCACCCTGGACGAATACCGCAAACACATCGAGCAGGATTCCGCCCTGGAGCGGCGCTTCCAGGTCATCGACGTGGACGAACCCTCCGTGGAGGAGACCATCGACATCCTTCAGGGGCTGCGGGAGAAATATCAGGTCCACCACGGTGTGACCTACACCGACGAAGCCCTGGAAGACGCGGCGCGGCTGTCGCATCGTTAACAGACCGAAAGTTTTCTGCAGGACATAGCCATCGACCTGATCGACGAGGTGGGCAGTCGGGCCAAGCTCAACACGAGCATGCCCCCCGAGGAGATCCGGGACCTGGAGCGTGAGCTGGAGGACATCCAGACCCGTAAGGGTGAGGCGGTGGCCTCGCAGGAGTTCGAGAAGGCCGCGGATCTCCGGGACGAGGAGCGCAAGCTCAAGGAAAAACTGGAGAACTACAAGGTCCAGTGGCAGGACGAACGGGACGACGATCGTCCCCGCGTCGAGGAGGGGGAAGTGGCCGAACTCGTCAGCGACATCTCCGGCATTCCGGTCTTCAAACTCACCCAGGAGGAGCAGGAGCGGCTGCTGAACCTGGAGGAGAAGATCCACGAACGTCTGGTGAACCAGGACGAGGCCGTCAGCGCCGTCAGCCGTGCGATCCGTCGGGGGCGCACCGGGCTGAAGGACCCGGGTCGCCCCATGGGGGCCTTCATGTTCCTCGGCCCCACCGGCGTGGGCAAGACCGAGTGTGCCCGTTCCCTGGCCGAGGTGCTTTTCGGGGACGAGGACCACATGATTCGCGTCGACATGAGCGAGTTCATGGAGAAGCACACCGTGTCCCGTCTGGTCGGGGCTCCGCCGGGCTACGTGGGCTACGACGAGGGGGGCAAACTGACCGAACAGGTCCGACGCAACCCCTACTCCGTCATCCTCCTGGACGAGATCGAGAAGGCCCACACCGACGTTTACAACATCCTGCTGCAGATCTTCGAGGACGGGGTTCTCAGCGACCACATCGGCCACACGGTGGATTTCAAGAACACCATCATCATCATGACCTCCAACGTGGGGGCCCGGCAGATCACCCAGGCCGGGGAGATGGGCTTCCAGGTGGGCAGCGAACAGGCCATGGACTACGAGGACATCAAGGATCGGGTGACCAACGAGCTTGAGAATCAGTTCAACCCCGAGTTCATCAACCGGCTGGACGAGACCATCGTCTTCCGCACCCTGTCCCGGGAGGACCTGTCGGAGATCGTGGAGCTGATGATCGACGAGGTCGAGGAACGGCTGGAGAACAAGGACCTGCAGCTGAACGTGACCGCCGCCACGAAGGACCACCTGATCGAGAAGGGCTACGACCCCGACTTCGGCGCACGGCCCCTGCGGCGCACGATCCAGCGGAAGATCGAGGATCCGCTCGCCGATCACCTCCTCCACGAGCGGTTCGAGCCCGGCAGCGTCATCCGGGTCGATTACCGCGACGGCGAGCTCATCTTCGAGGAGGCCGACGACGAATCGGGACCCGAAGAGGAGGAAGGCTCCGAGCAGGAAGCGGCCCCCGCCACGCAGTAGACGCTCCCGACACCCCCTCGAGTCCCGTGGAGGCCTCCCCGTTTTTTTCCAACGGCCCGGTCGTGGTCCCGACCGTTCTTTCTGTTATCCTCATCCCGTTATGAGGTTCTTCCTACGGGTGGTGCTTGTCGGGCTGCTGGCCGCCGCCCTGACGGCTGCGGGTACGGAGGCGGCCGGCGCGGCCGAAACGCCGACGCGAATAACCCCCCTCGATGCCGACACGGCGACCGTCACCGTGGAGGAAGTGCGCTTTCGAGGTGTGGAGATCTGGTCCGAGGAGAACCTGCGTCAGGTGCTCGCGCCGATCGGGCTCCCCGGCGGTCCGATGTCCGGGGAGGAGCTTCGCCGTCGGGTGGACCGGGCCCTGAAACGGCTGCAGGAGGAGGGGCTTTTCGCCGACATTCAGGTTGGCCTGGCCGGGGAGGTCCTGGTCTTCGACCTCGAGGAGTACGGTCGAGTGAACCGGATCCGGTTCCAGGGCAACGAGGCCCTCGAGCGAAGCGAGCTGCTGGACGTGCTGCTTCTGCAGCCGGGCGACCCCGCCAACCCCGCCGACCTCAGCCGGGCCCGACGTGAACTAAAGCGTTATTACCGGGAGCAGGGGTACCCGACTACGTCGGTCACGCACAGCGTCAGCGACACGGATCCCGCCCGCGTCACCGTGAATTTCCGGATCCGCGAGGGTCGGCGGCGGCTGATCAACGACGTGGAACTGCTTCACCCCGACGGCCCGGGGCCGTTCACCACCGTCATGCGCAACTGGAATTTAAGGCTGGTCCTGCCGCTGAAGTCGGGGGACCCGTACTCCCGGGACGCCATCGACCGGGCCGAACGGGTGATCAAGCAGTGGTACAGCACCCAGGGCTACCTGGACGCCGACGTCCAAACGCGCCTCTGGAAGAACCTCCGGGAGGGCGGGCTGGACGTGACCTTCCGGATTCGTGAAGGGACCCAGTACCGGCTGGGTTCGGTGCGTTTCGAGAACAACCAGCTCTACCCGGACACGCGCCTGCGTCGGGCGATCCCCCTGAACGAGGGTGACGTCTTCGACGCCCGGGCGTTCCGGCAGGGCCTTGATGCGGCCGAGGAACTCTACCACCAGCGCGGTTACATCGACGCCAGCGTGGCCTCGCCCCGACAGCTCGAGCGCCGGAAGGTGCCCGAACAGCGGCGGGTGGACTTCACGGTGAACGTTCGTGAGGGGGAGCCGGTCATCGTGGAACGCATCGAGGTGCACGGGAACGACCTCACCTACGAGCGCGTGATTCGACGGGAGGTTAGCCTCGAACCCGGGGAACGCCTCGACGGCACCAAAAAGCAGAATTCCCTGCGCCGACTTCGCAACCTGGGATTCTTCGAGGAGGTCAAGATGCACGTCGACCCCGGAAGCGCCCCGGATCAACGCATCGTGCGGGTCCAGGTCAAGGAGGGACGCACCGGGCAGTTTCAGTTCGGCGGTGGGTTCAGCAGTTCCAGCGGATTCGTGGGCAACCTCTCCATCCAGAAGGACAACTTCAGCCTCTACGACGTGGGGAACCGGTTCACCGGGCGGGGCCAGAGGCTGAGGGTGTCCTCGTCCTTCGGGCAGACCCAATCCAACTTCAACCTTTCATGGCGGGATCCCTGGTTCAACGACGACCTCGACGAGCCGGGGCCCAGCCCGGAGGTTCCCGTGCTGTTCGGATGGCGAGTGTTCCACCGTGAGAGCCAGCGGGGTCAGGGGGACAACTTCAGCTCCAGCCTGGGCTGGGACGAGCTCCGGCAGGGGGGGAGCCTGACGCTCGGTCGGACCCTGGGAGCCGAACGGTTCAACCGCGTGGACGGGTCTTTATCCTTTCAGCGGGTCAGGGTCAGCGGCCTCAACAGCGCCAATTTCCAGAACCTTGACCCCCAGGACCGACCGCTCAGCCTGATTCGGGAGGCGCAAATCACGGGGGACACGTCCTCCTTCGAGCGGGAGATCAGCAGCCTGAGCCTGGGGATCGAGCGGGACCTGCGCAACCATTCGCGGTTCCCCACCGACGGATACTACACTCGTTTCAGCACCGAGGTGGCCACGGACCTTCTGGGCGGCAACAGCGATTTTTACCGTCCGCAGGTGGATCTTCGGTACTACTGGCCGTTCCTCGAACCCACCTTCTGGGCGCTTCGGTTCAACTACCGGACGCTGGGCACCTGGAAACAGGAGGACGAGAACGGGGACTCCCTGGAGGATTTTCCGGTGCCCGAGTTCGAGCAGTTCTTCCTGGGGGGA
>CAZEBV010000057.1:0-12238 GCA_964510695.1 uncultured bacterium
AGGAAAAAATCGAGCGGGAGCGTCCCTCCCGGGGCCTGTTCCTCCGTCTGCGCCGGAACGTCATGCAGCTTTTGCCCGGCGTTTCCGCCAACTGAGGGGTCGATGATGTCCTCCCGCGGAAGCGCCGACGTCGAGGATCACGAGCTTCTTGACTTCGTTCGCCGCCAGACCGCCGAGGACAACCGCTTCGAAGCCTCCGAATACCGCGGGGAACTTCGGGTGATCCTCGACCCGGAGGATCTGCTGGACGTCTGCCGGGCGCTCAGGGAAACTGACCCGTACTTCTTTTTGCACCTTTCGGACGTCACCGCCGTGGATTACCCGGACCGTGACGGACCCCGCTTCGACGTGGTCTACCAGCTTTATTCCTTCAAGCTCAACCGGCGGCTGAGGCTTCGCCTGCAGGTGGACGAGTCCGCCCCGAGCGTCACGGAGCTGTGGTCCACCGCGAACTGGCTCGAGCGGGAGTGCTACGACATGTTCGGGGTGCGCTTCGACGGGCATCCGAACCTGGAGCGGATTCTCATGCCGAAAGCCACCACGTCCCATCCGCTTCGGAAGGACTACCCGATCAGTCCCCGGAAGAACTACCAGGAACGTCGGGTGGAGGTCGCCCAGCAGGCCGAGGAATGGGAGGAACCGTATGAACACCACCCCCGCTGAAGCCCGCTCCGGGGACCGGCGGACCATGATGCTGAACATGGGCCCCCAGCACCCTTCGACGCACGGGGTCCTTCGCCTGAAGCTGGACCTCGACGGGGAAACCGTGGTGAACTGCGAACCCAGAATCGGCTACCTCCACCGCGGCATCGAGAAGATGGCCGAACACAAGCTCTACCAGCAGGTGTTCCCGTGGCTGGACCGCGTGGACTACCTCGAGTCCGACATGAACAACCTCGGTTTCGCGCTCGCCGTCGAGAAGCTGCTGGACATCGAGGTCCCCGAACGGGGCCAGTGGATTCGGACCCTCATCAGCGAGATCCTCCGCATGGGGGCCCACTTCATCTGGCTGGGCACCAGCATCATGGAGCTGGGCGCCATGAGCGTCTTCATGTACGCGATGAGGGACCGGGAATTAACCTACGACATGATGGAGATCATCAGCGGAATGCGGATCAACACCACGTTCTTCCGGGTGGGCGGGATGCGCAAGGACCTCCCGCCGGCGTTCTTCGACAAAGTCAGGGATTTCGTGGAGCTGATGCCCGAGCGGATCGACGAGTACGAGGAGCTTCTGAACGCGAACCCGATCTTCCTCGATCGAACGAAGGGCGTCGGGACGATCGGGCCGGAGAAGGCGATCGACCTGGGCCTGACGGGCCCCAACCTCCGTGCCACCGGCGTGAACTGGGACGTGCGGAAATCGGAGCCGTACTGCAAGTTCGACGAGGTCGATTTCGAGGTGCCGGTGGGGTCCAACGGGGACGTGTACGACCGTTACCTCGTGCGGATCGAGGAGCTCCGGCAGAGCCTTTCGATCATCGAACAGTGCCTGGAGAGGATGCCGCAGGAGGGGCCCATCAACGCGGAACCGGGGAAGGTTTCGCTGCCCTCGCGCACGAAAATGAAGACCACCATGGAGGGGCTCATCCACCACTTCAAGCTGGTGACCGAGGGGTTCAAGGTTCCGGAGGGAGAAGCCTACCACTGCATCGAATCGAACAAGGGCGAGCAGGGCTGGTTCGTGGTGAGCGACGGAAGCAACCGTCCCTACCGGGTCCGCATCCGCCCTCCCTGTTTCGTCAACCTGCAGTCGCTGGCCGAGCTCTGCGAGGGCGAGACGATCGCGGACGTGATCGCCAACATCGGCAGCCTCGACATCATGATGGGTGAGACGGACCGCTAGACCGCGGCATCGACCGAACCTTTCCCTTTCCCCCACGGGGAATCATCGGGTGAATCCGAATGCTGACCGACGAACAGCTGGAGCGCATCAAGGAGGAGCAGGACAAATACCCTCACCCCCGGACCGGCCTGATTCACGCCCTCTTCATCGCCCAGGAGGAGAAGAACTACCTGGAGGAGGAGGACGTCGAACAGATGGCCGAGGTGATGGGCCTCGATCCGGTGGAGATCTGGTCCGTGGCCTCGTTTTACACCATGATCAACCAGGGAACGACCGGGCGGTACGTGCTTCAGGTCTGCGACAATCTGCCCTGCCTGATCGAGGGAGCCGACGAGATCGTCCGGCACATCGAAAAGCGTCTCAACATCGAAGCCGGTGAGACCACCCCGGATCAGACGTTCACCCTGAAGACCGTGGAGTGCCTGGGGTCCTGCGGGACGGCGCCCCTCTGTCAGGTCAACGACCGTGAGTACCACGAGAACCTCACCCCCGATCGGGTGGATGATCTGCTCGAGGATCTCCGGAACGGGGAGCGGACGGAAGGATGAAACCAATCGGATTCGGGAATGAGGAACCATGGTGATGGAGGATCAGCATCCCAAGGCTCAGCCCTTCGAACCCCGTCTGCTCGCCGGCGTGGACGAGGAGGACAGCCACCGCCTGGAGACCTACGAGGCACGGGGGGGCTACGAGACGGCCCGGGATCGTCTGACGGGGGACACCCCCCCCGAGGCGATCGAGACCGCCGTCGACGAGAGCGGCCTCAAAGGGCGGGGCGGAGCCGGGTTTCCGACCGGGATGAAGTGGGGGTTCGTCCCGGACGCCGACGAGCAGAAATACCTGGTCTGCAACGCCGACGAGAGCGAACCCGGCACGTTCAAGGATCGCGTGATCCTCGAGGAGAAACCCCATCTTCTCCTCGAGGGGATGATCCTCAGCGCGTACGCCCTCGGGGCGACGGTCGGGTTCCTCTACATCCGCGGGGAATACCGGGCCGGGTACGAACGGTTGAAATCCGCCATCCAGGAGGCCCGGGAGGCCGGGTACCTGGGCGAGAACGTCTTCGACAGCGGATTCGACTTCGAGCTGCACCTTAACCGCGGGGCGGGCGCCTACATCGTCGGGGAGGAGACGGCCCTGCTGAACAGCCTCGAGGGGAAACGGGGCGTCCCGAGAAAGAAACCGCCCTTTCCCGCCGTGGAGGGGCTGTTCGGCCAGCCGACCGTGGTCAACAACGTCGAGACCCTCAGCACCGCAGCCCTCATCGTGCGCAACGGGGCCGAGTGGTACCGGCAGTGGGGAACCGAGTCCGATCCCGGGTTCCGGTTGTTCTCGGTCTGTGGAAGCGTCCGTGAACCGGGGGTCTACGAGGCCCCGCTGGGAACGACCCTCCGGGAGCTCATCGAGGACTACGCCGGGGGGATCGAGAAGGGACGGGACGTGAAGGCGGTCATCCCCGGGGGTTCGTCCACCCCTCCGATCCGGGGCAGCGAGATCGACGTTCCCCTGGACAGCGAGGGGATTCAGGAGGTCGGTTCGCGGCTCGGCTCGGGCGGGGTTATCGTTCTCGACGAGACCGTCTGCATGCCCCGGATGGCCCGTCGGCTCTCCCATTTCTACGCCCATGAATCCTGCGGGTGGTGCACCCCCTGTCGTGAAGGGGTCCCCTGGCTGGAGGACATTCTCCGGGAGGTCGAGACCGGGAAGGGATCCGCCGCGGACCTGGAAAAAATCAACGGGGTTTCCCGGAACATCGACGGAAACTGTTTCTGTCCGCTGGGTCCGTCGGCCTCCACACCGGTTATGCGGATGATCGATTACTGGGGCGAGGAGTTCGAGTACCACCTGGAGCACGGGGAGTGCGACGTGCGACCCGAGGCGGACGGGGAGGCGGTTTCGGTATGAGACCCCGATCCCGCACCGTCTTCCAACTGGAGGGGACCCCGCGATGCCCGAACTGACGATCAACGGTGAACCGGTCGAGGCCGAGGAGGGGGACATGCTCTTCGAGGTCATCCGGGACCGGGACATCGAGGTGCCGCATTTCTGCTACCACCCGGAGCTCAGCCTGGCCGGGGCCTGCCGGATGTGCCTCGTGGAAGTCGACGGGGAGATCGACATCTCCTGCACCCGTCGGGTGGAGGACGGGATGGAGGTCGTCACGGACAACGAGTCCGTGGCCGAGCAGCGCCGCGGCGTGCTCGAGTTCATGCTCGTCAACCACCCCCTCGACTGCCCCGTGTGCGACAAGGGCGGGGAGTGTCCCCTCCAGGATTACACCATGGGCTACGGACCCGCCGAGAGCCGGTTTCACGGCAACAAGCGGACGTTTCCGAAGTTCGACCTGGGGGAGTTACTCACTCAGCGTCAGAACCGCTGCATCCTCTGCTACCGCTGCACCCGCTTCTACCAGGAGGAGGGCGGCCGTGAGGATTTTCGGGTCATTCAGCGCGGCAACGACGCCTTCGTGGGGAAACAGCCCGGGGGCCAGCTGGAGAGCGAACTCTCCGGCAACATGGTCGACATCTGTCCCACCGGCACCATCGTGACGAAGCCCTACCTGCACAAGGCCCGCCCGTGGGAGCAAAAGCCGGTTCAAAGCGTGGCCGGGATGGATCCACTCCAGACCCCCATTACGGCCGACGTTCGGGGCGAGGAGATCACCCGTATTCGCCCCCAGGAGGACCCCGATTACCCGAAACCCTGGATCGACGATTTCGTTCGCTTCGTCCACGAGTACGACCAGGAGGGGGAACATCGGGTCCAGCTTCCGGTCGACGAGACCTACTTCGATCGGTTCGACACGGTGCGTGAACGGTTCGAGGAAGCGGACCAGAGCGCCGCCGTCGCCTCCCCGGATCGAACGCTGGAGGAGCTGTCACAGCTCCGGGAGCTCTTCGGGAAGGACTCGCTGGCGACCTATCCCGACGTCGGGGGGGTCAGCGTGGACCCGATTCGTCTTTCCGAGCTGATGGAGGCGGATTTCATCCTGGCGGCCGGGACGAATTTTCGTCACGAATACCCCATGCTGACGCCGTTTTTGAGGACCGCGGCCCGGAAGGGGGCCGACCTCGTCTACCTCACCTACTGGGGGGACGCGCTGACGATCGAACCGGAGGTCTACCGAAAAGAACGTCCGGATCGCCTGATGGAACGACTCGAGCGGCTGCGGCAGGGCGAGGCCGGGGACGCCACCGACGAGCACGTGCTCGAGCTCCTTGAGCGGGCCGATGATCCCGCCGTGGTCTCGGCGGAAGGCTACAGCCTCGGGGCGGAGCTCACGCGATCCCTGCTTCACTGGGACGTCGACGTGGACTACCTTCGGCTCTCACCCGGCGGGAACACGAAGGCCGTCGAACTCCTCGATCGGGAGGGGGACGACGGTTCCCTCGCCCGGACGCACTCCATCCTCGAGCGTGCGGCCGAGGGGAACCTTGAGGCCCTGTTCGTCTACGGGACAAACCTCCGTCGGGACTTCCCGGACCGGGAGCTCGTGGATCGGGCCTTCGAGAACGTGGATTACCTCGCGGTGGCCGATTACCTCGAAGGATCCCACACGGAGACGGCCGACACCGTGCTTCCGCTGACCACCCAGTTCGAGGAGCCGGGCTGTTTGGTCAGCGCCGAAGGACGCCTTCGCATGCGCCCCAGGGTCACCCCGGCGAGCGAACGCATCCTGGAGGGCTGGCGGATGCTGGCCACCTGGGTTGATTCCGAGCGGGCCCGCTTCGAGGAACAGACGGACGTTGCCGGGCGGGTCCTCGAATCCCTGACGGGACTGCCCGAGGTCGAGCCCTCGTCACTGCTGGAAGACTCGGCGTGGATCCAGCTGGACGGTCACCTGAGCGGCGAGGAGCCGCGGGTGCCGGCGGACCCCGACGCGGCGTGGATGCTGTTTTCGGAACCCCACCTGTTCGGGGGGGATCGCCGGGCGCAGCTCGGCGGTTCGATCGAGGGCATGATCGAACCGGCCCGACTCGAGTGTCATGAGCGTGACGCCCGGAACCTCGGCGCCGATGCCCGGACGGAACTGTCGGTGAGGACCAACGGCCGCGCCCTGAATCGGTCCGTGGCGATCACCAACAGCGCCCCCCCGGGGGGACTGCTGCTTCCGTGGAACGCCGAGGACGACGAGAACCTCGCGTTCTACCGCGGCGATCGTCCGATGGGCCTCGTGGACGAGGTCGACCCGACCACGGAGGAGGAGCCGGACTGATGTACTGGCTGTACTTCGGGCTTCTGGTCACCCTCAAGGCCGCCGTCATCCTCGGGGTCCTGGTCGTGTTCGTACCGGGACTGGTGCTGATGGAGCGAAAGGTGCTCGGGTGGATCCAGCTCCGACCGGGTCCGACCCACGTGGGACCGGGGGGATCCCTTCAGACCATCGCGGACGGGATTAAAATGCTCATGAAGGAGGACATCACGCCCCGTGAGTCGTTCCGTCCCATCTTCTGGCTGGCTCCCGGGCTGGTGGCGGCGACGGCCCTTTTCAGTTTTTCCGTCATTCCCTTCGGCCCCTGGACCGTGTCGATCAGCGACCTTCACGAGGGCCTGGCTCGATTTCCCCTCGGCTACGTGACGGACCTGGACTTCGCGGTTCTTTTCGTGCTGGCGATGTCCTCCCTGTCGGTGTACGGGGTGGCCTGGGGTGGATGGGCCGGCGGCAGCAAATACGGGCTTCTGGGGGGACTGCGTTCGGCCGCCCAGATGATTTCCTACGAACTGACCCTGGGGGTTTCCCTGCTGACCGTGGTGGTCATCACCGGGACGCTCAGCTTCGTCGAAATGGTGGACTTCCAGGCGCACCACGGGTGGACCGTTTTCTATCAGCCGGTCACGATGTGTCTGTTCGTGGTCGCCGTGTTCGCGGAGTCGAACCGACTCCCCTTCGACCTCCCCGAGGCGGAGCAGGAGCTGACGGGGGGTTACCACACGGAACACAGTTCGATGAAGTTCGGTCTGTTCTTCCTCGGCGAATACCTTCATATGCTGGTCGGAAGCAGCCTCTGGGCCCTTCTCTTCCTCGGGGGCTGGCTGCCGCCCTTTCCCTCCCTTCCGGTGTGGTCATGGGTGGGGGGGCTCCCGGTGATCGGGACGATGATGCCGCTGTTCTGGTTCGTTCTCAAGGTGGGGTCCTTCCTGTTTCTGTTCGTGTGGGTGCGGGGCACGTTCCCCCGCCTTCGCTACGATCGCCTGATGAAACTCGGATGGATGGTTCTGCTCGAGCTTGCCTTCGTGAACCTGCTTCTGGCCGGTTTCATGCGGGGGTTGTGGCCCGAGCCCACGGCCGCCTGGCTGCTGGTACAGTGGCCCTTTTTCGTGCTGGCGTACCTGGTGATCCGCCGGGTGACGCCGCGGCGTTTCCGGGAGCTAGACACGGTGCACCTTGAATCATGAGCCATCGACGGGTCCGCCACGCAACGAGGCACGTCCGACACACGTTCGCCGCCGCGAACGACGGAGGTGGGACACGATGATCATGCCGCTTCTCAAGGGTTTGAAAATCACCTTCAAGAAGATCTTCTCACGACCGCTGACGGTGGATTATCCCAACGAGGTACGGGAGCGCCCCGACCGCTACCGCGGACGTCACGTGCTGAAACGAAACGAGGAGGGGCTGGAACTGTGCGTCGGGTGTGGTCTTTGCGGGGCGTACTGTCCGGTCGACGCGATATTCATTCAGGGGGAGGAGAACCCGGAGGACAATCCGGTTTCCATCGGAGAACGCTACGCGCCCGAGTACGAGATCGACGCCAGCCGCTGCATCTTCTGCGGGTACTGTGAGGACGCCTGTCCCACGGATGCCATCGTTCTCACGACGGAGTTCGAGATGAGCGTCGAGGAACGGGAGGATCTGATGTGGGACAAGGATTTCCTGCTCGAGGAAGCCTAGTTCAGCCGTACGAGCCGTTCGTTCCGTCCGGGAGAGGTCCATGTTTCAGGTTCTGACCGCGTGGTTTTTTTCCGTGCTGGCGGTGGGCGGAGCCATCGCCATGATTCTCCAGCAGCGGATGATTTACAGCGTCGGTCTCATGATCGTCGTGCTGCTGGCGATCGCGGGGATGTTTCTGCACATGCAGTTCCCCTTCCTGTTCTTCGTGCAGGTGATCGTCTACGCCGGCGCGGTCATGGTTCTGTTCCTCTTCACCGCCATGATCGTGGGGGAGGGACCGGCCCCTCCGCTTCTGATCGAGGGGCGCCACGCCTGGCTCGTGCTGGCGATCGTGACCCTCTTCGTCGCTGAGATGGGGCTGTTTTTGATGCAGACCCCCGGCGCGCATCCCCCCGCCGAGTTCGGCGTGGTGATGGAGGGTACCGGGCTGCTGGGTCACCTGGGTCAGCTGCTGTTCACGGAGTACTTCGTGCTGCTTCAGGGCGTCGGCCTGCTGGTGCTCGTGGCCCTGGTCGGTGCGGTGTACCTTTCCCGGGGGTTGAACCCGTAATGTTTCACCATTACGCCATGGTGGCCCTGATCCTCTTCGGGATCGGCCTCATGGGGGTTTTACTCCGTCGGAACATGATCGTCGTCCTGCTTTCGATCGAGCTGATGCTCAATTCTACGAACGTGCTGTTCGTGGCCGCCCAGCGCTACCTCGCGGCCGAGGCCGGCCGCATCTTCGAGTTTTTCGTACTGACGGTGAGTGCGGCGGAGGTGGCCGTCGGGCTGGCCCTGGTGGTCCTCATGTTCCGCCGCCTGGGGACGATTAACGTTGACGACGTTTCGGAGATGAAGTTTTAACCATGTCGATCACGGTGGTTTTGACCCTCTGGGTGATCTGTCTTCCCCTCGTGGGCCTGAGCGGGAACCTGCTGTATTACCGCCGGATACCCCGCCGGGTGGCCGGGGCGGTGGCCACCGTCCCGATCTGGCTGGCGGCGGCCCTTTCCTGGGGGGTGGCCTACCTCTACACGGAACCCGCGGGCCACCGGCTCTGGACGTGGATGCAGACGGACCT
The DNA here is from genome assembly GCA_964510695.1 of uncultured bacterium. GTDB lineage: Bacteria > T1Sed10-126 > T1Sed10-126 > T1Sed10-126 > CAZEBV01 > CAZEBV01. Next base: position 8,803 of record CAZEBV010000057.1, read on the forward strand.
TTTCACGGCCGGGATCGGGCTGCACGTGGACTGGCTGACGGTCCTCATGCTGATCACCGTGACCACGGTCTCCGCCTGTGTGCACCTGTATTCCTTCGAATACATGCGGGAGGACGAGGGGTTCTACCGTTTCTTCCTCTACCTGAACCTGTTCGTGTTCGCCATGCTGGTGCTGGTCTGTGCCGACAACCTCCTGGTGCTGCTGATCGGCTGGGAGGGGGTGGGGGTCTGCAGTTACCTGCTGATTGGCTTCTGGTACGATCGGTCCTCCGCCCGGTGGGCCGGCCAGAAGGCATTCGTCGTGAACCGAATCGGGGACGTGGCCTTCCTGCTGGGGCTGCTGCTGACGGTCAACACCTTCGGAACGGTGAACATCGCCGCGATCCAGGCCCGTCTCGCCGGCGCCGGGGAGGGGACCCTGCTGATCATCGCCCTGCTTCTGTTCGGGGGGGCCGTGGGAAAGAGCGCCCAGTTTCCCCTGCACGTGTGGCTGCCGGACGCCATGGAGGGTCCCACCCCGGTCAGCAGCCTGATTCACGCCGCCACCATGGTGACGGCCGGGGTGTACCTGGTGGCCCGGCTGGATTTTCTGTATCAGGCCGTGCCCGTGGCAGGATACGTCGTCGCACTGACCGGGGCCCTAACGGCCCTGTTCGCGGCCTCGATCGCCCTGGTACACCGTGACATGAAACGGATTCTGGCCTTCTCCACGGTCAGCCAGCTCGGCTTTATGTTCGTGGCCGCGGGGGTGGGAGCCTACGGGGCCGCGCTGTTTCACCTGATGACCCACGCCTTCTTCAAGGGGCTTTTATTCCTGATGGCCGGCAGCGTGATGCACGCCCTGCACGGGGAGCTGGACATCTTCCGGATGGGCCGTCTGGCCGAGCCTCTCCCGTACACGGCGGGGATGGCGGTGATCGGCGGGCTCGGGCTGGCGGGCGTACCCCCGCTGGCCGGTTTCTGGTCCAAGGATCACGTTCTGGCGGCCGCGGGGGCCGGCGGCACGTGGGTCGACTATCTGCTGCTTGGCTGCCTCGCCCTCGCGGCCCTGCTGACGGCCCTTTATACCTTTCGGATGGTGTTCGTGGCGTTCTGGGGGTCCCGCGCCCCGGATCGTCCCGACGACGAAGCCATCCACGAGTGCGGCCTGCCCATGGGCATCGGGATGATGGTGCTGGCCGGGGGAACCCTGTTCGGGGGGGGTCTGGGGTCATGGGCCGAACGGCTCGCCCACGTTTCCGGCCACGGCGGCCCCTCCCACGGGACGGTGATGGCGCTGTCGCTCGTCGCCGCGTTCGGGGGCATCCTCCTCGCGTACGGGTTCTACCAGTGGCGTCCAACGTGGTCCGGGCGAGTGCAGGAAGGTTCGCTTCCCGTCCACCGCACCCTTTCGGAAGGGTATTACGTCGAGCCTCTCTACGCTCGCCTCGTGGTGGATCCGCTCAGGCGAGGGGCCCGGTTCCTCTGGCGGGTGGTGGACGACGTCCTCATCGACGGCGCCGTGAGCCTGAGTGCCGTGACGGTGGATCTGGCGGGGCTGGTGCTCCGATTCACCCAGACGGGATACCTGCGGCATTACCTGCTGATGCTGGCCGGCACGCTGGTGGTCCTCTTCTGGTGCCTGGGGCTGTATCTGCTGTGAGGGGCCGATCGCTTCACAGACGGGGAGGTCCGACGTCGTGATACCGCTCGCCATGACGACGTTCCCCCTGCTGGCGGGGCTCGTGCTGACGATCATTCCCGCCCGCTGGACGGGGTTTCACCGGGGGATTCCCCTGGCGGGGACCCTGCTGTCGTTCGCGGCGGGCGTCTGGTTGTGGATCGCCGTGCCGGTGGGGGAGGCGGGGGGGGACCTGACGGGGCTGCTCTATCGGATTAACGGGTCCTGGTTCCCGGATCCGTTCGGGGCGAGCTTCCACGTGGCGGTCGACGGCATCAGCATGGTGTTCGCCCTGCTGAGTGCGCTTCTGGCGACCCTGGCGGTCCTCTTCAGCTGGATTCACGTCCGCCGCCGGGAACGGGCCTACTACAGCCTCCTGATGTTTCTCGCGGGCGGCATGCTCGGGGTGTTCTTCGCCCGGGACCTGCTGCTGTTCTATCTGTTCTGGGAGGCGATGCTCCTTCCGATGTATTTCCTGGTGGGAATCTGGGGCGGGGAACGGCGGCTTTATGCCTCCATGAAATTCATCCTGTACACCCTGGCGGGCAGCCTGCTTATGCTGGTGGCGATGGTCGTGCTGTATCAGCTTCACCTGGACCAGTTCGGACACGCCAGCATGGGGCTGGAGGACCTCTACCGTCTCAGGATTCCCGGCTGGACGGCCCTCCCGCTCTTCCTGGCCTTTCTGGTTTCGTTCGCCATCAAAACGCCTCTGTTTCCGCTTCATACCTGGCTTCCGGATGCCCACGTGGAGGCCCCCTCCGCGGGTTCCGTGATTCTGGCCGGGATTCTTCTGAAGGTGGGGATCTACGGTTTCATCCGACTGCTGATCCCGCTTTTTCCGGCCCTTGCGCTGGGATGGGGATCCACGCTCGCCCTCCTGGCGGCCGCGGGGATCCTCTACGGGGGGCTGGTGGCGTGGTCCCAGCGGGACATCAAGAAACTGGTGGCCTACAGCAGTGTCAGTCACCTCGGCTTCGTCGTGCTTGGCCTCTTCACCCTCACCGCCGCCGGGGTCACCGCCGGGATCGTCCAGGGGGTGGTGCACGGAATCAACACCGGTGGTCTGTTCCTGCTGGTCGGGATGCTCTACGGGCGAGTTCACGTGCGTGACATGGAGTCCATCGGTGAGCTGGCGTCCCGGCTCCCGGTGTTCGCCACGATCCTCGTGATCATGGCCCTGGCGTCCGTCGGCCTGCCGGCCACGAACGGGTTCGTCGGGGAGTTTTTGGTCCTGGCCGCCTCCTTCGACGTGTTTCCGATTTACACCGTCCTGGCCGCGCTGGGGGTGGTCGTGTCGGTTCTTTACATGTTCCGGATGATGCGCCGCTGCGTCTTCGGGGAGGCGGGGGAGGTCATGGACGACGTCCCGGACCTGAACGGCCTGGAGGTCCTGGTGATGCTTCCCCTGGTGGTTCTGGTGTTCTGGATCGGCCTGTATCCGGGTCCTTTGATCGAGAGGGTTCAGCCCTCCGTGCGGACCCTGCTGTCCGACGTGCCCGAGAGTCGACGGCTCTCACCCGAGGTCGGCCCCGCCGCCGAAACGATCGAGATGGAGTTCGAGTCGGGGGAACCGGACCATGATTGATCTTCTCGTGGGGCTTTCGCCCCAGCTGGTCCTGGTCGGGACCGGGCTTTTGATCCTTCTTCTGCACGTGCTCGGACGGGACGTGGACGCGGCCCCCTTCGGGATGGCCGCCCTGGCCGGCGCGGGCCTCCTGGCCCTCTACCTTCCGTCCTCGGGGACCGTGCACCTGCTTCGCCTGGACGGTTTCG
>CAZEBV010000058.1:0-12232 GCA_964510695.1 uncultured bacterium
GGGCATGAACGCCCTGTCGGAGCGTGTCTACCTCCACTGGAAGTTCGGGTTTCCGCTGGTGATTCCTCTCCTGGGTCTCGGGGGGATCCTCATGGGACTGTACTCGGGACTCGGGCGGACGACCGGCATCGGGGCCTGTCTGCTCGGGGGGTTCGGTTACTGGCTCCTCTACAACACAGTTCTTGCCCTGGGCCAATCACCGGGGCTTCAGGCTCACCCTCTCCTGGCGGCCTGGGCTCCCCTGGCCGCCGTTTACGGTCCTCCGGCCGGGGGAATCACCCTGCTGCTTATCCTGGGGTACCGGTGGGGGCATCAACCCTGACCCCCTCTTTTAGTCCCGAAACCACCGAGGCCGTCCTTGATCATCGGATGGTCCGGTAAACGATCCCGGACCCGCTTCAGCGTACGACGGGCCCGCTCGCTTCGCCCCTGCTGAGCGTAAAGTTCCGCGAGGGCGAGGGTGAGAAGCGGGTCCACGGTTCGGACCTGCTCCAGTCGATTGACGACCCGATCCCGGGCCGCCTCGGCCGGGTCGGTCCTCAGGCCCCGCCAGCGGCGAACCGTCCCCAGCATCACCACCCCTGACGGCAGGGGACCCTCCTCCCCCATCAGGAGGTCGGCCGCCTTTGAAGGATCGGGTGACGTGAGTGCCAGCCGGAGTCCGTGGCGGGCCGGAAGATCGAGGTTGGTCCGGGGCGCCGATCTCCGAAGGTAGTTCAAGCTGCGCTGAAGCCGGGAGGTCAGTTTCCGGCGGGCCGTCATTTTGTTGCGGGCGGCCTCGAAGTTCCGATCCCCCAGTCGGCGCGACTGGACGTGCACCGCGTCCCTCATTTCCTCCAGGTGGATGCGGGGCACGAACCGCGCGTGATCATGGGCCCGATCGGGCCGGCCGGCCCGCGTGTATCGGTCCACCAGGTTGAAGTGATTCCGGAAATTGTCCTCCAGCAGCGTGGCCCACTCGAAGTGAAGCAGGCTTCGGTAGGAACGGTCCATCTGACGGTGGATGATGGCAATGTTGTTGTGGATCTGGGCGTAGTTCGGGGCCAGGGAGGTCAGGTTGCCGTAGACGCGGGCAGCCTCCCGGTAGCGGCGCTGGTTCAGGTAAACGTACCCGAGCTTATATCGGGTTGACAGGCTGTAAGGGTTGTAATCGAGGGATGTTTCCCCGGCTCGCGCGGCCCCGCGCCAGTAGCCGCCTCGCCGGGAGGCGAGGCTTATGTACCCGTTGAGTCGGTTCAGCCAGAGGTCCCCCTGCACCGTTCGGTACAGCCCGTAGCCGGCCCCCAGGACCACCAGCGCGATCGCACCATGGGCCAGGGCCCGGGCTCCCGTTCCGACGCCGCCGCGGCCGGCCGCATCCGTCCGATCCGTCCGGTCCCCCATCCCGCACCCGAGTCGGATCGCGGCGAACAGCAGCCCCACCAGCAGCCAGAAGGTCAGGGTCGAGGACATCCAGCGCAGGTTCACGGAGGCCATGTTCTGTCCGAGGGCCCCCGTGATCCCCCCCGCGGCACCGATGACGAGGTAGGGGTAGAACCGTCCCCGGTGCCGTTTCAGGAACCGGTACACCGCCAGGCCGGTCACCACCATGATAAGCCAGAAAAGGGCCAGCCCGACGGTTCCCGTCTCCATGAGGATCTCCATGTACTCGTTGTGGCTGTGGCGGGTGTTGTGGCTGACCCGAAAACGATGATAGAAGGTCGGTCGGTAGTAGGGGAACACCTGCTGGAACGTGCCGTGACCATGTCCGAGGAGCGGGGCGTCCTCGAGGGCCCGGGCGGATCCCGTCCACATGATCCAGCGCACCCTCCCCGTCCCCTGCTGCAGATCGAACGCCTCGGTCACCCGACGGGAAAGGTGGGACGGGGCGGCCCCGTAAGCGATCACGACCAGGATCAACACCGCGGCCCCTCCCATCAGAAGGTGACGCCGGTTCAGGAGGGTGCTCCCCCTTCGGCCCAGCGTGTAGAGAAGGAGGCCGCCGAACATGAGGCCCCCGGACAGCAGGCCGATCATGCCGGTGCGGGTCCCGGTCGCGATCAACATATAAATCTGGAAGGCGCCCAGGGCCCCCAGCAGGATTCGGGTTGGGGTTTTGCGAAACGCCAAAAGGGCCCCGAAGACGAGGGGGATGCTCAGGACGAGAAACCCCGCGAAGAAGTTCTTGTTTCCGAAGGAGGAAATCATCACGGACTGACCCCAGTTGATCAGCCCAAGGTCGTTGTACTGCAGGAAACCGTACAGGGACACGACCACGCTGACGCCGAAAAAAAGCCAGAGGATCACCTTGAGTCGAAAGCGGGAGCGGATCACCTTCACCAGCAGGAAAAAGAGAAAGAAGACGGCCACGTAGCGCCCCAGCTCCTCGAGGCTGAAATACCAGAATTGGCTGGACAGAAGAACGGTAAGAATCACCCAGAGGAAGTAGGCCACCAGGGGACCGTTGACCGGGGTTGGGAGCAGCCGGAACCGGCCCCGTTCGACGGCTTCCACCAGCCAGAGTCCGAAACCCAGAACCATGAGTCCCTGAGCCAGCACGGGTTTCAGGAGGACGATGTTCTGGTTCCCGACGTAGAAAACCAGCGGTACGATCGCGACGGCGGCCCCGATCGTTCCCCACTGAAGACGATCCAGAAGCCTCAGGAATCGGCCTCGGGTCATGGTGTTGACGGATCCTCCACGAAATCGTGAGTGAGTACGCTAAGGCCGCCCAGCAGCCGCTGTCCCACGGATCGATTCGCCGGGAACCCCCGTTTGGGCGGGCGCCCCGGTCGCCAGACCATCGGATTCCGGCCGAGGTCGATCTCCCGACAGGCACGGGACCGATCGGAACGACCCGCGGGTCGCCGGGAGGAACGGCGCAGACAGTATCCGTCCACGCGGGCCAGGGTTCCCTCGTTGGCCCGGGGTGCCAGTTTGATCGTGACGTAGGGAAGTCGAAGCCGACCCTGCCGCCAAAAAAAGGCACCGCCGACCCACTCCACGTCCCCCCGGCCGTCCGTGGACACTCGGCAGCGGCCGAGGGACAACGTTACTAGCCGCTTCCGGATTCGTCGACAGTTCGAGAACCCCACGACCGTATCCAGGTGCACGATGCCCCGCTGCCGGAGTCGGCGGGCCAGTGAACCCAGCCGCCGTGACGTGGGGGGGCGGTCGGGGTCCAGGACGAGGATCTGCTCCCCCTCGACCGTCTGAATCCGAAGAAAGCCCATTCCGTCCACGGTTCCAATTTCCGTGTGAGCGGGCCGGGGTGCCAGGGTGAAAAACAGGATCACCCCGCTGAGGATCACCAGGCCGATGCCACGTCCGGGCCGTCCGGCGCCCCGATCCAGGGCCAGCCACATCAACAGCCACCACCCGAGAACCCCCACGATCGAAAGCTCGGCGACGCCCAGCATCAGCGGCAGGTCCCCGAGGTGGGCCCAGCCGAGTTCGACGGAGCGCCGGAACACCGCCTCGATGTGGTCCGCCGGCAGCGTCCAAAGCGTTCCGATGAGGAGACCCTGGAGGGACAAAAGGACCAAAAACCCCGGAAAGAGGGCCCCGGCGAGAAAACTTGATAACCATCCCCAGCCGGATCCGGCACGAAAATGAAACAGCAGCAGGGGGAGCACCGCGAGGAAGGCCCCCAGGTTGATCAGAAGCCACCGTACGCCGGGGCGGTGAACCTGTATCCAGGAGCGTTCACGCACGAGGATAATTCCACCCACCGCGGCAACCGAAAGCTGAAAACCCACCCGAAAAAGCATCAGGGGGTCGTAAACGAGAAGCACCAGAACCGTGCTCGCAAGAACCTCCGAGTAGGTGCATCGCCGCAGCCCGGCTCGGCTCCACGCGAGGAAGAGGACCATCACGCCGGCCCGGGTGGCCGAGACGGGCCAGCCGAGAAAGGACAAATACAACCCGAGGAACAGGGCGGTAAGCGGGAGAAACCATCGGGGCGGCGTCCCCAGCCGGTTGAGGGTCCCCAGAAGAAGAACGTACAGGAGCCCCACGTGAAGGCCGCTGATAACGAACAGGTGGGAGATGCCCAGCCGCCGCAGCAGAACTTCGACGCGTTCCGGCAGGGCGTTTTTCTCGCCCAGAACGAGCGCGCGGAGGAATCGGGTCGAGGTGGGCCATCGTTTTCCGCGGTGAACGAGGCCGGCGTGGAGCGAGGCCCGAAGCCGGGGGATCATGGCCTCGTCGCCCGGCGGATCCCGGGCGTCGACTCGGACACGGTGAACGTCGAGGTAACCCAAATCGCGGTGCGCGGCGAGGTGGTTCGCGAAGCCGGGGGCGTCGAAGGGCCAGCGGACCGTGGCCGTCAGGGTCAGGAGGGAATTCTCATCCGGCGCCTCCCCCGGTCCTCCGAGGGCCTCTCCCCCGAGGTAGACGGTCCCCCGGAAGGGTCGACCGTTAACTCGACGTACACGAAGACGGGACGAGTCCCACCCGACCGAACGGCCCACCAGGTGGACACGTCGATTCAACAGACGCCGGCGCTTCACCCGGTAGGGGTACCAGTAAAACAGGGTCAGAAGCAAAAGCCCCCCATAGCCGACGGCCACCAGGGCCACGAACGGGGCCCGACGGAACCAGAGGAGATTCCCCCCGATCGCCAGTCCGGCCAGCCCCGAGGCCACCAGCAGATCCAGGGGGACGGGACCCGGGCCGTAGCGAGCGGTACAGATGCCCACAATCCCCCCGACCAGAAGACCGAACGGAGGATGTTCCAGGAGGGACCGTTCGGGGGAGGACGAACTCACTCGCCCCCCGTCCGGGGGTAAAAGGAAGGGGTACGATCGTGGTTCGGCCGGGGTCTTCCGGGAGAATCAGCCAGGGGGCCAGTCCAGGGGGCGCCCGGCCAGGCAGTGAAGGTGGAGGTGGAAGACCTCCTGACCTGAATCCTTGCCGCAGTTCACCACCAGGCGGTAACCGTCGTCAGCGACCCCCTTCTCCTCGGCGATCTCTTTGGCGACGGTCACCATGTGCCCGATGAGATCCTCGTCCACCGTGTCCAGGTCGTTGACGGTGGGGATGTGTTCCCGGGGAATCACGAGGAAGTGCACCGGTGCCTGGGGGTTAATGTCGCGGAAAGCGACGACCCGTTCGTCCTCGTGATGTCGTTCGGCATCCTCACGTCCCTCCAGGATGCCGCAGAACACGCAGTCCTCTTCGCTCATAACACGTCCCTCCTTCCGGGCTCATCAAGATGGTAATCTCCCGATTCACCGTGACGCACCAACCGAGGCCCGTCAGCTTCAATTCAGGGTGATACTACCATTCACCCCACGGCTTCCAAGTCCCCTGAAACGGTCGTCGTTCTCCCCTGCTACAACGAAGTCGACACCCTGGACCGAACCCTCCGTTCCGTCCGTGAACAGACGCTCGCCCCCGTCCGGGTCCTGGTGGCGGAGGGGGGGTCGGAGGACGGTACGACGGCGGTACTGCGGCGGTGGGAGGACCGTCTTCCACTGACGGTTCTCCAGAACCCCGACCGCCGCCAGGCCCCCGGTTTGAACCGATGTCTTCGTCGGACGGAAGCTCCGTTCGTCGCCCGGCTGGACGGCCATTCCCGCTGGAGCCCCCGCTACCTGGAACGACTGGTCGGGCACCTGCGTGACCGACCCGAGCTCGCCGCCGCCGGGGCGAGGGTCCGACTGGACGAGGGGGTCTCCCCTTTTCAGCGAGCGGTCTGGGAGGTCCTTTGCCACCGCCTGGGCACCGGCGGCCCCGATTACCGCCGTCGGACGAAACCCGGGACGGTCCCCTCGCTTCAGGCCCCGGTGTATCGACGCTCGGCCCTCGTGGCCGTCGGTGGGTTCCGCGAGGACGTGCCCTGGGGGGAGGACGACGAGCTGCACGACCGTCTTCGCGGGGAAGGATGGGACCTTTACCTCGATCCCGGCGTCCGTCTCTACTACCGTCCTCGCGGCAGCCTCCGGGGCTTCGTTCGTCAGGCGCACAACTACGGACGGGGACGCGCTTCCCTCGCCCGGGAGGGCATCCACCCGGATCCCCGCCACCGGCGGATCGACCGGCTTCTGACGGCATGGACGCTGGGCCTGGCCTGGAACCCCCTTGGCTGGACCCTCGGGCTGGTTTACGGCATCCTGGTGATCCTGCTCTGGGGACGTCGGCACCTGAGCGGGAAAGCGGCGAGCGCGTGGTTCCCGATGTTGATGGTCATGATGCATGGCGCCTACTGGGCGGGGTGGTTGCGGAACCGGTTTTACGGGACGAGTCGGCGGGCGAACCGGACGGAGGCAGGCGGCTAGACGTCGAGGTTGTCCAGTTCGAGCGGGGCGTTCTCCTTGACGGTGTTAAGGACGAAGGACGTGTTCGTCTCGAGGATCGCCTCGTGACTCTGGAGATCCTTGATCACGTCGTTCATCGCTTCTCGGTCCGTGAAATGGCCGATGGCAAGAATGTCGTACTCCCCGGTGATCTCGTACACGTCCGTCAACCCGGTGTGCTGGTCCATCGCCTCCAGCGCCGTTTCGATCGAGTCGCCGGGCACCTTGAAGCGGGTGACGGTCACCACCGAGTAGCCGAGCTGTTCGTAGTCGAGGTCCACCGTGACCCCCCGGAGGACCCCCCTCTCCTTCAGCCGGGAAATCCGGTTTCCGATGGTGGCGGCCGACACGTCCAACTTCTCGGCCAGTTCACGCTGGGACTGCCGCCCGTCCTTCTGAAGCTCCATGAGGATTTTACGACTGAGGTCTTCGTAGGTCATGGTGGGGCTCCCGAGTGGGGACAACCTCCCGAGGGACCGGAACAAAAAATGGTGCCCGGGGGGAGATTTGAACTCCCACGGGGTGATAAACCCCATATGGCCCTCAACCATACGCGTCTGCCAGTTCCGCCACCCGGGCAGTCGACGAAGGACGGAGAAATGGAACCGAGCCTTTCAGCATGAGATAATACGTTGGCGTCGTCGTTTCCCAAAGTTCGTTCGACCTCGAACGGCCTCAGGAGGATCCTCTTGCGAGAAAACGGCCTGACCATCGTTCTGCTGGCCGGGGGTGCCCTGCTTCTTTTCAGCGGCCTGGGCGCCTACCAGTGGGCGAACGGTCCCTCCGGCCCCGCCGCCTCCCCTCCGGGGGCCGACGCCTCGGACCCGGGCTCCGCGGCCCGGCGGGCCGAGGGCACCACGACCGGGGACGGCCCCGGGGTGGACACCTCCGCCCTGACGGCCGAGAACTGGGAGGCCTGGACGAATTACCGCGGGGACCGCCGGCGCATGCTCGGGGTCCCACGGCGAAGCAACGTGGTGAACTTCCGGGGAGGGCCCGGAACCGACTACCCCGTCGTCGATTCGGTCGAGGGGGGGACCCTCCTGTTCCCCCGGGATCGTCTCAACGACTGGTTTCGGGCACGGCTTCCGGATGGGACCGTCGGCTGGATCCACCGGTCCCTGGTCCGTGAACTGCAGGTTCCGCGGCCGGTGGTGCGCTCCCTTCGGGAAGAGCTTCCTCCCCTGGCCCGGTCCGTCAAGCGGCGCATCCCGGCCGACTTCCGGAATCACAACCGCCTGGAGGTCGTCGAGTCCCGCGTCAACCTCCGACAGGGTCCGGGCACGCAGTTCGGGATCGTCGGACACGCGTACCGCCACCAGGAGTTTCGACTGATGGCCCGCCGGGGAAACTGGTACCGGGTCGAAACCATCCATGGACGGAACGGGTGGGTCCACCGCAACCTGGTCGAGCCCGTGTGGATCACGATGCCCGGGAACCGGCGCCGCATCCACTTCTCCGACGCCGGGCTTCGGATCGGGCCGCGTCATCAGTTTCGAGCCCCGAGAACCTTCTCCCCCTCCGAGTCGGTGCCGGTGCTGGAAGAACAGGGCGAATGGCTGCTGGTCAGGGTCCGACGGGACCGCATCGGCTGGCTTCACGAGTCCGAGGTTCTCAGATAGCACTCACCCCGGACTGGCTGACCTTCTGGCCCACCCCGTCGGTTCGATCCACGGCCTCCAGGATGCCGTCCCGGTCCAGCTCGAACGGGAAGGGCCACCCCCCCAGTTTCTGCGTGATGTTCCCGGCGGCGTCCCGGAGGATGCTGTCCCGCTGGTTCTCGGGAAGATCCAGGTCCTCCAGGGAAAGCGGCAGTCCCACCGACCGGAAGAATTCCAGGAGGTCGTGCAGCGACTCCGGTCGGGCGCCGTGCATGACGTGTTCGACGAGCAGTCCGAACGCCACCAGTTCCCCGAACAAAAGATCCTTCTGGACGAAGGGTTTCAGCTCGTGGGCCAGGTGCTGGGCCGCCATGGATCGGAAGCTGGCCCCGCCGAGGCTGCTGATGAGCCCCGCCTGAAGTACGTTGATCTCCATAAGCGTCTCCACCCGGCCGGTCACCTCCCCCCTTCGAACGTCCTGGAGGGCCTTCTTCCCCCGTTCGAAGACCTGTTCACGGAGGTGCGCCGCCAGTTCGTAGGCGATTTTCGACGGGTGGTGCCGTTCGAGTTCTTCCTGGGAAAGCGTGAACTGATAGGCGGTGGCCAGGGCCGCGCCCATCCCGGCCCGCAGGTGATCGGGGGAGGCCCGTCCCACGACGTTGTAATCGAGCACGAGCAGGTCCGGGCCGACCTCGAGCTCCTCGACGTTGATAAAACTGCCCTCCTCGTTGAAGAGGTACACCTGGTTGGTGAACGCCGCGTAGGAGCTCGCCACGCTCGGGACGGTCACCGTTCGGGCCCCGGTCTTCTGGGCGGTGTATTTCGCCACGTCAAGGGTCTTGCCGCCCCCGATTCCCACCACCATGTCGGCGTCCTCCTTGTCGACCACCTCCGCCAGCCGCTCAACCTCGGGGGGACAGCACTCGCCCAGACACACCTCGAAACTGACCCCCAGCATGGAGTCTTTCAGGCTTTCCCGGACGAGATCCTCGAAGCGGTCGAGGGCGGTTTTGTTGGCGATGACAAGGGCCCGCTCCCCGATCGAAGCCAGGTGTTCCCCCAGGTCCCCAAGGGCTCCCCGGGCCGACTGGTAGCGGTGCGGCGCAATTTTCAGCACGGTGATTCATCCCTTTCGAATCGGGACTCGCCGACGAAGTCGAACCGTCGGGGGAAGGATAAACCATCCTTCCGGTTTCACCACAGCAGATAGATCAGCCCCTGCTGGAACGTTAACACCATTCGTATGAACGGCTGGATCACCGCTCCCAGGAGTCCGCTCATCAGCAGGACGAGAAGAAGGATCGAAAGCACGGCCCGGTTCTGGCGCATCCACCGGGCCCATCGTCGGGACAGGTAATACTGAAGCACGCCGCCCCCGTCGAGCGGGGGTACGGGGATCATGTTGAAGGCCGCCAGCAGCGCGTTGATCAGGGTATTGTAGTACAGGAGCCGATAGATTCCTTCGTGTCCCGCCCGGACCCAGCCGTTCAGCAGCGGCCAGAACACCACGGTCAGGGCGATGCTGACCGCCGCGAGGAGCAGGTTGGCAGCGGGGCCGGCCGCGGCGACCCGAGCCCGATCCCGCCGGGGATTGCGCAGGTTCGACGGATTCACGGGCACCGGCCGAGCCCAGCCGAACGCGGGCCATCCGGCCATGATCAGAAGGGCCGGTACGAGAAGGGTCCCGATCGGGTCGACGTGGTCGAGGGGGTTCATTGAAATTCGGCCCTTCAGACGTCCGGTCGGGTCACCGCACCGATCGGCCACGTAGGCGTGGGATGATTCGTGGGCACTGATGGCCAGGGCGAAGACCACCACCTGCAGGACGATGTCGGCCCGTGACACGGTGAACGACCTCCCGAACGTGAAGCGGGATCGGCGGGACGCGGCGGGTCGGTCAGGCGGTTCCCAGCAGTTCTTCCGCCTGTCGGCGTGACGCCTCCGAGGTTTCGTCCCCGGAGAGCAGTCGGCTCATCTCGTCGATGCGCCCGGCCTCGTCGAGTGAATCAACACGAATCCGGGCACCGTCCTCGTCGTCGCGCCGGCTCAAACGAAGATGATGATCGGCGCGTGCGGCCACAAGCGGCAGATGCGTGATACAGATCACCTGATGGTACCGGGCGAGTTCCGATAGGACTTCCCCCATCCGGCCGGCCTCCTCCCCGGAAATGCCGGCATCCACCTCGTCGAACACGAGGACCGGCGTTTCGTCCGCCTCCGCGAGGGCCGTCTTCAGGGCCAGAAGCACCCGGGAGATCTCTCCCCCCGAGACCCGCTTTCGAAGCGGTCCGGGTTCGTGGGCCTCGTGGGAGGAAAACAGCCACTCCACGTCATCGCCCCCGTGGGGGCCCGGTTCCTCCCGGGGTTCGACGACCACCTCGAAGTGGCTCTGCTCCAGGTTGAGGCGCCTCAGCCGCTCACCGACGTCCTCCGCCAGTCGTTGCGCGGCCCGACGTCGGCACGCCCGGAGGGTTTCGGCCCGGTCGCGAAGCTCGGCCCGGTCCTGTTCGATCTGGTCCCTAAGCGCTTCGATCCGTTTCTCCCGCCGCTCGAGCGACTCGAGTTCATCCTTCAACGAACGGTACCGATCGTGCAGCGACTCGGGCTGGACGTCGTGTTTTCGTGCCAGCCGGGTCCACTCGCCCCGCCGGTCCATGATCTCCTCGAACGTTTCCTGACCGGCGGGTAAATCCTCCCGTACCTCCCGGAGCTGACGGCGCAGCTCCTCAAGGGTGGCGCGAAGGTCGGGCAGTTCCTCGAGCCATTCCTCGAGCTCATCGTGAAATTGGACGACGGCCTCCAGCCGATCCTCCACGGCGGCAATCCCCCGGGTAATCCCGGCCTCCCCTTCGAGGCGGTCGAGGGACTCGTTCAGCGCCTCCTCGATGGCGCCCACGGACTCCAGTCGTTCACGCCGCCGCTCGATGGCTTCCCATTCCTCCTCCCCGGGGTCGAACGTCTCCAGTTCGCGGACCTGGTAGCGCAGCAGTTCCTTTCGCTCGTCCGGGCTGGCCTCCCCACCCTGCAGGGATCCCAGCTTCTCCTCACGCTCCCGGAGGCGTCGATAACACGACCGGTAATCGTCCAGTTCTTCCGCGTAGTCCCCGTAACGATCCAGCATCCGCCGGGCAAACCCGGACTGGAAGACGGCCTGATCCTCGTGCTGGCCGTGGAAGTCCACCAGCCGGGTCCGATGTTCACGCAGGGTTTTAAGTCTGACCTGATGGTCATTCAGGGAACTGACGCTTCGCTGATTCGTCGTCAGGCGACGGCGCACCAGGATCGTGTCGTCGGGTTCGAGATCCTCGGGCCACACGAAGGAATCCGGGGCCCGAAACCGGGCCGCCATGCGGGCCTCTTTTCCCGCCGGAAGGAGGTCGTAGTCGGCCCGGTCACCGAGGGTCAGTCGGAGCGCCCGGATCAAAAGGGATTTTCCCGCACCGGTGGGGCCGGTCAAGACGTTGAGACCCGGTTCGAAGGAGGCCGTGACTTCGTCGAACAGGGCCAGGTTCTCGACGGTGAGGTGCTGGAGCATATCCACGACCCCGAATGTGGAATCGACGCCGCCCGAAAACGTCGTCAGGTCGGTGTCGCGCCAGGAGACGCTACGGTCGTCCGGGAATCGGGGGCACGATCCAGACCCCGCCGGACGTGCACGAGGTACTCCTGGTTCCCCTCCTGGCCCGTGAGCGGCGCGGGTTTGATGGCCACCGTGCCCCAACCCTGGCGGTTCCATTCTTCGGCGACTTCCCCCAGGACTCTCCGCCGAACCGCCGGGTCCCGTACGATCCCTTCCTCGTTCTCGTCGGGCCCCGCCTCGAACTGTGGCTTCAGCAGGAGGACCCCCTCCGCCTCGGGCCTCATGACCCGGTTCAGGGCCGGCCGAAGCTTCCGGGAGGAGATGAACGACACGTCCATGGTGAAACGGGACGGCAAAGGGCTAAAGTCCTCCGCGTCGACGTGGCGAAAATTGCAGCGTTCCTTCACGATGACTCGATCGTCCTCGCGAAGTTGATACGCAAGTTGACCGTATCCAACGTCCACGGCGTAGACGCGTCTGGCACCGGCTCGGAGCAGGGCCTGGGTGAAGCCGCCGGTGGAGGCCCCGACGTCCAGGCAGACGTGTCCCTGTACCTCGAGGCCGTTCGCCTCCAGGTAGGGCCACAGTTTGCGGGCGCCTCGGCCAACCCAGGAGGGGCCATCGCCGCGGAGTTCAATCGGGGCGTCCGGTTTGACCCGAGTGGCGGGTTTTTCGGCGGGGAACCCGTCGACGAGCACCCGGTCCTCCTCGATCAGAGTCCGGGCGCGGGCGCGGCTCCGGGCGAGAGTCCGTTAGAACAGGAGCTTGTCAAG
>CAZEBV010000059.1:0-12210 GCA_964510695.1 uncultured bacterium
AGGAGGCCCCGTCCCCGGCCGTCGACGAGCAGCTGCGCGAGGAGATGGGTCAGATGGCGGTGCGGGCGGCCGAGGCGGTGGACTACCGGTCGGCCGGCACCGTGGAATGTCTTCTGGACCGTGAGGGCAACTACTACTTCCTGGAGATGAACACCCGCATCCAGGTGGAGCATCCCATCACGGAGATGCTGACCGGCGTCGACCTCGTCAAGGAGCAGCTGAAGGTCGCCGCGGGACGGACCCTCGCCCACGACCAGGCGGACATCCAGCTCGAGGGCCATGCGATCGAGTGCCGCATCAACGCGGAGAAACCCTTCCAGAAGTTCCGTCCGGACCCGGGCACCATCGAGGAGTTCCTCGCCCCGAACGGGCCCTGGACCCGCATGGACACGTTCGTCGAGTCCGGCTATGAGGTCACGCCCCACTTCGACCCCCTGCTGGGCAAGCTGATCGTCTGGGGGGGCGACCGCGGCGAGGCCATCGACCGAGCCCGCCGGGCCCTCGAGGAGCTTCGCGTGGAGGGCATCGAGACCACCGCCGCGGTGCATCGTCCCCTGATGCACGACGAGGCGTTCCAATCCGGGGAGTACCATGTGCAGTGGCTGGAGGACTGGGTCCAGAACCACGAGGCCTGAGGGACCCCATGCCATCCCCTCCGTTCGGCCCCTGACTCGCCGGTCCCGGGGCGCGCCGTCCTACCGGCACGGATTCCCCGTCCCGAACCGACGTCGGGCGCGGGGTCCCGTCCCCACCCGTTTGTAAGCACGATGGCGCAAAGGACCCGAGGGTTTGATGGGATGTAAGTGAACAGTTATATAATGAAAGTGGGTGATTACCGTGCCGTCGACGCGCCCCACCCCCGAGCGGATCAAACAGGCCGCCCTGGCGCTGTTCCGTGAACGGGGGTTCGATCGCACCCCGGTGGCCGACATCGAGGAGGCCGCCGGGTTGTCCCGGGGATCGGGGGCGTTCTACCGGCACTTCGAGACCAAAAAGCAGGTGCTGGAGGCGGTCATCGACGACGTGGTCGCGGGCCGCGAGCAGCTCGAGTCTCTGCTCGAAATGCTTTCGCTCGGGGACTTGGAGGCCGAGGCCCGGCTGCTGCTGGAGCGCGGGCTTAAACTCATGGAACCCGGCCAGAAGCTGTATTTGACTCTGCTTCCCCTGGCGGAGGAGTACCCCGACCTGTACGAGCAGCTTCACGAACGCATCATCCGTCCCTCCTACGACACGGCGGTGGCGTGGATTCAGCAGAAACAAAAGGACGGTGAGCTGGACGTCGACGACCCCCAGGCCCTGGCGGGCGTCGTGGTGAACGCCCTGGCCCACTACCGGCAGGAGATCGAACTGTTCGGCGAGCTTCCGACGGAGGCGTCGCGCGAGGCGTATTTGGATCAGCTGGTGGACCTGATTCTGACGCGGGCGACCTGATTGTTGACCGGGAGGTGTCCGGGATGTCCGAGGCTGGATCGTACGGTCCCGCCGTTCGGCGAATGCTGCGGTGGGGGCTTGTGTTCGTGGCGCTGCCGGTGGTGATCATCTCGGCCTGGGGCGTGCTCGAGCCGCGGGGCTGGTATAGCGGCCTCGGGTGGGCGAAGGCCTGGGTGGTTCCGCACGGTCCGTTCAACGAACATCTCGTGGTTGACTTTCACCTTTCACAGTTGGCCCTGGCGCTTGTCCTGCTGGCCGCGGCCTGGAGGTTGTCCCGGGGGTTGATCCGGCTGGGGCTGGCGGCGTGGCTGGTGTTCGCGGGGCCCCACTTCGTGATCCACTGGTCCCACGTCGGGGTCGCGGCGGTGCCCGACCGCCCGCTGGAGCTGGCCGCCCTGGGCCTTCAGCTGGTGATTCCCCTGGTCCTTCTGGGCCTGACCGGGCGGGGTGAATCCCGGACCGACGAGGACCCCGGGCGGGCCGCCGACCCGGTGGATGCCGGGCCGGCCTTTCGGCGAATCAGCCCCGCGTCGGGGTTCTGGCCCGGGTTGTTGAGCTGGATGATCGAACGTCAGTTCGGGGAGCCCTTCGAGTCGATCCGGATCGCCGGGCACCACGGCGGGGTGCTGTTTGGTTCCAGCATGTACGAGGCGGCCGTGGACAATTTCGGTGCCCTGGAGGAACGGCTGCAGGAGCTTCTTTCGCTTCGTGCGGCCCAGATGATCGGGTGTCCGTTCTGAGTGGATCTTCACTCTGCCGTCGGCAGAGAAACCGGTCTGACGTCCGAGGATTTCGAGGAGCTGGCGGCGTTCGCCGACAGCGAACGGTTCACGGAGCGCGAGACGCTGGCCCTTGAGTACGCCGAACACCTCACCCGAACGCCCGCCGAGGTGCCCGACGTGCTCTTCGAGCGGCTGCGGGAGCACTTCGGCGAGGCCCAGCTCGTGGAGATGACGGCCCTCGTGGCCTGGGAGAACTACCGTGCTCGCTTCAACCGGGGGTTCGACGTGGGTGCCCAGGGGTTCTCTCAGGGTTCGGCCTGCCCCATCCCCGCCCGGGAGGAATCGGCCCCGGCGTGATTCGGCCCGGATGAACGGGGGACCCGGGCGTGGTCCATTCGGGCCTCACCGAAGCTCCCCTCTATTTAACCTGTTTCATGAAATAGGTTGAATAGGGCCCCCCGTCCCTCGGGCGCCTCCGGGGCGTCGGGCTTCTCACGGTGGCGCCTAAAAGTGGTATCGGGTGCCCAGCTCCAGCTGGTGATCCTCGATGTAGTCGGTGGTGTAGGAACCGCCGCCCCCCGACAGTTCCGGGGTGGTGGTTCCGGTGAGCCGGTAGCCGAGGACGAGGTCCACGGAGGGCCCCGTCGCCCACTGCCATCCGATCATCCCCTGGTAGGTCAGGCGGACGTCGTCGTCGTCCGTGCGTTCGGGGGGTGCGGCCTCGGCGTCGTAGTCCACGCTGAGCCAGCCGGCCCCCAGGCCGACGCCGAGGTAGGGTCGCCCGAGCCCCGTCGGGACATCCCAGTGGCCGTTGGCCATCAGGGTGGTCAGCCGCCAGTGCCCTCGCCCCGGACTGGTTCCCCCCGCGGTCAGCCTGACGCTTTTCACCTCCATCACTCGGTGAGCCACCTCGAGGTCCCAGCGCGAGAACGCGAAGGGGTTGGGGCCCCGCCAGGGGGCACCCCACCGGGCCGTCAGTTTCGGCCCCGGTTTGAATTTCACTTTTCTCACCGAGGATCGCCCTTCCACCAGGCTCGGGGAGTGAACGCCGCCCAGGAGGAGTTCCACGTGGTCATGAACCGACCCGTCCCGGCCGGGACGGGGCGGGGGAGGCGGGGTCGGGTCGGGCTTCAACGCCCAGACGAGACCCAGGTCGACCTGGTGGTCCCGCATCCCCTCGCTTGTGTAGGTGACGCCGTCGATCGTGGTCAGCGTGGGATCCCCGCTCGCCCGGAAGCGGTAGGCCGCGTCCAGCATCAGCCCGGTCCCCAGCGGGATCCGAACCCCCGCCAGCCCCTGGAGGGTCAGCAGGGTGTCCTGGTCCTCGGTGCGCCGTGGGGAGGATCCGTCACCGTTGTAGTCGGCGGCCAGCTGGGTGACGCCGGCCCCGACCCCGAGGTAGGGTCGGCCGAGGCCCGCCGGCTCGTAGGACAGGTCGCGGTAGGCGTTCACCAGCAGGTGGCCGGATTGCCATTCTCCCAGCCCGTTGACCGTTGATCCGCTGCTCAGGATGATCCGATCGAGGTTCCGCTTGGTGGCCAGGGCCTCCATTTCGACGCGGGTGAAGCCGTAGAAGGAAACGGGCTTCCCCAGGGTCAGCGAGCCCAGCTGACCGTCCGTGAAAGAGATCGAGTCGATGTCGCTTCGGGAATCGGTCAGGGAGGGAGAATCGATCCACCCGATCGAAAGCTTCAGGTACCAGGGTTCCGTGTTTAGGGGAGGTTCGGGGGACGTCCCGGCCGCACGGACCGGCGAGGCCACGGCAAGAAGCAGGACGACGAGGCCCACCATGCCCGCTGCGCCCGTCGGGATCCAACGCATCCACCGACCAGAGCCGCGGGACCTCGACGACAAAGGTGAATCCCTCCCCCCTCGAGCAAAACACCGGGACGAACACCCTGCGCGGAGCGAGTTCCTTCACCCTAATAGGAACGGGGAGGGAACAAAAGGACGCCGGGAACGCTAAAATTTTGGCCTACTGGAGGCCGGGTCGCCCGCGTGGGCACCGGCGCTCCCGGGTACGTCCGGCCGTGGTATGGGATCCGGTTCAGTCTCTTCGCGGGAGGAGAACCCATGGGTGAAACCTTCGTGGTCGTGATCACGGCCTCCCTGATCGGCGGGATGGGAGCCGTGCTGATTGTCTACCCGAACCTCGGTAAGCAGCACGACGTCGGGTCGCTGCTGGCGTTCGTCCGGGATCGGCTTCCCGAACCGTGGGGCCGACGGTTCATGCGGGCGTTCGGGCTGTTCATGGTGCTTTCCGCGGGGCTGTTCGTTCTGGTTGTCCTTGGGGGCTAGAGGGGATTGGGCCGGTGTGTTTGGTATTCTGAGGGTGAGCGGGGAGGAATACCGGTTAGGGGGTGGTCCGAGTGGCATCGCTTGAGGGGGTGAGCGTGGGGTACTTCCTGGAGGACGGATTCGAGGACCTGGAGTTCTTCGTGCCCAAAATGCGGTTAATCGAGGAGGGCGCCGACGTCACGGTGATCGATACCGGTCGACGGGACGAGTACGAGGGCAAGCATGGCCTGACGGCGGTGCCGGACGAGTCGGCCCGGGGGGTCCAGCCGCACTACTTCGAGGCGGTGGTGATTCCCGGCGGATGGGCCCCCGACAAGCTTCGCCGTGACGAGCACGTTCTGGAGCTGGTGACCCACTGCTACGAGTCCCCCGGCAAGATCGTCGGCAGCATCTGCCACGCCGGCTGGGTGCCGATCTCGGCCGGCCTCGTCGAGGGTCATGACGTCACCGGGTCCACGGGCATCCGGGACGACGTCGAGAACGCCGGGGGCACGTGGGTGGACGAGCCGGCCTTTCGCGACGGCCCCTTCGTCTTTGGCCGGGTGGTGGGGGACATCCCCGATTTCTGCCGCGAGCTGGTGGCGGCCCTGAAGGAGGAGAAATGACGTCGGGGTCCCCGCCGGGCCATTTTGGAACCAGACGTTGCGTCTGGACGAACCGAAAGCGAATCCTATTAGGGTTGAAAGCACATCGGGATCGAGGGTTCTCGATCGACGACGGTTAACTCGGGGGTCGAAGGGGTGAGAGCATGAACCCGAACAGAGTGATTGGCGTGGTTCTGCTGGTGGTGGGGCTGATCCTGCTTTACTTTGGGTATCAGGCCACTCAAACGGTCACGGAGCAGGTCACTGAGACCGTGATGGGCCGCTACACCGAGACCACCATGTGGTATCTCATTGGCGGCGCCGCCTCGGCGGTCGCGGGCGTGGTGATGATGGGCACGAACGTGCTGCCCCTGAGCGACTGAGGTTTCGGGCGCTGGCCGAAGCGTCCGGGTGCCCGGTCCGTACGATTCCGCTTGATCCGAGGACCGAAACGGAGGGTCTCACCATGGCCAAACATACGCGGGACGGTGTGACGGTGGAATGTGTTCGGGGCGACATCACCGCCCAGGAGGACATGGACGCCGTGGTGAACGCGGCCAACGCTCAGCTTCGCACGGGCGGCGGGGTGGCCGGGGCCATCCATTCCGCGGCCGGCCCCGAGCTCACGGAAGCCACGCGGGACCATGCCCCGATCGAGCCGGGCGAGGCGGTCATGACCCCGGCCTTCGAACTGCCCAACGACCATGTGATTCACTGCCTGGGGCCCGTCTACGGTCAGGATCATCCCGAGGAGGAGCTTCTCGCCTCCTGCTACCGGGAGGCGCTCCGGCTTGCGGACGAGGCGGGGCTTTCGTCGGTGGCGTTTCCGGCCCTCTCGACGGGGGCCTTCGGCTACCCCATGCGGGAGGCGGCGAACGTGGCGCTTCGAACCGTCCTGGAGTCGGCCGGGGGCCTCGAGCACGTCGAGCGCGTTCGGTTCGTCCTCTGGGGGGAAGAGGCCCACGAGATCCACGCGGAAACCCTCCGGGAGCTGGCCGGCTAGCGTCCGAACCCGGAAGGGGGCCGGCCCGTCCCCCGACGTCCGACGCCCCGGCGCATCGCCCGGGGAGTTTCGAACGACGAACGCTTGCACCCGCTGCGGTTCCGTCCTTCGGGAGGTCGTGGACGATGGAGTTTTCGGAACTGTGGGAGTCGATGGTCGAGGGCTTCGAGTCGACGGGTCGGGCCCGGTCGGTCTACGGGGAGCCCGTCGAGCTGGAGAACAAGACCGTCGTGCCCGTGGCCCGGGTCCGCTGCGGGTTCGGCGGGGGGATCACCGGGGTCGGCGAGGGCATCGAGGCGCAGGGACTGGGGGGAGGCATTACGGTCTCGCCGGTCGGCGTGCTGGAGATCACCCCGGAGGCGACACGGTACGTGCCGCTGAACCGCTGGCGGAAGCGAATTGCGGCGGGGGTTGTGGGGCTGTCCCTGGGATTCGCCGCCGGTTGGCTTATTTTACGGTGGAAGTAACAATCCCCCGGACTGAGATCGGGGTGGCCTCAGGTTCCCTGAGGTGTCCCTTCGCCGGGATGCAGCGGGTCCGGCGGGAACTCCGATCGCGGGTTCGGGAGGTCCATCGTTGACAGGTCTATCGGGGTCCAAACGTCCGGATCGAGGCTGCGGTGAACGGGAACCCGCCGGCATGACCTCAACCAGATCGTTGGCCTTCCGTGTCCTGGTCCTCTGTGTGGGTCTGGCCGTGCTCGTGGGGATGAATGCCCCGGCGGGTCGGGCCGCCGATCGGATCGTGGACGACGACGGTCGGGCCGCCGTGAATCCCGCCGACTGCGGCGGGTCGGATACCGTCCCCTCGAAGATTCAGACGGCCGTCGACAACGCCACCTCCGGCGATCGCATTTTCGTGTGCCCGAACCCGGACCCCTACGGCGCCGTCGAGATCAGTTCGACCGGCGGACTCTCCCTGGTGGCCACGACCTCGACTCCCTCCGATCATACGATCGAGCCCGCCTCCGAGGCCGACCCGGGCGTGGAGATTGACCTGCTGATGGACGGGATTCGGGTCGAGGGCTTTCGGATCCAGAACACCGACACCGGCATTTTCGCCCGGGCATTCACGAGCGGTCATCAATTTATCGACAACCACATCACCCGGATCGAGGACGTGGGGATCTACCTGCGCCTGAGCCCGGGGAACCGTGTGGAGGGCAACGACGTTTCCGAGAATTTCGGCTTTGGCATCCTCAGTCAGGGCGACGACAACGTCTTCGTGAACAACCGGGTGGACACCAACGGTCGGGGGGACACGGAGGTGGCCCTCGGCATGCTCGGCGACACCGAGGCGGACGGGGTGGGCCTGCTCGTGGGCGGGGATCGGAATCGGGTGGAGGGCAATTCCATCCGTGCCAACGAGGACCTCGGTGTGGCGGTCCTGGCCTTTGACATATCGTCCGGGGCGATCGATTCGAGCAGTTCCCTTGAATTCACCGGGAACGACGTCCTCCGCAACGGGGTCGGCAGCGACATCTCCCTGCTGCCCGCGGAGTTATCCGGCGCCGGGATGGGCGCGACCTCGACCGTGGACGGCGTTTTCCGTGACAACCGATTCGATTCGAACGCCGGCTTTGGCCTGGCCCTGGCGGGCGGTGGGACGCTTCCGGGGTCCCATTCCAACCAGGTGGAGAACAACGAGATTCGCTTCAACCGTGGTCCCGCGGGCCTCGCCCTGGTGGGCTCCGACACCACCACCGTCACCGGGAACCGGATCGTGCGCAACGACTCCCCGGCCATCGCCCTGAGTTCGGGGATCGCGGTGGTCGACACGGCCACCGCCAATCGGATTGAAAACAACACGCTTCGGGCCAACCGTCTGGGGGTTGCGATCGCCCGGCATTCACGGTCCAACACGGTCGTGGGTAACACGTTGACCGGCCACGACAGCGCCGCCGTCGTGGTGGTGGGTTCGCCCTCCGGTTCCCTCAACCCGACCGCCCTGAACCGGGTGGACTCGAACACGATCCGGAACAACCTTCTTGGAATTGCGGTGATCGATGCGGAGACCAACACGGTCGTTCGGAACCGGGTCACGCGCAACGACAGCGGGGGGATGGTCCTGCTGGGCGGGCGGGACAATCGGGTCGCCGACAACGAAGTTGAATTCAACCGCGGCCAGGGAGGGCTCCTGCTCGAGGGGACCGACACCAGCACGATCGTGAACAATGAATTTCGCTCCGACGCCCGGTCGGAGCCCGCGGGGATGGGGACCGCGCCCGACAGCCGGGCCGTTCGGCTCGACGGGGCCACCCGGAATCTGCTCGAGGGCAACCGGGTGACCGGCTACGATGTCGGGGTCGGTTTGACGGGTCCCTCGGACAGCAACGTCGTGCGGGAGAACCGGATCGACACCAACGGGATCGGTGTCAGCTTCGTGCATGAGTTGACCCGGGAGCCGCGGGGCAACCGGCTTGTGGCCAACACGATCCGGGCCTCGGACACCGGGATCTACCTGCACGGACCCACCGCCGATACCCGGATTGCCAACACCGCGGCCCGCAACAGCATCGTGGGCAACGACGAAGGGGTGTTGAACACGACCCTTCGTGTCTTCGACGCCCGGGACAACTGGTGGGGTGACACCACGGGACCCGCCGGCGGGGCGGTGGATCCGTTCACCGGCGAGGTGGCCGACGGATCCGGCGACGCCATCGCCTGGGTCGGGGCGGGCGCCGAGATGGGAGCCGACACCAGCGTGGCCTTCGACACGTGGTCGAGTTCCGGCGATGGGGTGAGTCCGCCGCCGTCCGGGTCCTCCGGGGGCGGCGGAGGCGGCTCCTGCGTGATCCAGCGGTGGGCCCCGTCCGCCGGGACGGGGATCCTTCGGTCCCTGAGGGACCGGACCCTCGGGACCCCCGTCGGGCGGATGCTGACGCGGTTGTATTATCGGGTGAACGAACCCCGCGAATGATCGGTTGAGATCGATTCCTCTCGCTTTCTTTTCCGATCGGTTCACGGCTCGTCCTGTGTGGATTTCTCCGGACGACGACAAAATCCGGTTCGGACCGCGGAAGGAACTTGCTTCTTCCGGACGGGACCGTCGTCTCCCGCCAACCGCCTCCAGCGGGCCCACCTCGTCGGGTCGTCCCGTCATCCGTTTTCCTCCCGAGTTCCGAAGCCGGTCGCGCGGCATGCTTCGCCGGGGCATCGTAAGCTCGCCGCTCCCCTGGAAGGACACCTCGAGGTGGCGTTGGCGTTTCCCCGGGAGGCGAATTGGTATGGTCCCGGTGGACGTCGCGATTCGTTCGTTCACGGGGATGGTCCGTCGTGGAAACGCGCAGGCTGGGTTCGTCGGGCCCGGAGGTCTCCGCCCTGGGGCTGGGATGCATGGGGATGTCGGAGTTTTACGGCACCTCCGACCAGGAGGAGTGCATCCGGACGATTCACGAGGCCCTGGACCGGGGGGTTACGATGCTGGACACGGCGGACATGTACGGCCCGTTCACCAACGAGAAACTGGTCGGCGAAGCGCTGGCCGGCCGCCGCGAGGAGGCCGTGCTGGCCACGAAGTTCGGCATCGAGCGCGGGGAGGACGGCACGTGGCTTGGCGTGAACGGGCGTCCCGAATACGTGCGTGAGTCCTGTCACGACTCCCTCGAGCGGCTCGGGGTGGATCATATCGACCTGTATTATCTGCACCGGGTCGACGACGAGGTTCCCATCGAGGAGACGGTGGGGGCCATGAGCGAGCTCGTCGAGGAGGGGAAGGTTCGCCACCTGGGGCTCTCGGAGGCGGCCCCCGGGACGATCCGCCGGGCCCATGATGTTCACCCGATCAGGGCCCTGCAGACGGAGTACTCGCTGTGGAGTCGGTTCCCGGAGGACGAGATCCTGGACACCGTCCGGGAGCTGGGCATCGGGTTCGCGGCCTATGCACCCCTGGGACGAGGCTTTCTGAGCGGTCGGATTCAGTCCCGGGAGGATCTGGCGGAGGACGACTACCGACATCAATTTCCACGCTTCCAGGAGGAGAACTTCCAGCAGAACCTGGATTTGGTCCGGAGGGTGGAGAAGATCGCCTCCGAGAAGGGCGTGACCCCGCCCCAGCTGGCGCTGGCCTGGGTCCTCCACCAGGGGGACGACATCGTGGCCCTTTTTGGAACCACGACGCGCGATCATCTCCAGGAGAACCTCGAGGCGGCCGACGTGGAGCTGACGGACGAGAATCTCCGGCGGATCGAGGAGGCCTCCCCGAAGGGCGCCTACCACGGGGATCGTCACGCGGACATGAGCACCGTCAACCGCTGAGGATCCTGCATGGCGTGAGACGCTAACCGACCTTCAGGGGTCTTCAGGTGGGGCTGGCGGCCGGTACTCGGTTGCGAGGTATTTTTTCGTCGGGCTATACTAGAAGCCCTCAAGCAGCACGACACTCCCCCCCCTTCTCGATGGAGGTGAACACCGTGGCTACGCAGGTGGAGTACGGTCAGGAAGCACGGGAGGATCTTCTCGATGGGCTGGATCGTCTGGCCGATGCGGTGAAGGTCACGATGGGTCCGCGCGGCCGGACGGTCGTGCTCGATGGGTCCTTCGGTTCGCCGGAGATCACCAAGGACGGGGTCACCGTGGCCGACGAGGTCGACGCCCCGGAGGAGGTCCAGGACCAGGGCGCCCAGCTGGTCAGTGAAGTCACCGACGAGACGCAGGACGAGACCGGGGACGGCACGACCACGGCCGCGGTGCTCGCGCAGGCGCTGGCCCATGCGGGCCGACGCCACCTGGCGGCCGGGCACAACGCCCAGACCATCCGGCGGGGCATCCTGGAGGCCGCGCAGCTCGCCGTCGACCGGCTGCGCGACTACGCTCGGGACGTCGAGGGCGACGAAGTTCAGGAAGTGGCCACCATCGCGGCCAACAACGACGAGTCGATCGGGGAGCTGCTCGCCCGGGCCATGGAGGCCGCCGGCGAGGACGGCGTGATCACCATCGAGGAAGGCACCGGCATCGAGCACAGCCTGGACGTCGTCGAGGGCATGCAGTTCGACCGCGGCTACAAGTCCCCCTACTTCACCACCGACGACGAGCGGATGGTGGCGGAGCTCGACGAGCCGCTGATCCTGCTCTACGATGACGAGATCTCCGCCGTGGACGACATCGTCGACCTGCTCGAGGACGTGGCCCGCGAGGGCGAGGACCTTCTGATCGTGGCCGAGGATGTCGACGGCGAGGCTCTCTCCACCCTGGTCGTCAACAAGGTTCGCGGTCAGCTGGACGTCGCTGCGGTGAAGGCGCCCGGCTTCGGGGATCGCCGCCAGAAGAACCTGGAGGACCTGGCGGTCCTGACGGGCGGCGAGTTGATCTCCGAGGAAAAGGGCATGGACCTCTCCAGCGCGCGGCTCTCCCAGCTGGGGCGGGCCGATCGCGTGACGGTCACCGAGGACGACACCACCATCGTCGGCGGACAGGGGGACGCGGGCGAACTCGAGGACCGCGTGGATCAGATCCGCCGTCAGATGGAGAACACCGACAGCTCCTACGACCGCGAGAAACTCGAGGAGCGCCTGGCCAACCTGGCCGGCGGCGTGGCGGTCGTCTCGATCGGTGCCGCCACCGAACCCGAGATGGAGGAGATCCAGGCCCGGGCCGAGGATGCCCTGCAGGCCACCGAGGCGGCCGTCGAGGAGGGCATCGTTCCGGGCGGCGGGGTCGCCCTTCTGAACGTGCTGGATGACCTGGAGGATGAATCCCTGGAGGGCGAGCTCGACGTGGGGCTTTCGATCCTGCGCGAGGCCCTCTCGGCGCCGGCCCGCCAGATCGCCGACAACGCCGGCGAGGAGGGCTCCGTGATCGTCCGCCGGATCCGCGAGCAGGACGACCCGCACGTCGGCTTCGACGCCCGCCAGCTCGAGGTCCGGGACCTGATGGAGGCCGGCATCATCGACCCGGTGAAGGTGACCCGCGCGGCGCTTGAGAACGCCGCCAGCGTCGTCGCCATGCTGCTGACCACCGAGGCCTCGGTGGTCGAGATGCCCGAGGACGAGGAGGACGGCACCGGTGCCGACGGGGAGGGGCCTCCCGGTGGTCCCGGCGGCGGAGGGATGCCCGCGGGCGGCGGTATGCCGGGCATGTAAGCTCGTCCGTCGGCGCGTTGTCTTCCCGCGGGGTCGGTTGACCCCGCGGCGGCCCGGCGGTTATGCTCCCGGGCGCCCCGGCCGGACCGGGCG
>CAZEBV010000060.1:0-10614 GCA_964510695.1 uncultured bacterium
AAGCAAACTCGAGGCCACAACGAGCCCGATCCGGTCCCAGGGGAGATCAGGGACGCTCATGGAACTCGATGACCATCGTGGTAACTCCTCTGGTAAAGTACCGTTCCTGCTGAAACGAAGGTAAGGTCGTCGATTATACGGGTCCCGCAAACCCGTCCAAAGGGATCGTCACACCGTGAAGGGCACCATCCTCTACATCGCCGGGCTCGCTCATTCCGGGTCCACTTTTCTGAGCCGCGTGCTGAACCAGCACGACGACATCTTTGCCGCCGGGGAACTCCTGCACCTCCACGAGGTGCTCGTGGAACGCAACCGCGGCTGCTCCTGCACGAACGAAGATTATACGACCTGTCCCTTCTGGCGTCCTCTCAGGGAGGAACTGCGGGATCGCGGCGTGACGTTCCGCACCGCAGCCCGCCTGACGCATGTTCGCAACCGGGCGTGGCTCCAGGCCTTGCTGGCCTACTACGGGGGGCAATCGATCGGTGCGTTCTCCGATCAAAACCGTAAGCTCATTGAATGCCTCACCGAACGAACCGGGGCGACGGTCATCCTGGACAACTCCAAAACGATCTGGCGCCTGCTTCCCCTCCGGAAGGCCTTCGGGGACAACGTCAAGGTGCTTCACCTGATCAAATCCCCCCGACAGCAGCTTCGTTCACGGACCAAGCGCGGGTACAACTTCTACCATTCGGCCTTCCTGAAATACCTTCGAAAAAACCTGCTGCTGCAGGGACTCTTCCGGAACCAGGCCTCCTACAAACGGATCAAGTTCGAGGCGTTCGTACGGCGGCCGAAATCGGTCGTGGACTCGATCTTCGACTGGTTGGACCTGGGGTCTGAGGACGTCTTCGACAAACCGCTGGCCCCCTTCCATCACCTGCGAGGCAACAAACAGGCGTTCGGGGACCTCGACACCCTGAGGCCGGACCCCGCGAAACTGCGGATCGAGGAAGAGTTCTCGCTTCCCCGTGAGGGGGTGCTGCGTCTCCTGCGGTCGATCTACTGAGGGGCAGTCCCGGGCGTGAGGGGGTCCCGGGATCCATTCCTCCCCTTCACGTCAGGTGACCCGGCATCCTCAGCTTCTTCCGACGGACGTCCGTTCCGCGGGCCCTCGCGGCCTCAGGCGGGCGCGGAACCACGCGGGTTGTCCGACCGTCCAAGGAGAACCAGGTTACGGACGTAGATGAAGCAGCCGGTGGCCTGACCCAGGATGAACACCGGGTCCACCCGCCAGATCGCGTAGGTCAACAGCATCAGGGACCCCCCGATCGACAGGTACCAGAAGGCCCGCGGCACCACGCTTTCGCCCCGGCGCTCGCTGACGATCCACTGCACGATAAATCGGCTTCCGAACAGAATCTGACCCGTAAAACCGATCGAGAGCCACCACAGCTCCCAGGCACTGACGCCTCCGTACCACGCGTAGAACCGTGCCAGCCATTCCGACACCGTCATCACGTCCTTTTGCTCAGTTTATTGATTAGGGGCTCAAATAAACCGCCAGCAAGGCCGTCCTCAACCGGAACGACCACAGGGACAGCCGGCTGCAGCCGGGAAAGATAGGAGCTGACTGCGTTCCTCCCGGCCGAACCGGGAACCAAGGGGTGAAGGCGGGGCGAGCCCGGTTTTCAATCGAGGTTCCTTTGATACCCATAGCTTCTACGGTGAAGATCGGGGTTTTCCGTACGATGAAATCCCCCGGGTCGATGCTCGATTGAAGGCTGTCCTTCGGACGGAAAATTCACAAGCGAAAGACGAACGTGAATTTTCCGCGCTAGAGGTTGCGGCGTGAGGTCACGTCGTAATCCAGCGCCCGTGACTGCATCCATCGCACGGCCCATAGGTCCCAGATCGTCGTCCAGAGCCGCCCGCTCAGCGTGTATTTGGTCTCCCCCCGCTGACGGGGCCGATGGTGTGTGGGAACCTGACGGACCCGGTATCCTCGCATCCTCGCCAGCGTGGGCAAAAATCGATGCATCCCCCGGAACATCGGAATCGACCGCACGACCTCGAGCCGGAAGGCCTTCAGGGAGCATCCCGTGTCGATGATGTCGTCGCCGGTGACCCAGTTCCGGACGCTGTTGGCCAACCGGGAACCCAGCTTCCGAAGCCAGTTGTCCTGCCGGTTCGCCCGGTACCCGGCCGCCACGTCGCACTCCTCCAGGGCCTCCAGGAGGTCCGGGACGTCGGCCGGGTCGTTCTGGCCGTCCGCGTCCATCGTCACGACCACCGGGGCCTCAGCATGCTCGAACCCCGCCGCGAACGCGGCCGACTGGCCGCAGTTCTGCGCGAAGCGAAGCACCCCGACGTGATCGTGGTCCCGGGCCATTTCGTCCAGGATGGAGGGGCTTTCGTCCTCGCTCCCGTCGTCCACGAACAGCACACGGCCTTCCAGGTCGAGGGTCTTCGTGACCTCGTCGATCTCCCGCCGCAGGGGTCGGAGGTTGCCGGCCTCGTTGTAAACCGGAAGCACGAAGTCGAGGTCCATGGTCAGGGTTCCTTTCGGGGGCTGACGTTGGACGGTCCGTGCACCGCCACGTACATTCTCTGGTCATCGGGTAGGACGAAGGCGCGCAGGCCCCCGGGTTCCCCTTGAAAATGCCGCCGGCGGGCCACGATCGTGATCCCCGTCCGGGCCGGGGCGTCCCCCGGTCTTCCCCCGTGGACCGTGTAACCGTACCGGCGAAAGTAATACGGAACCTCGAGATGATGGCCCGCATTGTATCGAAGCTTACGTTCCACCCGGGGGAGATCCCGGATCAGCTCCCTCACGGTCCTCTCGTTGGACAGCACCCCCGGTTCTTTGACCGGCAGGTAAACGGCCACGTAGGCGGCCTTCAAAAGCACCATGAAAATCACGCCCGCCTCGACGAACCGGCGGGTGTCGAGGTCCCGCAACGAAAGCCAGGCCATCATAAGCAGGCACCCGAGAGCCAAGAGGTAACTCGCCGACCGGATCGTCGGATGGCTGAGTCCCGACGTGTGGACGTCCGCCACGTTCGGGTAAACCAGAAGCGTCACAATGTAGAGGACGATAAGGGCGTAGAGGGTGACGGCCGCCGCCCGGCGGAACAGCGTCTCCGGCACCGTGTCAACGATCAGCCCCGCCGCAAGGGCCATCCAGGGGAAGACCGGCAGCACGTAGCGCACGGTGTCGTCCGGGTAGATCCAGAACAGAAGCAGGGGCAGAAAACCCGCCGCGATCAGGGCGCCCGCCGGCGTTCGGCGGACCCTCTTCAAAAGGCCACGCCGGGTGATGGAATCAAAGGCGAAGAACCCGATGAACCCCCACGGAAGCGCCGCCAGAAGGATCCGAAGGGGGTACTCGAGAAGGTGTAAAAAATAATTAACCCACGTCCCCCCCGTCGAGGAGCGACCCAGTTCCCCGGTGACCACCGCCAGGAACCGCCCCGGATCCACCACCCGGAAATAAGCGGCGGCCCACAGGGCCACCAGGCCGTGCCCCAGGAGGACCCCTCCGAGCAGGCGACCCCACCGGGGGGGTTCGGAGCGCCCGTACAGCCAGCCCGCGATCGGCAGGTAGAAGAAAAGGTAGGCCACGGGTCCCTTCGTCAGAAGGGCCAGGGCCAACAAACAATGGCCGAGGCCCCAGGCGGCCCCCGGACGTCCCCGCCGCCAGAGTTTGAACCAGCCGACCACGCCGGCCGTCAGCAGGAAGGTCAACCAGAGGTCCAGTTCCGCCAGCCCGACCTTCTCGAGGAACACCACCGGCGCGAACAGAAAGGCGGCCACCGCCGTGCGACGGGCCGCCCGGCGATCGAAATCCCGGGCCATCCATCCCACCAGAGCCCCCGTCCCCAGCCAGCTCATCACCGCCACCAGTCGGCCGGGGATTCGGCTCACCTCCCCGGGAACCCAGGAGAACAGGGCCACCATCCAGTTGAACCCGGGCGGCTTCTTGAGGTAGACCTCACCCAGAACGTGGGGGACCCACCAGTGCCCCTCCTCCAGCATGGCGGGGGCCACGAGCAGCCGACGACGCTCCTCGTAAAAACCGTCGAAAGAGACGACCTCGCACCCCACCAGCAGCACGGCCAACAGGACGAAACCGTCGACGACACGTCGTTTCATCGGCTGGAGGGTTCCCGGGCGGTCCCGGGTTCGTTCAGCCAGGGAGCCAGCTCCTCAAACACCCCGGCGGGGTCGATCCGGGTCAGGCATCGGTAGCGATCCTCCTCGAGGGGGCAGCGGGCTTCGAAGCAGGGGCTGCAGGAGACCCCCTCGTACATCACGGTCGCACGGTCCCCCAGGGGCGCCGTCAGTTCCGGGTCGCTGGAGCCGAACAACCCCACCGTCGGCGTCCCCAGGGCCGCCGCGAGGTGCATCAAACCGGAGTCGTTCGCCACGCAGGCCGACGCCTCCCCCAGCACGCCCATCGCCTCGGAGAGGTCCGTGCGCCCGGCCAGGTTCCGGGTGCGTTCCGGGGGAAGATCCGCCAGGATCTCCTCGGCGAGCTCCCGTTCGTCGTCCACGCCGAGCACGGCGACATCGAGGTCGGTCTCCTCGATCAACCTCGTACCCAGCCGGGCGAAGTGGCGGGCCGGCCAGCGCTTGGCGGGCCCGTAGGCGCTGCCGGGATGGAAGACCACGCAGTCCTCGCCGGTAAGTTCACGGGCACGGCGGCGAAGCTCGTCCGTCAGGGTCAACCTGGGGGACGGAAGTTTACTGTTCTCCCCCTCGTCGAGGACTCCGAGCAGACGGACGTAGAGGCGGGCGTGGTGCATCCGCCGGTCGGCGTCCCCGAGGGGCACCGGGTCGGTGAAAAACACCGAACGACCCTGCGCCGCGAAGCCGATGCGGCGTGGAATGCCGGACCTCCACGCCTGCAGCCCCGTGCGGAGGGATTTCGGGATCACCAGAAGCGTCGAGTACCGTTCGTGCTGAACCTCGTCCGGAAACCGCCAGGACTTTCCGCCGTTCAACTCGAGGACCTTCCTCACGTCGTCGTGGTGCCGGTAGACGTCCGCCACGGAGGAGCGGCAGACCACGTCGAGCACGGCGTCGGGATAACGGTCCCGCAGCCGCTGAAGGGTGGGCAGGGACATCACCGCATCCCCGACCCAGTTCGGGGCCCGGATCAGGATTTTCTCGGCCTCGAGGGGTTCGAACGGCCGCCCCGAGAATCGGTACTGGAGGTCACTTATACGATTCTTGATCCCGTGCACCGGGGCCTGCAGGCTCCCCAGCCAGACGTGGCGTGAGGCAATCTCTTCGTAGCCGGCCTCGAAGGCGCGGCGATCCTCCCGGCAGAACCCGTATTTCGACAGGGAACGTCCGAAGCGGTGGATGCGCCATTCCCGCGTCCACGCCGAGGGAGCCCGGAATCGGACCGGATCGAAGTCAACCACGTTGAGCCGCCCCTCCCCGTCGAGGTGGAGGTTCTTCAGCTGGTAATCCCCGTGGTCGACCCCGTGTTCGTGAAGCCGGGCCAGCAGTTCACCGGCCCGCCGAAAGCCGCCGGGCCGTCCCTCCCGGGCGGCCGCCGAAAAAAGCCGAAGCGCCCGGGCCTCCGTCAGCAAGAAACCTCGGTACCCGGCCGCTTCCCGCTGGGCGATGACCCCGATCAGCGGCGGGGTCGGCACCCCGGCCTCCCCGGCCCTGACCACCCCCAGGCCGGCCGCGAGGAACCGCACCGGATCCGCGTAGTGCACGTCCCCCTCCTCCGCGAGGATCCCTCCCCGGTGGAACTGTTTCAGGTAGCCCCGGCCGGCTCCGGACAGCTCGACGGCGCCGTGTCGTTCCCCCCGTCCCCCTTCCGCTTCGGCCAGGGATCGAATCCGGGGAAGAAGCCTATCGGGGTCCTGACCCCCGGACGCCGACAGCCAGAACGTCCACGACCCGCGTTCCCGGCGGTCGAAGCCGCGGCGCTCGAGGTCGTCCTCGATGGCCTCACGATCCATCGGAAACCTGCTCCCCGAGGCCCTCCGGCTGATGCGCCAGGGCTCTCTCGAGGGCCTCACGATACGTGCGCTGGATCCGGAGGGCCCGGCGTTCGACGGTATCGTCGCCCCCCCCGCCCGGTTCCTCGATCCAGCGGCGAATCGTGCTCACCCAGTCCGAGCGGCGTTTCACGCGGCGAAGACGATCGTGCACCTCCAGGAAATGCACCGTCTCGGCCACGTTCTGAACGTGAGGACCCACGACCACCGGCACGCCGAAACGAGCGGGTTCAACCACGTTGTGTCCGCCGACCGACTCGTCCCACGTGCCGCCCACCACCGCCAGGTCCCCCCGTCCGTAGAGCCGACCCAGGACGCCGTAGACGTCCACCAGGATCACGTCGGCTTCGACGGTTCCACCGGCGGCCTCGCTCCAGCGTTCATAGGATACGCATCGGCATTCAAGTCGACGCTTGAGGACCTCCAGTCGATCCAGGTGCCTCGGGGCCAGGTATACGTTCACGTCCAGGGCCTCGACGGCGTCCAGGACGAGCTGCTCGTCGGCCGGCCACGTGCTGCCCGCCACCACCACCGGACGGCTGCCGTCGAACCGGGGCCCGCCCTCGAGGGGATCCACCGAATCCAGCATGCCCGTCCATTACCGGGGCCCCGCGGCCGTAACCTCGCGCCCGTTCCCGGCCAGCGCCCGGAACCGGCGGGCCTCCCGGGAACTGGGTGCGAGCCCGCGACGACAGCGGCGAAGGGTGCACCGCATCAGGGATCGTACACGACGGTAGCCGCGGTACGTCGGGGCCTTCATCCGACCGTTTAAAACCACGATCCGTCCCTCGTGGTATCGGTACAGGTTGGGCCACAGTTCGGTTTCCAGAACCAGCAGAAGATCAGCGCCCACCCGCCGGCTCAGCGGCTCCATCAGCCGGGGGTAATCGTACGGCAGAAGGATCCGGTGCGGATGATCGAGGCGTTCCAGCCCCGACAGCGTCCCGGAGGAAACCAGGATGCGCTCCCGCCGGACGCCCGTCTCCTCAAGCCAGCCGCGCACCCGCCGGACCAGACTCATCTCCCCCACCGAGGCACCGTGCAGCCAGACGCGAACCTCCTCCGGCAGGGCGTCCGTCGGGATCGGGTTGAGTTTCCGGGCCGTATGGGGGACGGGATCACGTCCCCGGAACCGCCGCAGACTGGCGGCCACCACCAGGGGAAGCCCCGCGTGGATGACGCCGTTGTAGAGCCACTCACTCGGCTTCAGGGGTCCCGGCCTCCCCGGTCACGTCGGGGGCCGCGGCACTCTCGTCCCCCGTCAGGGATTCGATCGATCGGATCAGGGGTCGGGCCGGGCGCACCTTCAGTTCGCTCTCGATCCGGTTGACCCGACCGCGCAGCCCATGGGGAAGCTTGATCCACTCCTTGGGGGTTACGAGAAGCTCCTCCGGGTCGATGCCGCCATCCAATTCCAGCGAGTCCCAGGAAGCGTGGTCGGGGTGATGGAACCGGCGCCGCACGCGGATCCCCTGCTCCTCGAGGAAACGTACGAGGCGGGCCGGTCGTGCCTGGGTGGTAAGCAGGTCGGCCGATCGCCCCCGGTACCGGTCGGTGACGTCCCGGTCGTCCCGAAAGATCCCCCGCATCCGGTAAGCGTGGGTCATAATCGTGACGCGATCGTTCGCGTACCGGCCGATCCGTTCGGTGAACCGTCGTCCATCCGGTTCGTTGAGCGTCGTGTTCAGGGACACGTAGTTCGCCCGTTCGAGGGCGGATGGGGGTTCCCGGAGAGGACCCGCCGGCAACTGCCACTGGTCCAGATCGTCGAGACCGCCCAGCAGAACCACGTCCAGATCCCGACGCAGGTTCCGCCGCTGAAACCCGTCGTCCAGCACGAAAACGTCGACCGGATGCTCCGCCAGGATGGAGCGACCGCGCTGATGCCGATCCGGTCCGACCCCCACCGGAACCCCGGGATGCCGGTGGTGGATGAGAGCCGCCTCATCCCCATACCGGTCGGCCAGTTCGGCGGAATCCTCCCCCCGGGGAGCCACCAGCGTGCCGGTTTCCCGACCGGTCCCCCGCTTCAGCACCGCGGGTCGACAATCACGCCGGAGGAGTTCACCGACCAGCCAGATCACGAACGGGGTTTTCCCGGTCCCTCCCAGACGAAGGTTCCCCACCGACACGACCGGTCGGGGTAACCCCCGTACCCGCCAGCCCCGATACAGCTGGTGAAGGGCTCGTCCACCCCGATAGAGGGGCACGAAGGGAATCAGAGTCCATCGCAGCCAGGAGGAGGCCTCATCGGGCGAACCCTCGAGGATTCGCCGTCCGCCCCGGTGCATCAGCTCGCGAAATTCGGCGCTCATGAAGAATCGTGGCCCTCCGACGGATGATCCGGGGCCCCGCGGCCCTCGAGGGTCTCCTCGAAGATCCGGCGGTATTTACGGGTCCCGGGAAGGTTATCGGTGGTGAGACGCGTGAGGTCGCGGAGGCTCTCCTCGAGCGCCGTGCGCTGCTCCTCGAGGTCCCGATCCTCCGAGAACCGGAACGGTTCCCCCAGGGTCACACGAACCGTGCCCAGGGGCAGCGGAAGGCAGAAACGATCCCAGCTCGAGGCCACGAAGGCCCGGGACGACAGGCCGGCCGCGGGGATCACCGGAAGGTTTGTCTTGACCGACAGCTGGACGATGCCCGGTTTCACCTCGAAGGCGGGACCCAGGGGACCATCCACCGTCACCGCGAACCGCTCCCCGCGCCGGGCCAGACGAAGCGCCTGCACGAGGGATTTCACCCGGCGATCCCGCAGGGACGTTCTTACGGCATGCTGGTCCAGCCCGTCAATCGCCCGGGCGATGTACTCCCCGTCCCGGTGGGGGCTGATGAAGCAATAGAACCCCCCCCGCCAGAACTGAAACAGCATCGGCAGCATGTGGCCGTGCCAGAAGGCGAGGATGTAGTTGTCGCCCGAGCGTTCCAGGGTCCGCACGTGGCGGGCTCCGTCGACTTCGAGGTCGTTGGTGGAGCGAAGACCGCTCAGGAGGGACGGTGCCAGCCACCGGGAGAGGAATCCGAACACGGTGCGCCGGGTGGATTTGGACATCAGTCGACTCATTGGAACCGCCGATCAGGAGGAGAGGGCCGACTCGGGGTGACGCAGGACGCCCAGGAGGCGCGCGCCCACTTCCTCGCTGGGGCGGCGGCGGGCGAAGATCGACCGGATCTCCCGCAGGCGGTCCCGCTGTCCGCGAAGACGTTCGTCGTCCTCGAGGTATTCACGAACCCGTTCCTCCAGCCGGTCGGCCGTGAAGTCCGCCTGAATCAGTTCCGGGACGTCCACCCCGGGATCGATGTGGTTGGGCATGGCAAGGTGATCCGTCCCGGCCAGAAGCCGGCCCACCAGATAGGTCACCCAGGACGATCGGTAACCCACGATCATCGGCGTCTCCGCGAAGGTGGCCTCCATGGTGATGGTTCCCGACGTGGCCACACAGAAATCGGAAACCGAGAGCAGACTGTGGGAGTCCCCCCCCCACACGGGAAGCTCCTCGGTCCCCTCCTCCCCGAGGATGGACTGGATTTTCTGCTGGTCGACGGTGGGGGCGGCACTGAAGACGGGGACCACGTCCGAGGTCGAACGTTTAACCCGCAGGGCCGCCTCGGCCATCGGCTCCAGGTGCCGGTTGATTTCATGGTCCCGGGAACCCGGAAAAAACGACACGATCCGGGTTTCCTCCGGCAGCTTGAGAACCTCGTACAGGTCGTGGGACGGGGTGTCGGGCCAGGCCTCGAGCAGGGGGTGACCCACGAAACGGGCCTGGACGTCCCGTTCCCGAAAGAACTCCTCCTCGAACGGGAAAATGACGAAGAGCTCCTCGAACCACTCCCTGAGACGGGGTATCCGCCACTGCCCCCACGCCCAGACCTGCGGGGTAATGTAGTAGTAAACGGGAATGCCCTTCCGGTGCGCCCGCTTGGCCAGCCGCATGTTGAAACCGGGGAAGTCCATCACGAGCACGGCCCCGATGGGATGCTCCCGCATCACGTCGTCCAGCGTGCCCATGAGGGAAAAAAAGAAAGGAAGTGATCCCACGACTTCGGTCAGGCCGACCACGCCGCGATCCACCACGTTCTCGACCAGGCGAGCACCGGCCCGTTCGGTCGCGTGACCGGCCGCGGCGTGAACGGTACCCTGGTAATCCTTGTCGTACAGGTAGGAGACCAGACGGGCCGCGTAACGGTCCGAGCTGCTGTCCCCGGTGACGAGAAGCAGGTCACGCATGAATGCCGTTGAGCTTGTTCTCCCGTTTCATGGTCTCCACGACGTCCAGGGCGACTTTAATGGCGTCCCGTCCCTCGTCGCCCCCCACCATCGGTTCGCCCCCCTCCTGGCTGCAGTATTTGAAGTGAAGCAGCTCCCGGCGCAAACTCTCCCCGTTCTCCACGGGGGGCTCGAAAACCTCGACGTCGTCCATGTTCCGGGCGTGACCGTTCTTGAGCCTCCAGATTTTCACCTCCTGATCCATGTAATCGAGGGTCACGTAACTTCGATCCTGGTAAACTCGAATTTTCCGTTCGGTCTCCATGGACACCCGGCTTGCCGTCAGGTTGGCCACGCAGCCGTTCTCGAACTCCAGTCGGGTGTTGCTGATGTCCTCGAAATCGGTGATGATCGAAACCCCGACCGAATCGATGCTCTCGAGGG
>CAZEBV010000060.1:10624-12033 GCA_964510695.1 uncultured bacterium
GGAGAATCCACCAGGTTCAACACGATGTCGATATCGTGGATCATAAGGTCCAGCACCACCCCGATGTCCACGGAACGTTCGGTGAAGGGACCGACCCGACTGACCTCGATGTACCGGGGTTCGTCGATGTATTCCCGGGCGGTGGTAAACGCCGTGTTGAACCGCTCGATGTGACCCACCTGGAGGATAACTCCGCGCCGCTGGGCCATCCTGTAGAGTTCCTCGGCCTGCTCGAGGGTCTCGACCATCGGCTTCTCGATCAGGCAATCCACGTCGTTCTGAATGAGCTGTTTGCCGATGTCGAAGTGATCCTCGGTGGGCACCACGACGCTGGCGGCGTCGATCTGGGGAATGAGGGCCTCCAGGTCCGGATAGTACTCCGTACCGTACTCGCTGGCGATGGTCCGCCCCCGCTCCTCGTCGACGTCAACGACCCCCACGAGGTTGACGTCGTCGAAGGAACTGTGGAGGCGAGCATGATGTTCCCCGAGGTGGCCGACGCCCACCACCCCGACCTTAAGCGGCTTCTCTTCGGTTTCGATGCGAGTGTTCATGGGCTTCGTACAACCTCCCGTGGAGGCGGGTTCGGGGCGGGAACGAGGAGATCGTGAATCCATTCCGCCCCCGTGTCCGTCCACGATCTCGAGGGCATTTCGACGGGTTTCCGATCGCGCATGATCCGTACCCTCCTGCCGCGAAAACACGGGACGCGAACGGATCGGTCCGATAATCCCGACAATCAGATGAAATTTTGTTGATTATAGCTCATTCACCCACCGGCTCCAATGTCGGGCGGCGACGGCGCTCATCCCCGAAATCCCCCCCGGTCTCCGGAACGGACGCCTTTCGGCCCGGCTGCTTTAATGGATTATCGGAGTCCGGGCAGTATGTATTTAAATCAAATTCCATCCCGGGTGCAGAGCGGGGGCTCATCGAAGGAAAGGAATCTCCTCAAGGAGTTCGTTCAGGGGTTTCCCGATGTGTTCCGTGACGAGGCTGTTAACGAGATTCTCCCGGAAATTCTTGTTGATGTCGTCGTGCTTCAGGTCCACTTTTGGTCCGGTCAGGGTCCCGGAGACCACGAAGGGAACGATGAGCCGCCGGGCCTCCTCGTTGAGCCCGACTTCCCGGTAAAGGTCCCCCAGTACGTCCTGCAGGAAACGCTGGAGCATGGCCCGCTCGAGCACCAGTTCAAAACGCAGGCCAAGCCTGCCGTCGGCCCCGATGCTCCCCTTCCCGTGCAGCGACAGGTCCTTCGCCGTCAACCGCAGCGGATCGATCGAAAGCTGACCGGAACGTACCGGAAGGTTCACCCGGACCGGATCGATCTCGATAGGACGCTGGAGGGCCTCGATCCGGGCGATCTCCTCGATGCCCTCCACGGGGGGAAACCGGGACAGCCGAAGTTC
>CAZEBV010000061.1:0-491 GCA_964510695.1 uncultured bacterium
ACCATGAGACCGACAAGGGCCCCCACGGTAAGATCGGTCCAGCGGGCCAGCAGCGAGCCGATCAACCGGGCGAAACTCACGAGTCCCAGGGCGGCCCCGATGCCGAAGGTCCCCAGCACGAGCAGGGCGTAAACGGGAGGAGCCCGGACCGCGATCCCCTGAAGGACCGCTCGACCGGCGTTGAGGACGAAGAAATACCCTCCGAGGACGAGAAGCACGTAGGAACCGCTGATGCCGGGGAGAACCATGGCACTG
Source organism: uncultured bacterium (assembly GCA_964510695.1). GTDB lineage: Bacteria > T1Sed10-126 > T1Sed10-126 > T1Sed10-126 > CAZEBV01 > CAZEBV01. Next base: position 256 of record CAZEBV010000061.1, read on the forward strand.
ATGGCGGCGCCGGCCGCCAGGAAAACGTACCAGAGGGGCAGGCGTGGAACCCGAACCGTCAGGCCCTCCGCAAGGGATAGACGATCGTATGGATCACTGCGGGCCCCGGGTTCGGGGTCGCCCGACATGGGCGTGCCTGCTTCCGGTCGCCGGCGGCGCCGGTGGCGGACGTACCGGGGGGTGCTAACTACTTGCACACTCCCCGTGACCGTAAATATTAAAACCACCGACAGGCT
>CAZEBV010000061.1:501-9064 GCA_964510695.1 uncultured bacterium
CGGGCCGGCGGTGGAACGGGCGCTGCGGCGATCCCGAAGGCGACGTGCCCGTTCGGGCTGCGTCCGGGCAACATGCCGGCGAAGCGCCCCGTTCTCGGGAGACCAGTACACCCTGGGCGTCGGACGGGAGGACACCCCGCGGGTCAGTAGTTCCCCCAGGGTTTCACCCCGGGCGCGAAGGGAGACCCACTCCGGTTCGACCAGGTACAGGCGGCCGGGTGACGTGGCCAGATATCCCCCGATCAGGGCCGGAATCCCGGCCAGTACCACCAGGGGGATTCGTGCCGAGCGTCCCCGGATCATTCGAAAGGGAACCCCGACGCTGGCGAGGATCAACCCGAAGAAGAAACCCCGGACCACGGCCGGGTAGTCCGCCATAATCGGGGGAATAACGAGGCTGCCGAGCGCCAGGGCCGTGAGGATGCCCGCCCCGAGCCAGGCCAGGAAACGGAGGTTCATCCGACGGAACGCCCGGGCCATCCGGCGGGCGGGTTCCCCCCGAAAACCCGATTGAACCCACCGGACCAGCGGCACGAACCAGCGGAGGTTCAGGGATCCCACGGCTTCCACGAGTTCCCGGTAGATCCCCAGGATCAGGGCAAGCGTCCCCCCGCTGACCCCCGGGATCACGTCGGCGACGCCCATACAGAGTCCCTTCACGAACAGCCAGGGACGCCAGGAGGAGTCCCTCACCAGAATCCCCGGGAGCCGTCGTCCTCGTCCCATCCTTCTTTACCGGTTAACGGAACGAACACGCAGGACACCGACTCCTCCCGTTCGAAGGTTCCGTCCTCCCGCCGGGCCAGAACCCGAAGTGTCTGACCGCTGCGGCTTCCGACCGGAATCACGATTTTCCCGCCCCGGGCCGTCTGTTCCCGGAGGGACTCGGGCACCTCCGGGGCACCGGCGGTGACCAGGACCCGATCGAAGGGAGCGTGCTCGGCCCATCCACACGTCCCGTCCCCGACCCGAAAGTTCACCCGATCGGCGTAGCCGGCACGACGGAGGTTCTCACGGGCACGGTCGGTGAGTTCGCGGTGACGCTCGACCGTGAAGACCCTCGCCCCCATCGCCGCGAGGATGGCCGTCTGATACCCCGAACCGGTGCCGATTTCGAGGACCCGATGCTCCGGCCGTACGTCAAGGGCCTGCGTCATGGTCGCCACCATGTAGGGCTGGGAGATCGTCTGATCGCACTGAATGGGGAGCGCCCGGTCCCGGTAGGCCTGGCCCCGGTGTTGCGGCATCACGAACGCCTCGCGGGGGACCTCGCGGAAAGCGTCAAGCACCCGGGGATCGTCGATCCCGCGGCGCTCCAGCTGTTCCCGGACCATCTGTTCACGGCGGCGGGAACGATCGGAGGACTCGGAGTTCGTCAGGGGTCGTTCACCCCGCCGTAGTCAAGGTGAAACCGGCCGGTCGGAAACGTCCCGCGGACGGCTGGGGCTTCAGGAGAGCGACGATAGACGCCGGGTCCAGGAGGACTCCGGGTAGCGGTTCTCGAGCTGTTTGAAATACCGCTGGGCCCGATCGGGACGGTCCAGGTGGCGCTTGCATAGAAACCCCGCCCCGAACAGGACCTCCGGACGACGTTCGTGGTCCTCGAAGGTCTCCAGGAAACGATCGGCCACCTCGAGGGCCCGGCCGTAAGCCTCCTGGTTCTGGTAGAGCACGAACTGAAAGTACATCGCCCGAGCTCGGTCGGTGCGGGACGGCGCCTTGTCCACCAGGTCCTTGAGGGCCACTGCGACCCTGTCCACCTCCCCCTGACGGTAAAGCGATCGGATCCGGGTGAAATCCGGGTTCCGAAGATCGACGTCCACCGTGACCTCCTCCTCCTCCTCGTCCTCCTTCGGCTCCGGGTTCGCGGGGGAAGAAGAAACCGAGGGCATCGCCATGGTCCGGGGGATCCAGATGACGTCGTAATAGAGCAGCCCCCCCACGATGCCCGCCCCAAGCACGATGCCCGTCATGGCCAGGGCAACCCAGAAACCGGCTGAGCGGGCCGTGCCGCCCCCCTGCTCCGACGCGGGGGCGGGAGCATCATTCTCCCCCTCCGAGGACGACTCGCCAAAGATCGAGTATCCGCTCGTGGCGTCCCCGGCGGTTTCGGCGTGCTGTCGACAGCGGCCGTGGGCGGCGCTGACCGGCCACTGGGAACAGGGATCCCCGTCCTCGGTGGGAACCCCGCAGATCTCTCGACCCAGCCGCTCCTCCAGTTCCTCCACGGCCCGTCGGTGGTCCGGGGACCATTCGGCACGCATGTTGGCCACGGATCAATCCTCCATGAAGTCCTCGAGATCCTCGCCGAGGAGATCCCCCATGGTCACGTCACTGTCCTCGGAGGATTCCTCCTCCATGTATTCCTCCACGCGTTGACGCTGTCTGGCCTGCCGGTAGGCCTGCATGCTGAGGTCGATCTGGTGTTCTTCCTCGTCGATCGAGAGCACCTTGACGCCGACCTCCTCCCCCTCCTCCAGGTCATCCTGGGGATCCACACGGTCACCGTCCCCCATTTCGCTGACGTGCACCAGCCCCTCAAGGTCCTCGTCGAGCCGGACGAAAGCGCCGTACGGCTGGAGGCCCGTCACCGTTCCCTTCACGAGATCCCCCTCCTCGAACTCACGGACGCGCTGAACCCAGGGATCCGGCTCGGTCTGCTTGAGGCCCAGCTCAACGACCTGTCTGTCGGCATCGAGGCGAAGGATCTCACCGGTTACCTTCTCCTCCGGGGAGAACCGCTCGACGGGGTTTACGTCGTCCTCCCAGCTGACGTTCTCCCGGCGAATGATCCCCTCCACGTTCTTGAGCAGCCGAACCGTCAGGTAATCCTCGTGGACTTCCACGACGGGGGCCGATAGCACGGTCCCCTCGGGAAACCGATCCCGCAGCACCGGCCAGGGGTTGTCCCGGGTTCGTTTCCGGCTCGCCCGTATCGTGCGCTCGTCGGGATCGAGGGCGGTGATCCGAACGTCCATGGTGTCCCCCGGGGAAAAGCGGTCGGAGGGGTTCTTCCAGGCACGGGACCATGCGATCTCGTCGACGGGAATCAGCGCCCTCAGCCCCGGTTCAAACTCAAGGATGATCCCCCGCTGGTCGCCGCTGTCTCGCACCTCGACGATCTCACCGGTTCGAACGTCGCCCGCCTCGACGGAGGAGGCGACGTCCTCCCAGGGATCCGAGGTCAGCTGTTTCCGTCCCAGCGATAGCCGGTTCTCCTCCCGGTGGATCTCGAGGATCTCCACCTCGATCTCCTCGCCCTCGCTGACGTGGGCCTCCACGTCGTGCACCGGGCCCCAGTCCAGGTCGCTCTGATGCAGGAGCCCGTCGACGGGGCCCAGATCCACGAAGGCCCCGAACTCCACGACGTTCTTGACCGTGCCCGTGACCTGATCACCGACCTCGTGGGCACCGAAGAACTCCCGGCGAGCCCGTTCCCGCCGTTCCTCGAGGTGGGCCCGACGGGAGACCACCACGTTATCCTCCGATCGGTCACATTCGATGACCCGGACCTCCACGGTCCGATCGAGGAAGGCCTCGTCGTCGGGCGGCTCCAGATCCACGTGGGACCGGGGCATAAACGCCATCAGTGAATCGAACAGGTTGACCAGGTACCCACCGTTGATCGTCTTTTCGACGCGGCCTTCGAGCAGGGTTTCCCTCCTTCTGGCCCGCCGCACCTTCTTCCAGGCGTAATCGGACACCGCCTCCCGCTCGCTGAGGGTGATCGACTCCGCGTCGTCGTCGAGGACCTTCACCAGCTTCTCGTCCCCGGCCACCACCGAACCCTCCCGAAGTTCCTGGAACGGAAGCTGACCGAGACTGCCGTCGGGAAGCCGCACCACGGCGTGGGTGTCCGTGGTTTCCTCCACGACCCCCTTAAGAAGGGATCCGGCGTTGGGCGCTTCGGAGAGGATCGGCTCGGGGGTGTCGTCCACGGACTCGTCGGTGTCCCGCCGGGGGGATTCGACCGACCGGAAGTCAAAATCATCGTCGTCAGGGTCGAGCATCGTCGGGTTGAACTCACCCATACTGCGGTGTGACCTCCGGGGGACTAAGCGGTGACGTTCGGCCTGAGGTCCGCGATGGCCTCCATCACGGACTCGGCAACCTGATTATACCGCCGGCGGCGTGTTTGTGCATCGTCGGCCGCGAAGTCCAGGTCGGGGTGGATCGGTTCTCCGAAGTACAGCGTGGTCCGACGAGGACGGGGGAAAACGCTTCCCGGGGGCATGGACCCGAAGGTCCCGTCCAGGTACCCCGGAACGATCGGACACCCGGCTTCGGCGGCAATTTTCCCCACCCCGGGGCGTCCCTTCTGAAGCTCACCGTCCCGGGTCCGGGTCCCCTCGGGGAAGAGCAGCATGAGGTTCCCGTTTTGGAGCAAACTGACGGCCCGACGGAGGGCACTGTGATCCAGGGTGCCGCGGCGGACCGGAAAGGAATAACAGGCCCGAATGGCACGCCCGAACAGGGGGATCTCGTGCAGGGATTGTTTGGCCATGGTGAAAAGGGGACGGGGAATGTCACAGGCCACCAGGGGGGGGTCCAGGACGCTGGCATGGTTCGTGGCGATAATCGCCCCCTCATCGTCGGGAACGTGGTGCAGACCGTGCGTCCGGTGCCGAAAATAGAGTTTGATCAGCGGCCCCAGGGAAACGTACTGCAGGAACAGGTACAGCCAGGAGCGGGAAACCCGGCCCTCGGGAATGTAGGGGTCAGCTCGACTCAATGGTCGTGAGAAGACGCGCCACGACCTGGTCGACCGAGAGGTCGGTCGTGTCCACCCGCTGGGCGTCCTCCGCGGCCCGCAGCGGAGCGGACTCACGGGTTGAATCCCGTTCGTCACGGCGGCGCATCTCCCGAAGCACCTCCCGCTGATCCACGTTGCCCCGGCCGCGGTCACGAAGCTGCTCGAACCGGCGGCGGGCCCGTTCCTCGAGCGAGGCGTCCAGGTAAAATTTGTGCCGGGCACCGGGGAAAACGACCGTCCCGACGTCCCGTCCCTCCGCCACCGTGGGTTCACGCCGGCCGATCCGACGCTGCCGCTCGACCATCGCGGCCCGCACCCCCTCCAGGGTGGCCATCCGGCTGACCCGATTCCCGATTCGAGGTTCCCGGATCGACTCGGTCACGTCCCGGCCGTTCACCCGAATCCGGGGGGTCCCCCCCTGAAAGTCCATCTGGAGGTCTAGGTCCCGGAGCAGCTCGACCAGCCGGTCCTCGTCATCGAGGGGAATCCCCTTCTCAAGCGCCACCAGACAGAGGACACGGTACATGGCTCCCGTGTCAAGGTACTGCCACCCCAGCCGGCGGGCCAGTCGACGGGCAACCGTACTCTTCCCGCTTCCCGCGGGCCCGTCGAGGGCCACCACGGTTTGATCGGGATCACCGGCGACACCGGTCATATGAGCCGAACGTGATCGGCCTGTTCCCGAAGCACGCGGCGGGCCTGGTCCCGTTCGTCGGGACGGCGGAACCCCAGTTTGATGCTGCCGATCTCACCCTCCCGAACCCGCAGGACCTCGATGTCCGTAATGTTCAGCGACGCCTCCGAGAGCAGCCCCGTCACCTCGGCCAGAATACCGGCCTCGTCGGGGGCCAGAATGCGAAGTTCGTACAGTTGCCCGACCAGCCCCTTCGTTTTCTCCGGGAGGGACTCCCGTGCGTGGAGGGCGTCCCGGAGCCATTCGGTCAAATCTTCCCAGCGCTCCTCCCGGAGCCTCTCCCGAAGTGCCTCGATGACCGATTCGAACCGGGCCAGGGCCGACTCGACCTCCCCCGCGTTGGTCTGGAAGATATCCCGCCACAGACGAGGGTCCCCCGTGGCGACCCGGGTCATGTCCCGGAATCCACCCGCAGCCAGCGCGAAGGCACGCTCCCGGGTGTCCTCCTCCCCCGGCACGGCGTGCAGAAGGGCTCCGGCGACCAGGTGAGGAAGGTGACTGATGTAGGCCACCGACCGGTCGTGTTCGAGGGGGCTCATCTCCACGACGTGTCCGCCCAGATCCTCCCAGATACTCACCACGGTCCGACGGGCTTCCTCCGGGCTCCCACCCGGGGTCACCACACAGATGGCGTTCTCAAAGAGGATGGGATCCGAGGCCTCCGGGCCGGACTGCTCGGACCCCGCCATGGGGTGACCCCCGACGAAGGCGACCGAAGGCGGAAGCACCTCGTCCATGCGTTCACAGATCCAGTGTTTGGTGGAGCCCGTGTCCGTCATGAACTCGGGACGATGGGGTCCCTCGAGGACGTCCCGGGCCACGCTGACCATCTCGGGGACCGGGACCGCCATCATGACCCCGTCCACGCTCCCTGACAGGGCGTCGGGAGGGTCGACGCGCTCGACGATGTCCTCCTCCGAGGCCGCACGGCGGCGGGCCTCGTCCCGATCCCAGCCGGAAACCCGATAATTCGCCGCCGAAAGGCCGGCGGCGACCGACGCCCCGATGAGCCCAAGCCCCACCACGTGGACGTGCGGTTTAGAGTCCATCGAGGCCGTCCAGCGCGTCGAACAGCCGGCGGTTTTCCGAAGAGGTACCGAAACTGATCCGTACGTGGTCCTGGAGTCCGTAAGGGGTCATCGACCGTACGATCACCCCGCGGCGAAGAAGGGCATCACAGAGTTCATCGCCGGTTCGATCGCCGGGTACCTCCGCCAGCACGAAGTTGGCGGACGGGTCCACCACCCGCATCCCCCGGTTTTCGAGTTCCCGGGTCACCCGGGTTCGGGCCTCCCCGAGGCGTTCCCGGCTTCGGCGGACGAACGTTTCCTCCTGAAGGGCCGCCCGGGCCAGGGCCTGCGCCGGGCGATTCACGTTAAACGACGGCCGGACCTTGTGCAATTCCCGGGCGAGCTCGGGCGGCATGATTCCGTACCCCACCCGAAGGCCGGCCAGGCCGTAGGCCTTTGAGAACGTCCGAAGCACCACGAGCGTGGGGCCCGAGGCTCCACGCCGTTCCCGGGCCACCTCGACGCCGTCGGGATAATCATCCACGTCCATCAGTTCGAAGTAAGCCTCGTCGAGCACCACGCCGCATTCCGCGGGGACCCGCTCCAGGAAACGCCGGAGCGTCGGTTCGTCCAGGTAACGTGAGGTCGGGTTGTTGGGGTTCGGCAGACAGAACCAGCGGGTGGACTCGCCGGCACGATCCAGCATGGCCTCCAGGTCGAGGTCCCAGGCGTCCGTCACCGGGACCTCCACGGCCCGAGCCCCCATGATCCGGGCGATCATCGGATAGCGAACGAAGGCGGGGTCCGCCGTGACGACGTCGTCCCCGGCCCGCAGGGTGGCCTTGCCCAGACAGTCCAGCACCTCGTCCGTTCCGGCGCCCACGAAAATCCCCTCGACCGGCCAGCCGAGACGGTCCGCGAGGGCGTGGCGCAGGTAGTGGCAGGCGGCGTCGGGATAACGATTCAGTCGGGCGAACGTCTCCTCGTAGCGGTCACGGAGGTCGGGAGGAGGGCCGAAGGGGTTCTCGTTGGAGGCCAGTTTGACGGGAGGGCGATCCAGATCGTACTCGCGCTGGATTTCCCCGACCGGTTTACCGGGTTCGTAGGGATGAAGTTCGTCGAGGGCGGGCCGAACGAACCCCGGCGGCAGGGGGGACGACGGACTGGATGTCATTCAAACGGTTCCTCGCGAGGGTAGGAGCCGAGGATCCGGAAATAACGGGTTTTGGTCCGGAAAACCTCGATGAGTTCACGCACGGCTTCTTCATCCTGATGCCCCTGAAAATCCACGAAGAAAATGTAATCCCAGGTGCTTTCACGGGAGGGACGGGACTCGATTTTGGTCATGTTGATGTCCAGACGACCGAACGGCTCCAGCACCTCGTACAGAGCCCCGGCCCGGTCGGGCAGGGAAAAGGCCACCGAGGTCTTGTCGTCGCCGGTTGGGGGTGGGGTCGTGTCCCCGAGCACGAGAAATCGCGTGTAATTCTCTTCGGGGGTCTCGAGGTTCCGCACGAGCAGGTTCAGCTCGTACACGTCCGCGGCCACCTCGCTGGCCACGGCCGCGCTCCCGGGTCGTTCCGAGACCATCCGGGCCGCCTCGGCGGTGCTGTTGGTCTCCGTCACCGTGGCCCCGGGGAGGTGGCGGTTGAGCCACTCCCTGGACTGGGAGATCGCCTGCCCGTGGGAGTAAACAACATCGATGTCCTCGAGGCTCTCCTCCTGGCTGACCAGATTGAGCTCGATCTTGAGGTAACATTCGCTGCAGATCAAAAGGTCCGAGGTCAAAAACCGGTCGAGGGTGTGGCGGACGGCACCTTCGCTGCTGTTTTCGATCGGTACCAGGCCGAAGTCGGCCCCCCCGCGCTCCACCTCGTGGAACACCTCCGAAACCGTGTTCAACGGGTGAAGATCGGTGCTGTGACCGAACCGTTTGAGCGCGGCTGTGTGGGTAAAGGTGGTCTCCGGACCGAGGTAGGAGACGGTAACCGGCTTCTCCAGGTTGAGACAGGTAGCGATGATCTCCCGGTAGATGAGACGAAGCGAGGGGGCGGGGAAAACGCCGCTTCCGAGACGTTCGAGCCGTTCGATGATCTCCCGTTCCCG
>CAZEBV010000061.1:9074-12031 GCA_964510695.1 uncultured bacterium
AACGAACAGATCGATCCCCTTCTCCCGTTTAATCTCACCGATCTCCTGCACCAGCTCGGCGCGGCGATCCAGCGCCTCCACGATGCTCTGGTCGACCCGGTCGATCTCCCGACGCAGTTCCTCCAGCGAATCCGTCATCGTCGCGGGTTTACTCCTCCAGCAGGGACTCGATCTCCCGCGGTTCCGGGAGATCGTTCAGCGACGTCAGCCCGAAGTAATCCAGGAATCGGGAGGTGGTGCCGTACTCGAGGGGCCGACCGATCTCGTCCCGTCGGCCGGCCACACGAATGAACTGGTCCTCCAGCAGGGTCCCCAGCACGCTCTGGCTGTTGACCCCACGAACCTCCTCGATCTCGCTGCGGGTCACGGGTTGACGGTACGCTACGATGACGAGTGTTTCCACCGCCGCGTCGGACAGCCGTGGAACGGTGCGTTGACCGAACATCTTCTTTAGGAAGTCGTAGTGCTCCTCCCGGGTGGTCAGTTTGAATCCCCCGGCCACGTTCAACAGCTGGAACCCCCGGCCGTTCCGATCGAACTCCTCCCGAAGTCGTTCAAGGATCCCGCGAACACGCCGGCCGTGGACGTCCAGGTGGTCCCCCAGCTCGGAGGCGGTGATGGGCTCCTCGGCCACCAGAAGGGCGGCCTCGACCCGGGATCGAATCCACGATTCGTCCGGCTCCTCCGGGGTGTCCGCGCCTTTCCCGGCGTCCTCGGCGTCGGCCGAGCGCCCCCCCCTTTCCAGCCGGGTCACCGTCCCGGTCATGCCGTTTCCCTCATGCGTTCGGCGGAACTGACAGCCACCAGACGGATCGTCCCCCCGTCGACCGGACGAACGAGCCTGAGGTCGTCCGCTTTGACGAGCTGCAGGATCGCCAGCAGCGTCACCACGATCTCCTCCCGCGTGGGCTGTGGACTCAACAGACGTTCGAACGAGGCGGGACGCCGGTTCGAGAGGGCGTCCATGATGTATTCCATGCGCTCCTCGGTGTCGAATTCATCCGTGATTTTCAAATTTAGAGTTCGGGGCTCCCGTTCGGTCCGCATGAGCTTCTGGAAGGATCGAATCAGCTCGACGAGGGTCACCTCGCGATAATGGGTTTCACCGGAGGTGACCTCGTCGGGCAGTTCGGGGGGGTGACCGTCGTACATCCGAGCCCGCCGGCGAGCACGCTCCCGAAGGGTCCGGGCGGCGAGGGCGATCAGGTCCTCGCCGGCCTCCTCGGCCTCGTCCTCGTCGGCCTCCTCGGCCTCGTCCTCGGGCAAAAGCAGGCGGGTCTTGATGCGGATCAGTTCGGAGAACACCAGCAGGTAGGCGGACACGTCCCGGACGCCCCAGTCGGGTCGATCCCGAACGTGGCGGCCGAAATCACGGATGAGACAGGAGAGGTTCACCCGACTCAACCCAACGTCCTGGCGGCGAGCCGCGTCCTGAAGGGCATCCACCGGCCCCTGGAACTCGGCGAGGCAGACGCCGTAATCGGGCTCCATAACCGACCAGGACTCCCTCCTGCAGTATCACCACGGGAGGATCAGGGTGTGACGAGATCCGCGTGGTGTTCACGAACGTAGTCCAGCAGCTCCTCCCGGGAGGTCACGTCCCGGTCGAGCTGACGATCAAACAACTCCTCGAGGATCTCGCCCATCCGTTCCCCGGGCGGAATCCCCAGTGCCTTGAGATCGTCTCCGTCCACCAGGGGTTCCACGTGAACCCACTGCTCGAGATATCGAGCGATCCGGGACCGAACGTCGGCCCCGTCCAGGGCCATCCGAGCCAGGAGAACCTCCCGGTGCCCGACCGTTTCAAGCAGACGGTAGATGGTGGAAGGAGCCCCGGCGGCCTCCAGTTCTTTCCTTTTATCGGCAAATTCGGCGTTACGTTCAATGGCCCGGACCTGTTCGCGCCGGAACGTCAGTCGACGGGCCAGCCGGGAGGCCCGCTGACGGGACAGCGGCTCGAAGAGCACGCAGTAATACACCGTGGGGGGGTCATCGGGGTCGTACCGTTCGATCAGTTCCTCGACCCGGTGCACGGCTTCCCGCAGCCCCTCGAAGGGCTCCAGCCGGGGACACAGGGTGGGAAGAACCTCCAAGTCGAACAGCCGGTTCACGACGGACCAGGGATCCTCCTCCCGGAAGATCCGGTCCAGTTCATCCCGAATCCGGTCCCCGCTCACCCGTTCGAAAAGCTTCGGCTCCAGGGCGTTGCGAAGGTGGAAAAGGGTGCGCTCCTCGACCTCGAAGGAAAAACGGGCGGCGAACCGAACGGCCCGAAACACCCGCGTCGGGTCGTCCAGGAAGCTCTTGGGGTAAAGCACCCGTACGAGGCCGGAATCAAGGTCCCGCCGTCCCCCGTACAGGTCCAGGAGGTCCCCGAAGTCACCCGGGTTCAGGCCCACGGCCATGGCGTTGATGGTGAAGTCACGACGGCGGAGGTCCTGGGCGACCGAAGCGTGTTCCACCTCGACGTCGGGAAGGGCCGCGGGGTGAGAGTAATACTCGCTGCGGGCGGTGGCGAAGTCGACGGTCTCCCCGTCGGGCAGGGTTACCACGGCGGTCTCGAAGGGTTCATGGGGAGAGACCCGCCCGTCCTCCACCTCGGCCAGCCGGCGGGCGAAGGGAATCGCATCCCGTTCAAGGGTGAAATCGTAGTCCACGCTTACCTCCTCCAGGAGGAGGTCCCGAACGCACCCTCCAACGAGGAACAGGTCGTCGTCCAGCTCCTCGGCGAGACGGCCCCATTCCCGGAACCGCTCCAGCGTGGGCCCGGGCAGCACCCGTTCCATCAGGGGTTCGAGGTTCTCGGGGTTCTGAAGCGATGAATAGGCCGGGGGCTCCTCCAGCAGATCCCCCTCCAGGGACTGATGCTGCCGGTGCATCACCCGGATGATGTCGGTTCGGGTCACCATCCCCACGAGCCGACCCCCGTCCACCACCGGCAGCCGACCGATCTGCTC
>CAZEBV010000062.1:0-3221 GCA_964510695.1 uncultured bacterium
CCCGGCGGCTGCTGGGACGGGTCCGTGATCCGATCGAGGTCGAGGGGCGCCGAATCAACCTGGACGCCACCGCCGGCCTCGTGTTGAGTTCTCCCGAGTACGAGGACCCCGACACCCTGATCCGGGACGCGGACACGGCCATGTACCGGGCCAAACAGAAGCAGGGTGACTTCGAATTCTTTACGGAGTCCATGCACGATCGGCTTTTGAAGCAGTTTCGATTGGGCATCAACCTCCGGGAGGCCCTCGAGGACGAGCAGTTCGAGCTTCACTACCAGCCCATCGTGGGAATCCAGGACGGGGAGCTGAAGGGGTTCGAAGCCCTGATACGCTGGCGTCACCCCGAGGAGGGTTTCACGCTTCCGGGGGATTTCATCCCGGAGGCCGAGCGGTCCGGTCTTATCGTGCCGCTGGGTCGGTGGGTGCTTCGGGAGGCCGTGAGTCAGGTGCACGAGTGGCGTCGGGAAGGTCTGATCGACGAGGACGTGGCGGTCCACGTCAACCACTCCCCCCGAGAACTCTCCGAGCCGGATTTCCTGGACGTCCTCGAGTCCGTGCTGGAAGGAGCCAGTGTGCCCCGGGAGTGCCTCAACCTCGAGTTCACCGAAACCACGGTCAACCGCAGCATGGACTTTCTGGATTCCCGGATGGAGCACCTCGGCTCCCTGGGGCTCAGGCTGTGCGTGGACGACTTCGGCACCGGGTACTCTTCCATCGCCCGCCTGTCCCGCTGGCCGATCGATTTCCTGAAGATCGACCACTCCTTCGTCACCGGCATGGCGGACGACGACGAGAAGCGCCACCTGACCCGGGGCATCGTGGAGTTCGCCCGCCGCATCGGCCTGGAGGTCATCGCCGAGGGGGTCGAGACCGTGGAGGAGCACCGCATGCTGAAGGAGTGGGAATGCCCGACGGGCCAGGGGTTTTACTACTGTCGACCGAGGGCCCCGAAGGAGATCGTCGAGCGGCTTCGGGCGGGCTCGAACGGAAAGGGGGCGTTCGGACAGGGGGCCTGAGGCCCCCGGACGCGGCGGTTCCGGGCCTGGGACCCGCTGGTTTTGACGCGGGCCGCTGGACCCCCGCCGGGCCGGGAAAGCACGACAGGCGCGCCGACCGGGAAGGAGATCCGCCCCTCGGCTTTCCCCTGTTAAACTCTGCCTCGTGGAGCACCGAAACTAAAATATGGTCCCTTGACCGTCTTCAACACACGGAACTTTCGGGAGCTGTTAATGACGTCATGCAACGATACCAGTGGACGCTCGCGGGTCTGTTGGCGGTGATTTTCGGCGTGATGGCCTCAAGCCAGCCGGCCGGGGCCTTCCAGTCCCCGCCCAACGTTTACTTCGGCCTGGGCGGCGGGATTCAGGTCACGGAGGAGGAGGACCCCCTCGACGAACAGAGTGGGCTCGTGAAGGGGTTCATCGGTCTTCAGCCCTCCCACTACTTCGCCCTGGAGGGCGGGTTCACCGAGTTCGCGGACATGGAGGGCACCGTCGGGGGTTCCACCTTCGAGCGCAGCGTGGACGGGTTCTACTTCGACGGCATTTTCATTCTCCCCATCACCTCGGGGTTTGATTTTTTCATGAGGGGCGGGGGCTTCCGGCACAACGTCGTGGAGCGGTCCGGGGGCAGCGTCGTCGCCGACGCCAGGGGCTTCGATTACAAGTACGGGGCCGGGATGAACTACCTGATCCTCGTGGACCGTGACGTCGATTCCGCCGAGGCCATCACCATGGGGATGCGGCTGGAGTGGGAGCACTACATCACGGAGCCGACCGGCCTGGACCAGGTAGAATACGACGCCGCCACCATCAACTTCGTCTGGCACTTCCTCTAGCCCGGATGATTCACGACGAGCGTGAATAATCCGCCAGTTTGGCCGCCCTCAACCGGTTGGACCACAAACCCAATCGATTTCGTTCGGATGCCCTGGAATCACACTCCGTTCTGTTCGCCGAGAGGAGAACCCTCCCCGGTTGAAGGCGGGGCTCCCCCCGCCTTCAATCGAGGGTCTCTCGGGCAGTCATCGTTTTTTACGGTGACTTTTACGGTTTTGAGGGAAAGACATCCTTCTGACGATGCTCGATAAGGCTGTCCTTCGGACGGAAAATTCATGAGCGAAAGACGAACGTGAATTTTCCGGGCTAGCGCCCTCGCGGCGAAGCCCTCCTCGTTTTCGCCGGTCGGATCAGCTTCCGTAGCGTTCCTGCAGCGACCGCTTGAGGATCTTTCCGGTGTCGGTCCGCGGCAGCGAGTCCGCCCGTTCCCACTGTTTGGGGATCTTGGCCCCGGTGAGTCGGCCCCGGCAGTGGCTTTCCAGTTCGTCGGGGACGAAGGCCTCGCCGTCGGCCGGGACGATCACCGCCACGAGACGTTCCCCCCACTCCTCGTCGGGCACGCCGAACACCGCCGCCTCCTCGACGCTCCCGTGGGCGTTCAGGACCTCCTCCACCTCCACCGGGTACACGTTGACGCCCCCGGTAATCACCATGTCCCGTGACCGTCCCTCCAAAAACAGGTATCCGTCCTCGTCCAGGTAGCCGAGGTCGTCCACCGTCATCCACTCCCCGCGGCGAATCTCCTCGCTGGCCTGTTCGTCGTCCAGGTAGCCCCGGATCGTGAAGTCGTTGCGCACGTAGATCGTGCCGACCTCACCCGGCGGAAGCTCCTCCCCCTCCTCGTTCAGGACACGTATCTCGTGGCCCGGAAGAGGCTGACCCACGCTGTGGGGTTTCTCGAGCATCTCATGGCCGTCGAGGTGGGTGACGGTGCCCAGCTCGGTGGCGCCGTAGGAGTCGTGGACGGCCCCGGCTCCGAAGCGTTCGATGGCCCGTTCACGAAGCGACTGGGGGAACGGGGCGGCCGTGGAGACCAGGCAGTTCAGGAACTCGACCGGATGGTCCTCGAAGCGCTCGTCCGGCAGGTTCAGGATTCGTCGGATCATGGTGGGCACCAGAAAGACGCTGTTGATTTTCCACCGCGATAGGGATCGAAGGGCGTCCTCGGCCTCGAACTCGGGACGGACGTACACCGTGGCGCCGGCGATCGACTGCAGGATCGTAAACAGCTGGGCCCCGCTGTGGTAGAAGGGGGCCACCACCAGGTGACGGTCGCTTTCCCCCATGTCGAGGGCCTCGAGCAGGGCGTACATCTCCTCGGAACGGTCGTTGGCCGACATATCCCGCACGGTGCCCTTGGGACGGCCGGTCGTGCCGGAGGTG